>CAUJFU010000249.1 GCA_963169055.1 Myxococcota bacterium
GGCGGGGCGCTTTTCCGACCTGATCGTGTTCTGAAAACCGACCGAACAAGAAAGCTCTAGGTGGGCGGGGCGCTTTTCCAACTCTTCGACTTCGTGCATCCAACGCAAGGCCCACCAGCGGGGAAAAAGCCCTTGGTGGTAGGGCAAGAGCAGATGAAGATAGCACTGGTGTTCGCTTGCGAGGACACGAACGGGGCCTTTTTGGTGATGAAAGCGAGCGTGTGGATCGCGGATACGCGAAGGAAGTTGCAAAGGGAAGTCGGAGAAGGGGATGTCTTGGAGTGGGGGGAGGGCAACGATAGGTTGGCCGATCACGTTCGACTCCTCGGGGTTTCGCGCTCACGCAGCTTGATCTGCGGGCGTCCATGTTCGATCTCCACGTAGATATCGGGATCTTGGCCGGTGCGTTGTTTCCAAGCATGCACCTTGGTTTCGAGAATCCGCACAAAACGCTCTTTGGGAGTGGGTGGCTCTGCGTGGCCGAGCGATTGAAAAGCGCGTCGATACATCGCATAAGCCCATCCGATGGGGTCGTCTTGTGGATCAGGTGGGATCTCGTCTGCCGCGACCGCAGGGAAAGGAGTGGGCGGCGTTTCTTCCCCAGCAATCTGTGGACGCAGCGTCGATGTGTCTAGTGCTGTCGTCTCGTCATGGCGCAGGGATGGCGTCGGAGACACAGCAGAAGTCGCCAACGAAACAGCGTTAGGTTCGGATAATAGGGCAAGAGGGGAAGAAGCATCCGAAGAATCGGGCTGGATCGCGGTAGTCAAGACGCGCTCTGTAAGCGAAGGAGTCGCATGCGAAGAAGGACTTGACGCGGTAGCAGAAAAAAGAGGATTCGAGCCAGAAGGCGACAGCGCCGAAACGCGATAGGCTTTTGCGGCTCCAGACAAGGGGTTGTGTTTGGAAGGAACAGCGTTTGCGGTAGAGGACAAAGGAGCCGAGCGGGGCGAAGAAGAGGGCCGATGTGTCGAGGGGATCGCTTCAGCACGCTGATCTTCCCCCGGCAGTTTGGGCAGAAAGAACAGCCCACCCCCGGGGGCGCTGGAGACAGAGATCGAAGACTTACTGGCTGATCGAGAAGGCGGAGCGCTTGTGGGGGGCGGACTCGGCGGAGCTTGGAGGGGTGGTGCTTCGAGAAGTGCCTCGGATCGCTCGGCCCGATAAACAGGCGGAGTACTCGGAGTTGCCGAAGTTGCCGAAGTTGCCGAAGATACGGGGATCAAGGGGAGAGCGGTGGTTTCACCTCGATGCAAGGGGATCTCAAGAGCCGATGTTTCGGCAAGGATCGGTGCATCAAGAGGCCGCAGAGGTTGGGAAAGACGAGGGGTTTGTTCGTGCGGCGGGATCGGGATCTCCAACAGACGACCCATCGCCGTTTCCAAGAGATCGATATGTTGGTGCATCCACGCCTTGAGGTAGATCGCAAGTCGTTGTGCGATCGGGCGCAAGCGCTCACGCAACAAAGAAGCGAGACGCCCCGCGTCGGGCTGTTCCTCGAAGTGTTGCAGATCCAACAAGAAAAGCGTCACCAGTCCCCCATCCAAAAGGCCCAGCGTGTACTGAAGAAGTTGAGAGAACAAGGCCTCAAGACGGATCTCTGCGTGTTCAAACAAACGCAACAGCAGTTGTTGTTGTGTGAACGTCCCCGTCATCGCGATGGGATCATCGGTCGAGGGAGGGATGTCAACCACCGAACGCAAGGGCAGTTCCTGTTCGCGTGAGACGAAAGCTGCCCATTGTTCGTACAGCCAACCTCGCGTTCGCTGCAAAAACCCACGAGCCTGTTCCGTCATTCCTTCACGAAGGCGCGATTGCAACGCTTCCATCGCTTGATCAAGCGATTCACCACGCAGCAAACACATCACCAAGTAAGCACCCCATTGTTCCGAAAAGATCTCGATCTGTGCGGAAAGTTCTTGGAGCATTTGAGGGATCTCTTCACGCGACAAACGTTGTTCTTGTTCATGAAGCCACATCAACATCTCCGCAGCGAGGTGGGTTGTTTCGGTTGCGTGTTCTCTTGGATCAGAGGGAGCCATCGCACGCTCTGGCATTATTTCAATCGGAATATCCCATCGTTCGAGGGCAAGCGATGCCGCAGCAAGCTTGGGATCTTGGGCTGCGGCTTTTCGCGCAAGCGCGATCGCATCTTCGATTCGCCCCTCGTGATGGGCAAGATAGGCTTGGGAAAGCAACGCCGCAGGATGGCTTTGTTGCTCTTTTGAAAGGCGGGAAAGGTGTTGTCGTGCGTGGCCCCAATTCTTTTCTTGCGTGGCATCATACGCAAGCCACGGCGCGTAGGGGCCGTTCGGATCAAGAGCAACAGCCTGTTTCAAATGTTGCGCACGCTCCCGCGCTCGCGACTGTTCGGCTGCGATCTCAGCGAGCAAAAAATGCGCTTCTGCGCTCTCTTGGTATTGGAGAGATGCCCGAGCTTCGCGTTCAGCCGCCCGAAGATCACCTGCTTGTTGATGAGCTTGAGCCAACGCAAGAAACAACGCGGGGGGATCTTCAAACAGCCGTTGTTGGGCGATCTGCAACTGCTGCAAAGCCTCGCGGCTACGGCCTCCCTGCTCCAACAACAACTGTCCCAAAACAAAAGCTGGTGTCGCACTTCGCGGATCGATTCGCCCCGCCGCTGCAAGAAGTTCTTCAGCATCCAGCAGGTGGCCTGCGTCCCAATGCGCCATCCCCTGACGAAACAAGCCCAAAGCATCGGGATGGATCTGATTGTTCACGCGTTGGCGCAATGCCCCAAAAAAAGCCGCGATCTCTTCGGGACGGCGACGATACGTCTCTGCGCTTGGGGTAAAAAAGTACCGATGTTCGGAACTGCCTTCGCCTTCGATGCTCCCTTCGAGAAGGTACGACTCCATCGTGTCCCCCGTCGCAAGCGGCCCATCGCAACGCGACAATCTCGACAAGGCCCCCACAAACCCCGCATACTTCGTCAAATACACAAAGTCACGACCATAGAACCCCCACCACGACCCCGCCAAAAACAAGATCCCCTCGCGCCCTTCGAGACGCCCACCCGAGATCACCCCCCACAGCATGGCCTCCATCTCCACACCTTCGGGCAACAGTCCAGCACGCAACAGCGCACGATGCTCTTCCTCTATCGTCATCTCAAAAAACCCCACAAGATCGGATCGACGCAACAGATCAGACGGAATGCCAGCGTTTGTTTGTGGGTTGGATGAAAGCCTTCCCTGTGGATAAACCCTTATCCACAACGCTCGGCCATGATACTCCATCCCTTTCCTCCAACAAGGGGCCGTCTTCCCCCCCCACCCCACAAGAACTTTCGACTCCCCTGCTGTAAGCTCACTCCCCCCTCCAACGTTCTGAACAACGCAAGCGATCCGACTTCCTCAAAAAGGTGTTCTCGAACAAATTTGAGGAAAACGAAAAGCATAAAACTTTGGCATACTTGTTGATGACAAAAAACGCGTCAACTCACTCACTCACGCGGCCCGCACTGCCAGCGAGGCACCTCCAGTACATGGAAGGAGAAAAACAATGAACCGCGTTAAGATCCGTTTTCTACTCATGAGTCTTTTCCTTACACCCGCCGTCCTGTTCACGGGCTGCTTTTGTGGTTATCACGGCGGAAGCTACTGCGACATCTATTCTTGGGATCCCTACTGTAGCGGTGGACAAACCAATCCCCCTCAAACCCAAAACGATTGTTTCCGTGATGCGCATTGTCCGATGGGCCAAGTCTGCTTGGCGCGCCGTTGCACCGTCGATCCCAACGCCCCCGCAGAGTGCCGACGCAACACCCACTGCGCCCCCAACGAATCTTGTGTCGAAGGCTCCTGCCGACCCAACTGCACCACTGCCAAGGATTGCAGCTTGGATCGCCCCTGCGATTGCCGCGACGGTGTCTGCTACCCCAACGGTGGAACCAAACCCACCCCAACCGATCCGCCCAAAACCCAATGTTCTGCGGATAAAGATTGCACCACAGGCAAGATCTGCCTCTC
>CAUJFU010000250.1 GCA_963169055.1 Myxococcota bacterium
CGCGATGTCGGCGGCGATGCGTACACCGAAGCAACACAAAGCAGCACCATCCAAAACACCCAAGAGACGCAAAGCAAGCCCAAGCCCCCGCTCCACCGCCTCGCGCAAAAAACACAGCGTTGTACCCGAACAAAGATCATCAAGAACCTCCTTTGCACATCAAATATCGTGTCACTCACAAACAGGCAGAGCTCAGAGGATGTGAGCATTTTGCAAAAATTTACGGATGGTGCGCCAGTATTTGTGCCAATTATAGGGCAAGATCGAGTTGTGGTCCCCCGCTTCAAACAAGACGAGTTCCTTGAGAGAACCTGCAGCCCAGTCGTGGTTGCGCTGCGCATGCGTCCAATGAATCAGATGATCGTGGAGCGTATGTAAGGCAAGGAAAGGCCCGTGGTATCGGGAGAGTTTTTCTTGGTGGTTAAAGTACAAAGCGACTTGTGCAGCAAGATCTTGTTCGGAACATCCGAGGTCTTTTTCGGGATGAACGCGCACAAGCAGACGTTCGAGCAGATCGGCGATCCCGCTTTCAAGGATCAGCCCACCGAGCGCAGGCACGCACGAGGCTAAATGGATCGCGGGCAACGAACCGATGGATCGGCCAAAGACGATCACTTGTTCAGGCGGTAAAGCCAGCGCACGCAAGATCGCTTCGGCATCCTGCAACAAAGAAAGCAGCGTTGGCGAACCGCTGGAGGCCCCATAGCCCCGATACTCCGCAAAACACACATTTATCCCAAGGCCAAGCATCGCTTCGGCGATATCACCGAGATAATCTCCGACGATCTCGCCGTTGCCGTGAAAATGAAGGATCGTCGGGGCGTCGGCGTGGCGGCGAAACCAAGCACACGCAAGATGTGCTCCGTCCACAGGCACAAAGAAAGCATCGGAAAGCTCCGAGGAACGCGGAAAAAAGTAACGGCTGCATATCGTCGGATGGTCGAGGAGGCTCATGGTTCGTCCTCACGTTGTCGTGGTGTAGAAGGTGTGCAGCGATAACGGCAAAGAGAGCGATCGCCAAGCTTGCAAGCGCGCTGATAATACGTGTTCGCCTTGGAACAACGGGTCGCGTCGCTGTGGTCTTGTTCGTAAAAGATGCCGAGATTGCGGCATCCTCCCGAATCACCGAGCGTACAGGCTTCTTGGTAGGCTTGTTGAATCAACCATCGCGCACTCGGTCGCAAACGCTCTCGAAGCAGAGCAAGATTGCGACAGGCTTGTGCGTTGCGAAGAGTACAGGCTTTTTGATACGAAGCTTCGGCGTGTTTGTGGTGTTCTTGCCGATGCTTGGGTTGTTTGGAAGCACGTTGTTCATAAAGCGTTGCGAGGTTGTTGCATCCCTGCGGATCTTGTAGGCGACAGGCACGCTGAAAGCTAGAAAAGGCCGTCTCCTTCAAAGGATAAGAAGAAGGGGCTCGGATATACGTTTCGAGCAAGTAGCCCATATTGTTGCAGGCTTGGGGGATATCGCGATTGCAGGCTTTGTGGTAATGCACCAAAGCCTGCTGCAAAGCATCTGCTGTTCCGACGCGATGAAACGCGGCTCCTGCTTTCCAACAAGCCGCGCCGATCTGCTTGGGTGACGTCGAGGCGTGATTGCATCGTTTCCATGGCTCGCAGATCTCCGCATCACGGAGAGGACAGTCTTGAAAACGATAACGTTCCACCACGCTCATCAGCAACGGAAACAGAACCATCAAGATCAACAACGCCCCAAATCCAAGCATCGAACGCAAAAAACACCCCATTGGTCGGGGTTTGTGAGAAGGGTCTGTGATCATCCGCGCCTCTCAACAGCCAAGGGGAGTGGTGTCACTGCCCGACTTTCCGCAGTTTTCGCAACCTTTGCAATCTTTGCAACACTGATCACAGCAAGGTGGGTTGCCCCCCTGCTCTTTCGGGCAACAATTTTTACACCCTCCACAAGGCTCACAAGCTTTGCCGCAATCTTTGCCACAAGACGAACAACCTTTCTGGCAGGATTGGCCGCATTGTTGGAAGGGTTCGGTGCAGGTCTTGGTGCAGTTTCCGCAGGTCTGATTGCAAGACGCAACGCAAGAGCAACTCTGGCCGCATCCTTCGGTGATCTTTCCACACTCTCGAAAGCAAGGGCGAAACAGATCTTCACAACAGCCACACGAAGTCCCTCCCCCGCCGCCTTGTGGGGCCTCGCCAAGAGGACTCATCTGGAGGCCCGAAGCTTTGGCCTTTCCACCCGGAGGGCCTTGCGTCGCCGCCCAAAGTAGATGTTGAAACCAAACAAACCACGCCGCTACTGCCACAAACAGCCTTGTGCTGAAACGGTCGAGCCAACGGCGTTTTTGCCATGCTTCCAAACGTTGCCGCGCTTCTTCTTCGATCAGCCCTTGCGCTCGGGCTTTGGCTTGTTGAAAGCTGCGCTCAAAGCGTTGGCAAAGGATATTTTCAAGCAACGCTTGATGTTGTAGCCACGGTACACACGGCAAGATCGCTGCGATCTCTTCGAGGGCTTGTTGCGTGTGTGCGATGGTTTCTTGGATGCGATGCGGATCGATGTGGATCGCCCCATCCCAAGGGTCTCTTCGCAAACACGGATTAAACTTTCGCTTCAAAAAATCCTCATGCAGATCTTCGAGCGCGTCCACAAAATAGATCACCCGCCCCACCGCTTGCCCAAGCCGATCAAGCTGGCCTCGATGCAAGGGATCTTTGAGATCGGGCAGACTGTGCGGAAGATCCGCGATGCTTGAAAAAACCACCCCCAGCGCCCATGCTGTCGGCTGCGCGGCTTCTAACGGAGAAGGCTCGCTCTGTTGTTCGGTGGCCGCTTGTTTTTCTTCAAATCCGCAAAGGGCCGATAGATCGACTTGAAGCTGATCGAGGATGGTATGCGCCCGTTCGACAGGGCGTTTGAGCAGAGGCCGCGCCACCCGCGCCAAGACTTGGCCTTCGACCGCACGGTCCGCAACCCACTGATCCGCAAGCAACATCTGTACAGCCGCTGCGTAGCGCATCGCAGGGCTGCACGGCGACACCGTGGGGCGCTGCACGATCGGCAACATCGGGCAACGGCATCGATCCGCTTCGGCAGGAGCCGTCGAAAGAGCGTCCGCAAGGATCGCCACAAACACCGCATCAAAATTCAAGGTCACGCGGCTCGTCTGCGAATATTCGTCACCAAGCGTTTTACACAGGCCACAATAAAACCGCTGATGTGCGTCTTTTTGTTGCGACGGAAGGCCGCAAGCATGGGGACGAAGAGTGCCAAACATCTAGATTCCCTCGACAGGCGGCGCAACGTAAGAAGCAAGCCAAGGATCCGAAGGCAACGCCCCTTTCGTTGTGTACGCAGCAAAAGAAGGATGAGAAGGCTCTCGCGCACACAACGGATGATACAAATAGCGTTGTATCAGAAAGCGCTGTATCCACCGCAACATCCGAACCAAAGACGGAAGCGAGGATAACCGCTCTTCCAAATTTTCGATCGCCGCAACAGGCGGCAGCAACGAGGTATCCGTTTGTGTTTCCTCCAGCATCGTGTACAACCGAGCCAGATCTCCCCGTTTGTAGGCGTCCAGATAACGAGCAGGACGCGCCAACCACAACCGATGCCCCGCAACAGAATTGCCCATCCCATCGGCACAATCTTTTGCGAAGTCTGCGAGTGCGTCCGCACTCTGAATCCACCGCCCCCATGCCCCATACGCCTCCTGCTCGTCCAACGTCAGCATCCGTGAAGCATCCTCAGGCAACGTCCCCACCAGCGTGATCATCAACAGCCAAGCCCCGCTGATCTGTGCCGTAATCTCTTCGATGGCAGCGAGTTGTTGGGGCGCGGGATGTGTAGAAAACCACGCCACACCTTGCGCTTGGATCTCCCAACCTTTCGCGATCCATTCAAGCAAAGACGAAAGGCGGGCAGGATGGGCAGAGATCGCACGCAAGCTGCGCCCTAGTTCAGCCGCCAACGCACAACGCGGCTCGGCTGTTTCGGCTTTCGCTTCGAAGATCGAGCGCAGCGTCGGCGCAAGATACGCCCGAACACGCGCCTCCACCGACACACGATCACTATGCAAACGACCATGAAATCCCAAACCATCGATCACTTGATCGTCTAGTTTCGTCAACAAAGAAAGCAGCGCCGCCGCCCGCCCCACCGCCTCTTGATGCACCACACCGCCCAATTCTGCATAACATGCCTGCGCCAACGCCCCTAGGGACGCACACAGCTTTCGACTCTGCGCAGAGATCGTCCCCTCTGGGTCTGCTTCTTCTAGCAGCGGCAAGATCGAAGGAAACAGCGCTTCCCCCACCGAAAAGATCTCCTTTGCCACCGCATCGTCCGAAAAAGAAACCACCTGCTTTGATGCAGAAGCAACCGATGATTCGCGCATCCAACACTCCCTAAAACAAAAAGATAAAGAAGCCATCAAGACCGATCACACAACCATTTCTTCGACCAAAAGTCCAGCCCAAAGGCGTTTCTTGATGGCTTCTCACCCAAACACAACATCTTCTGACCAAAACGCAAAAGCCTCTTCCAAAACAGTCAAAGCGGTGGTATCTGTGCGTGGTTTCTTTCAAGACACAAGCCCCCAAAAAGAAGGAGAAGGCGATGGTATCACGCAAACAGCGCGCAGATGCGATTCGTGCATTGAGTATGGATGCAGTTCAAAAGGCCAATTCAGGACATCCCGGGATGCCGATGGGGATGGCCGATATCGCAGAAGTCTTGTGGTGCGATGTTCTGCGCCATAACCCCGCCCATCCCGAATGGCCCAACCGCGATCGATTTGTCCTGTCCAACGGCCACGGCTCGATGCTGCTGTATTCGCTGCTGCATCTGTCGGGCTACGCGCTGCCGATGGAAGAACTCGAACGGTTTCGCCAGCTCCACTCGATGACCCCGGGCCACCCCGAGTATGGGATGACCCCGGGCGTGGAAACCACCACGGGTCCGCTCGGTCAAGGTTTGGCAAATGCCGTTGGGATGGCCTTGGCCGAGAAACTCACGGCAGCGCACTTTAACCGCGAAGGTTTTCCGTTGGTCGATCACTACACCTACGTCTTTTTAGGCGATGGCTGCTTGATGGAAGGTCTCTCACATGAAGTCTGCTCTCTCGCGGGAACTTGGAAACTCGGCAAGCTAATCGCTTTTTACGACGACAACGGCATCTCCATCGACGGCGAAGTCGAAGGCTGGTTCACCGACGATACCACCAAGCGCTTCGAATCCTACGGATGGCACGTCGTTTCAGGGGTCGATGGTCACAACGCCGACGCGATCCGTCGCGCCATCGAACAAGCCCACGCCCAACACGACAAACCCACCCTGATCCGTTGTAAGACCATCATCGGCTTCGGCGCGCCCAATCTCCAAGGAACTGAAAAAACCCACGGAAGCCCCCTTGGTTCCGCCGAAGTTGCCGCTGCCCGCCAAACCTTGGGCTGGTCTCACCCTCCCTTTGTGATCCCTGCGGATATCGCCGCATCTTGGGATGCTCGCGCCAAAGGCCAAGCCCTCGAAGATGCTTGGGAATCCATGCTCAATCGCTACCACCAAGCCCATCCCGACCTCGCCCAAGAATGGCAACGCCGCCAAGAAAATGCCCTCCCACAAGACTTCGCCGAAAAGACCCAAGCTTGGCTCGCTAAGCTCCAAAAAGACGGCAAAGTCATGGCAACACGCAAAGCCTCTCAAGCCGCGCTAGAATTTTTCTGCGCAATGCTCCCCGAGATGATCGGCGGATCAGCGGATCTCACGGGTTCGAACAACACCAACTGGTCGCGCTCTAAGCCCTTTACAGGCGAAGATGCCCACGCAAACTACATCTATTACGGCGTGCGTGAGTTCGGGATGGCCGCGATCATGAACGGCATGGCCTTGTATGGCGGCTTGATCCCTTACGGCGGGACATTCTTGGTTTTCGCCGACTATTCGCGCAACGCGATCCGCCTCGCAGGTCTCATGCAGCGCAAAGTCATCCACGTCCTCACCCATGACTCCGTTGGATTGGGCGAAGATGGACCCACCCACCAACCTGTCGAACACCTCAGCGCTCTGCAAGTCATCCCCAACGTCTCCGTCTGGCGCCCATGCGACACCGTCGAAACAGGCGTCGCATGGAAAGTTGCCTTGACACGCGAAGCAGGACCGACATGCTTGGCTTTGACACGGCAAAACCTTGCCCACCAACCGCGCACCCCCGCACAGGTCGAACAGATCGAACGCGGCGGGTACATCTTGCAAGACTGCCCGGGCATCCCCGAGATCTTGATGATCGCCACAGGCTCAGAAGTCGAGATCGCCCGCAAATCCGTCGAGGCGCTCGCCAAAGAAGGCCGCAGGGTTCGCCTGATCTCGATGCCTTCTCTCGATACTTTCCTCAACCAAGACGAAGCCTACAAAGACAGCGTGATCCCCGAAGGTGTGACAGCCCGTCTTGTCGTCGAAGCGGGTGCGTCGATGCGTTGGGGTCGGATCTTGGGCCTGCGCGGAAGAATGGTTGGAATCGATCGCTTTGGAGAATCCGCCCCCGGTGAACAAGTCCTCGATCTCTTCGGCTTTAACGTCGAATACATCACCCGACAAGCGCGTATGCTCTTTGTTTAAACAGCGAACTGCATCCCCCTTCCGACAGCTACTCGCTTCCCTCCAACCGAGGCTCGGAGGCTGCCTTGCTTTGGGTCTTGCGCTTGGATGGCTCTCCCAAAGCTATGCCCAAACACCACATCCTTCCGCCTCTTCCACAAACAGCTCACTCCGCCGATACAAAACCCACAGCAGAGCCGCGCTTTCTGACGGGGCATGGGGCTGCGCCGCAAAAAACAAACCCAACTGTGTCGATCCAAAAAAGAAGAAAAAGAAAAAGCTACAGGTCCTGTTTCGCAGGCCGTTCAAGAAGCAAAAAAGAGATCCTGAACGCTTAGAGATTGGGGGATTTCCGGCGCTTGGCTACAGCATTGACCGAGGATTGGGGCTAGGCGTGCTGTTAAACTTGGCGCGTTTTTCGCGGGGCTATTACCCGTATCGTTGGCGCTTGCGCTTGCGAGCCCAATTCACTGCACGCATCGATCTCGCGGGAGGAATCGAGATCCCTTACCACGATCATTTCGTGGTATTGGATCTGCCCAAAGTGAGCGAAGGCATCAGATTACAGCTACAAGCGGGCTTTCGGCGCTTTTCGACAGCGGGCTACTTCGGACTTGGCAACGCAGCCCCGACCTCTTCGCCTTGGGAGGGCATCGATCCCGAAAAAGCACCTGAGCAGTACCGAGCCGCTCGGCGTTATCAGCAATACGATCGGATCTACCCGCAGATCGCTTTTGCAGCGCGAATCGCCTTGTGGCGACAGGGCAAACAGCGCCTTGAATTATTTTTGTCCACCGATCTCACTTACAACGTGTTGACGATCTACCCGGGTTCTCGGCTCGAAGAAGATGTGCGCGAAAGCACGCAAGATACCCAACGCGGCGCAGTGTTGCGCGGCCATCTCAAGGGCCTCGCACCGCATTTTTTGTGGATGAGTGCAGCGGGCCTGTTGTGGGAGACACGAGATCACGAATTCAATCCGACACGCGGAGGGTTTCATGAAATATCGCTGCGCGGTTCCCCCGGAGTGGATGCGCGGCTTGCGTTCGGTGGATTGAATGCAACGTTTCGATGGTATGTTCCGATCTATCGGGAGTATCTGGTTTTTGCAGCGCGATTGTTAGGCGATATCTTGTGGGGAACGGTTCCCTTTTACTTGTTGGCGGAGCATGGTGGTTTTTTTCCTGCGGGAACCTTCGGATCATCCGAAGGTTTGCGCGCTTTGCCGTTAGGCCGAATCCACGGAAAGATCAAGCTGCTTGGCACGATCGAGCTGCGGTCGATGTTCTGGTCGTTTCGGTTGTTTTCGCTGCCGATGCGTTTGGGAGCGCATCTGTACGCAGACGTTGGGCGCGCATGGTTGGACGACACCGAAGCCGCCAAGCGATTCGATGGGTTCCCTTCCACCGAGACGCTTTGGGGGTTGAAGATCGCGGGCGGTGGCGGCCTGCGCTTGCAGTGGGGAGAAGCCATCGTCGTGCGCCTTGATCTGGGATACTCCAACACAGGCGATGTCGGGTTTTATTTGGGGACCGCACAAGCTTTTTAACGAAAGTCTTGTCTTGTGGCGCGTTTTGGGCCACAATCCGGCCTCTTGCCGTTGTTTTGTTGAGGGGTTCTATAGAGTGTTGAGAACCTTGGCGCTGGATGATCTTGCAAAAACGAGCGGATCTTGCGCGTGAATGGATAAAAGACGCAGTTGCACAGTTGAGGAGCGAGCGGAGATGAGGGAGATGTCGAAGGTTCAACGTCGAGCGAGAAAGACACACAAGGTTTCAAGCGAAAAGCCAGAGACGCTTTTTGTGCGTAGTGGCGGCGCAAAAGCCAGCCTACGCCGCGTGTTGTTGTGTGCGGTGGGGATCGGCGGGTGGCTGTTGTGGGGAGGGCTGGCATGGTCCCTGCCTCAAAGCTTTCAAGAGACGGGCAGTTCGGGATTTTTAAAGAGCAGAGGTGAACGCTCGCTGTATGCGCGCCTTGCGGGCTGGTCTCTTGAAGAGACTCCTGCGCCGCGCCTTGTTGCACAAGCCCCCAAAGCAGCCGATGACGCCGCCAACAAAACCGAGCGCAACATCAAAGACACCCAAGAAGCGCTCGAAGCACAAAAAAACAAAAAGACGCAGATCTTTGTGAAGCGCCCGATCAAAGCCCTCGCAAGCAAAGAGGCTCCCAAAAAAGATCCCAATCGCCTAGAGATTGGGGGACTTCCAGCCGTCAACTACAACATCGACACGGGTTTTGGTGTGGGTGTGATCTTGAACCTTGCGCGGTTTGCGCCCGGCTATTACCCCTATCGTTGGCGTCTCTTTTTGCAGATCTACACCACGCTCCGCCCTGATCCTGCGGGTGGTGTCGAAAACCCTTATCACAGCCACTTCTTGGAATTGGATATGCCCGGGATCATCGAAGGCGTGCGACTTCGTGCGCGTGTTGAGTTTCGACGCTTTTCCACAGCAGGCTATTTCGGACTTGGCAACGCTGCCGAAAAAGCAGAGCCTTGGAACGCCATTGATTCTGCTGCCGATCCCGAAGGCTACCGAGCCGCCCGCCGCTACCAACAATACGACCGCATCTATCCGTTTGCGTCCTTGGGAGCGCGCATCGCGCTGTGGCAACGCGGCAAAGAACGCCTCGAACTCTTCTTGACAGGCGCATTTACCTACAACTTTATGAACGTCTACCCGGGTTCGCGCCTCGAACAAGATATCAACGAAAGCAAAACCAACACCGCAAAAGCCCAAGAGATCCGCCAACAACTGCGCGGCGTCACACAACACGCCCTACTCGAAGGCGGTATCGGCTTGCTGTGGGATACCCGCGACAACGAATTCACCCCCCAGCGCGGTATCTTGCATGAGATCTCTTTTCGCGGCTCCCCCGGCGTCGATGCGAATCTCTCTTATGCCGGATTCAACGCAACCTTGCGCTTCTACCAATCCATCTACAAAGAATATCTCGTGATCGCCTTCCGCATCTTGGGCGATATCATGCTCGGCAACGTTCCCTTTTATCTCATGGCCGAACATGGGGGCTTTTTTGCTGGAAACACGCTTGGCGCAGGTGGTGGTTTGCGTGCCGTCCCAACAGGCCGCTACCACGGCAAGATCAAGATGCTCGGAAACCTCGAACTGCGCTCCAAATTCTTGACCTTCAATATCGGAACGGTTCCCTTTAGCCTCGGAGTCTTGGCCTTTTTCGACTTTGGTCGGGCATGGTTGGATTTCTCTGGCAGAACAGAAATCTTCGACGGCACGAATACCGCCGAAAACCTGTTTGGAATGAAGTTTTCGGGTGGCGGTGGTCTGCGTATCCAATGGGGCGAATCCTTGGTCGTGCGCCTTGACGTGGGATACTCCAACATCGGTGAATTGGGCTTTTACCTTGATATCGCCCACATCTTCTAATCAAAAAGACGACAGGTAGAGACATTGCGACGGTCTTGGTTTGTAGGGTTGGGGTTGTTGTTTGTGGGATCGGGTGCATGCGGGGTGGGACTCGAACTGCTGTGGACACGGATGTTGATGGGAGTGTTTGGCGGAACGACCTTGGCGGTAGTCACCGTGTTAACCGCCTATATGGGGGGATTGGCGTGGGGATCTTGGTGGGGAGGGCGTTGGGTGGATCGCCTCGGTGGGGGGCAGCGAGCAGCTTGGCGAGCGGCGTGGTTGTATGGTCTTTGCGAGATCAGCGTGGGCTTATGGGCGCTTAGTTTGCCTTGGTGGATCGGGGGATTACCGACCCTTCAACGCGCAGTGGCCGAAGGATGGGGAGCCAACGGTTTAACGGCGGGTCGATTTGTGATCTGCGTCTTGTTGCTAGGCGTTCCCACAACGCTGATGGGCGCGACGTTACCGCTGATCAGTCGAGCTTTTTTGCGAGATACCCGATGGTTGGGAGCAGAAGTCGGGCGCTTGTACGCGCTCAACACCGCAGGAGCGGTCTTTGGAGCCTTTGCGCTGGGATTTTTTCTCTTGCCGTGGTGGGGTATCTGGCGTTCACTGTGTTGGCTCGCAGGGATCGATATCTTGATCGGCGTCTTCGCATGTATCGCCGCGATATGGATGCGCTCACAAAATCCCCCTACTTCGGATGCGATCGAACAGCAGACCCTCATTTCTGCCACAACCTCTCCTTCGGCCTCGAAACAGCCCCCGACTTCGGATGCAATCGAACAGCAGGCTCTGATTTCTGCAACGTTCTCTCCCACGCTCTCCGATGCTCTTGCGAAAAAGACCGCCATTTCGGATGAGTCGGACAACGAGATATCGAACGAATGGGACAACGAGATATCGAACGAATGGGACAACGAAGACCTCGAACAGGCGGCGACGCTCCAACGCCTACAAGATGCCCGATGGATGGTGGGTTGGGGGTTGGCATGTAGCGGATGCTTGGGGATGATCGCACAAGTTGCGTGGACACGGGCTTTTTCGATGATCTTGGGATCGTCAACGTATGCTTTTTCGATGATCTTGGTGGTGTTTTTGATGGGATTGGCCCTTGGCGGTGCGATCGGCGGGTGGCTCGCTCGACGCACCGAACGATTGGGGTGGCTTTTGGGGCTGGTCTTTGGGGTCGCAGCGCTCGGAGTGTACTGGACCGTGTTGTCAATGGATGCTTTACCGCTGCTGTTTTTCCGATGGACTCGGGGTTTAGAACTATCGCCGTGGGCCTTATTAGGGATCAAAGCCGCGTTGTGTGGTGGGATGATGTGTGTGCCGACCTTGGCGATGGGGATGTCTTTTCCGTTGGCTTTGCAAGCGTGGTGGCGTCTCGGCCAGCAGATCCGAGCCGAAGAACACGCCTCCCCAAAAGCCTATCCATCGGCGGAATCAAGCATCCTCACCAACGATGCCTATCCATCGACAGAATCAAGCATCGCCACCAAGAAAGCCTATCCATCGGCGGAATCAAGCATCGCCACCAACGATGCCTATCCATCGGCAGAATCAAACATCACCACCAATGATGCCTATCCATCGACAGAAACAGACGATGCGACGAAGAAGGCGCAGCCGTTGGGTTCTGAGGTGGGTCGGTTGTACGCGCTCAATACGATGGGGGCGATTGTGGGATCTGCGTCGGTGGGTTTTGTGTGGATTCCTTGGTTCGGTGTGCAAGGGTCGTTGGGGTGGGTGGCCTTTGGGTATAGCTTATGGGGGATCTTGCTTTGGAGCGAAGAGGCGAAAGAACGGGGCTTTTGGCGAGCATTGGGTTTGGCAAGCGGCTTGGTGGTGGTGGGCGTGGTGTGGTGTTGGACGCCTGTTTGGTCACCGCATCGGATGAGTTTGGGGTTGTTTCGTGTGGCTCATCTCAAGCGCATGACTGAAGAGGCTTTGCGCCAACCCGCTCCTGTGCTGTTCTACCGCGAAGGACTCCATACCACTGTCACAGTGGAGCGATTTGGCCCGCATATCGGCCTAAAAGTCAACGGCAAGACAGACGCTTCGACCGCAAGCGATATGCCGACACAGATCTTATCGGGGGCGCTGCCGTTGCTGCTGCACCCAAAAGCGCGAGATGTCGCGGTGATCGGTTGGGGTTCAGGGGTCACGGTGGGTTCGGTGTTGCAATTCCCCGTCAAACGGGTGATCGCGATCGAGCTAGAGCCTGCGGTGGTTGAAGGTGCAAAGTTCTTCGCGCCTTGGAACCACCAACCCGAGCGCGATCCGCGTTTGCAGATCCGCTTGGATGACGGCAGAAACTTTCTTGCGGTATCAAGGGAGCATTTTGATGTCTTGATCTCGGAACCTTCGAATCCTTGGATGAGCGGTGTGAGCGCTTTGTTCACGGTCGAATTTTTTCAACTGGCGCGGGCGCGGCTTCGCCGTGATGGGATCTTGTGTCAGTGGATTCAATTGTATGAACTTTCACCCGATAATATCCGTGCGCTGCTGCACTCGGTGGTACGGGTGTTTCCGCACGTTTATTTGTTTGCTCTCTCCAGACGTAGCCGCGACACGCTGTTGATCGCAACCTTACAACCGCTCCAGATCCAACGTGACGCCATCGCCCAACACTTCGCACACAAACGTAGCCGCGCCGAGTTGCTGCGGGGCGGGATGAATCACCCGATCGATCTTTTGCCCCGACTACTCGCAGACGATGAAGCCTTGCGGATCTTGACACGAGGAGCCGCCCTCAACACCGATGACAACGCACGTTTGGAGATGCGCGCTCCATTTGAATTATTAACCCACGTCGAAACAGACGGTGCCAAGGTCTTGTTGAACGATCTTGGATCTCGCGCCCATCGTTGGTCTCGACTCTTTCCGTTGCCTGTTCTCGCCAAAGAAGCCCCTCCCTCTTTGCGTGCAGCCTTTGAAGCCGAACTCGCCCTCGCGTGGCTGCGCTTTGGCGATCCATCACGCGCCGCTCTCTCCCTTCAGATCGCCCACCGCAAACTCCAACAAGCCCTCTCGCTTTCGATCACCCACCCCAAACCCCCATCAGCCCCCGCACGCTCGAATCCGCCCAAAGCTACCTCGGCGCTTTCGACCTCTGCATCTGTACACAAATCGCCCGAATATCCGCCCCAAATCACGCTTATCAAAGCAATCCATCAAGCCCAACAGGTGTGGTCTTTGTTAACGCAAGCCCGCACCGCCGCAAAGATCGAGGCATGTGTTCCCGCTTTACAAAACGAACACTTCCAACCCGTCCCTTCCCACTGCCCAACGCTTTTTCCCCGACTCCCCATGACCACACGCGATCGCGCCCAAGTGATGGCGCTTTCCAGACGTCACCCTCGGCGGATCATGACGCGAGGCTTGTTGCTCTACCGCAAAGGCCAAAAAAAG
The DNA here is from genome assembly GCA_963169055.1 of Myxococcota bacterium. GTDB lineage: Bacteria > Myxococcota_C > UBA6777 > UBA6777 > UBA6777 > JAKLKB01. The sequence continues at coordinate 13,369 of CAUJFU010000250.1, forward strand.
GCGGCGCTTCGTGAACTTGCGCACCTGATCCAAACGCCCGCCTTTTTGCGCCAAAATCCGGGCGGATACTTCCTCTTGGGCCAACTTTATCAAGCCGCCCAGATCGAACCCGAAGCCGTCTGGTTCACCCGCCTTTTTGTCCAATCCACCGAGGCGAACAACCCGTAAGGCAAATCAAGAGCGCAGCAAAGACAAGATCGCGCCCGCCAATCGAAAGGAACCCGTAATCAAGCCGACTTCGTTGGGCAGAAGGTGCTGTTGGAGCGCCTGAAAAGCGGAGGGGATATCGGGATAAAGCTCAAGATGGGCAGGCAACTCGACTTGTGCGACTTCGCGCAGGGTTTCCATCGAAACACCGCGTGGCCCGGGGTTAGGGACCAAGATCAACAGAGGGCAAGCGCTCGCTACCAACGCAAGGATCTCGACCAAACGCTTGTCTTGAGAAAGGGCCAATAACACGCAAGCGGGCGGTTGTTGCTTGTGGATCAAGCAAGCATCCAAAGAGGCTTGAACGGAACGCGGAGTATGCGCTGTATCGAGCAAGATCAAGCCATCCACCGA
>CAUJFU010000251.1 GCA_963169055.1 Myxococcota bacterium
CACCCGCTCGCGCCGCTTCTGCGAGCAGCATCTTCCCTGCTTTTTCCGCTAATTCCCGAGCGGTGTCCAGTTCTTTCTGCAACGCCATCTGTCTTTTCCTTTTTCTTCTTTTCTCTTTGGAGTTATGCAGTTGCCAAAAAAGCCGTGTTCGCGCCCTTCCAAGCGACAGCGTCGTCTGTCTGAAAAACGCTGATCTCTTCGCCCGCACGGGGTCAAGGGGGCAAAGCTCCCTTGCGGGGTGTGGGGTGGAACCCCGCAAATCGATTTGTTCGGTGGAACCCCACAGATCAAGAAGTGTAATGATGTGATTTGGGCGGATAGTCGGGGATCTGCGCGATCTGTGAGAGCCAAGCTGCTGCTTCTCCGTCGCTGGGTGCGCGATAATCGCCTCGAGGAGAAAGAGAACCTCCCGATCCGACTTTCGGAGCATTCGGAACGCAAGAACGCTTGAACTGGCTGATCTGGAAAAAGCGATAGAGAAAAGTATGTAGATGCTTTTTGATCGCCAACAGATCATAGGCATGGCGCTTTGATACCGATACATCCGGCCACAAACCGCGTTCTGCATCGTTCCATGCGTGCCACGCCAAAAAAGCGATCTTCGGAACACGGTAGCCAAAACGCAGCACATAGTAGAGATGAAAATCTTGAAGATCATAAGGCCCGACACTGTCTTCGCTGCGTTGGGCGGGCTGCTCGTTTTGTTGGCTGGGAACCAGTTCGGGACTGATCTCTGTGTCAAGAATACGCCAGAGGATCTTGCTTGCGTTGGGATCGAGTTGGTGCGTCTGAGCGACCCACCGAATAAGATATTGGATGAGCGTCTTGGGGACGCTGGCATTGACGTTGTAGTGAGACATGTGATCGCCTACACCATAGGTCGACCACCCAAGCGCCAACTCGCTCAGATCACCCGTGCCGATTACAAGGGCCTTATGGTGGTTTGCAAGCCGAAAAAGATGACTGGTACGCTCGCCGGCTTGGACATTTTCAAATGTGATGTCGTACTCCGCTTGCCCTTGGGCGTAAGGATGGCCGATATCTTTCAACATTTGTATGCAGCTTGGGCGGATATCGATCTCATGTGCCGTACAACCGACCGCTTCCATCAAGGCGTGGGCTTGTTGCAGGGTCCGTTCGCTTGTGGCAAATCCCGGCATGGTGTACGCAAGGATGTTTTTTCTTGGATAGCCCAAAAGATCCATCGCTCGGGCACAAACAATCAGCGCGTGTGTCGAATCCAAACCTCCCGAAACACCCAGAACCACCTTTTGAATTCCTGTGTTTTGAAGGCGTTTGACCAGACCCTGTACTTGAATCTGATAGGCTTCATAACTTCGCTGATCTCGAACGGATGGGTTTGATGGAACATAAGGGAATCGCTCGTAGTGTCGTTTGAGCGGAAGATGCTCCTCTTCGGGGAATGGAAGATCGAAGACGATACGGCGAAAACGAGCAAGTTCCTCTTTGTGTCGAGCAATTGATGCTCCAAAGCTGTTTTGACGCATCCGCTCTTGAGCAAGACGCTCTAGATCGATATCACCAAAGATCAAAGAAGGGCCGTAATGAAAGCGTTCAGACTCCGCAAGCAACGTGCCATCCTCATAGATCAGCGCGTGTCCATCCCACGCCATATCTGTTGTCGACTCTCCCGTCCCTGCCGCACTATAGAGATAAGCCGCAAGGCAGCGCGCCGATTGATTGCCTGCCAACTGATGCCTGTAAGCAGCCTTGCCGATGGTGATGTTCGACGCAGAAAGATTGAACAACAAGTGAGCCCCCGCCATCGCAGCATAAGACGATGGCGGGATCGGTACCCACAGATCTTCGCAAATCTCCACATGGAACGTGAGTAACGGGGCTTGGGCGTGTTGGAACAGTAGCGCGCTTCCTACGGGGATATCTGTTTGGCCGAGTAAATCGATGGTTTGGAGCATCAAGACCTCTGCGCTACCAAAATATCGCTGCTCGTAAAACTCCCGATAGTTGGGCAAGTATGTCTTTGGAACGATACCTAGGATGCGTCCTTGCGAAAACACCACACCACAATTAAACACCCGTTGTTCCATCCGTAAGGGACAACCCACGATCGCTACGATGGATTGTTGTGCGCTTTCCTGAACCAGCCAACGCAACGACTCCAAACATCCATCCAAAAGCGCACCCTGATGAAATAGATCGTCACAGGTGTAGGACGACAAACTCAGCTCAGGAAACAACACGATCAACGCACGTTCTTGTGCGGCTTGTTCCAAAAGAGGAAGCATCTTTCGCACGTTCCAACTCGGATCGGCGACCCGCACTTCCGGGATGGCCACAGCCGTACGTACAAATTGGTGATGGTATAGGTTAAAAAACGAAGAGGGTACGGCGTTCAAGATCTGGCTCCTATCTTGGCGATCCTTGGGTCCACACATAGCGCGGCGTGACGAAGGCCATGACACGGTACATATTGTAGTTTGTGACGAATAATTTTTTCCCGTCGTTGGTCAAAACCATGCCGATGCACATCCGATCGGTGGGGATCTCTTCGACGATCTTGTGATCGGAGAGTCGAATCACAGAGACTGTTTTGGAGTAGTAGTTCGCAACGTAAGCGTGCCGATCATCCGGGCTTAGCGTGATCGTGCGTTGCCCTCGTCCTGTACGAAGCTTCTTCACTACACTCCGCGTCTTGGCATCGATCACCAACAATTGCCCACCACCGTTGGTCGTCAAGTAGATGTAGCCGCCGTCGCGTGTCTGCGCAAAATGACGAGGATTTCGAGGAAGTCCTGTGATCTCCCCGATCTTTTTGAATTCAGTCACAGAAAAGATATCGATGCGGTTACGTACAAAACTCGCGACCCAAACTTCTTTCCCATCACGTGTAAACAACACGCCTCGCGGAACCGCGCTCACGCGGATATCTCGAATACGCTTGTTCTGTTGTCGATCGATCAACGTGGCGGATGAACCCTTCCAATTCGTGATCAGCGCCCAACGACCATCGGGGCTAAAATCGATCCCCTTTGGCTCCCGTCCCGTCGGGAGTCTGCGCAACAACCGATGTGTCTTGGAATCGTAGATCTGTACTTCTTGTCGATTCAAGATCGAGATCCATGTCTCTTTTCCGTCCGGCGTTGGAACGACTTCGACGGGTTCTCCCTTTCTTCCGTTGCTCTCGATGCGCAATACCCCCTTCACCGTCATCTTTTCCGTATCAAGTATCGTCACCCGATGCTCGTACAACTCGCTGGCCCACACCTCTTTTCCATCCACTGAGATCGCCAGTTGCTTCGGTGCGATCTGAAAGATCGTCAGCAAACGATGACGAGAGCCCGGCTGAATATTGGGCAACACGCGATGCCGTCGCTTTTTGCGCGCTTCCACAGGCGAAACTGAGCAAGGCATCGCTACCGCCCATACACTCCAACATAAAAACCAGCAAAGGATGCGTCGAGATATCAAGGGATCTCCTCCTCTCCGATCGGAGCCATACAGTTAAGCTTCGAATACTCGGGGGCGTCGCCCCCGCCCCCCACAAGGGAGCTTTGCCCCCTTGACCCCGTGTGGGCGAAAAGATCGTTGGTTTTTTACACAGGCGACGCTGTCGCTTGGAAGGGCGCGAACACGGGGTTTTTTCGGCCCAATGTGTAGTTCCTCTCTTATTCGGGCTTGTGCAGCGTCTCGTAGGCTTTCGCAAACGCAGGGAGCGCCCCATCGATCGTTTCGTCGTTCATACAGTACGCGATCCGAAAGTAGCCTGCACGTCCAAAACCACTCCCGGGAACCACCAACACCCGATGCCTCTTGAGTTCTTGATAAAACGCCATGTCGTCCCCTCCCGGGGCTTTGGGATAGATATAAAACGCACCTTTTGGCGTTGTACACGTGTAGCCCGTAAGACGCAAAAAAGACAGCAAACGTTGGCGCTTCTTCGCGTACCACGACATATCCACTTGGGTGTCTAGCAGCGAGGGAAGCAGATGCTGCATCCACGCAGGAGCGTTGACAAAACCCAAGATCCGCGCACAAAAGGCCATCGCTTCGTCGATCTCTTGGATATCTTCGATCTGTGGGGAAAAAGCCACATAACCGATACGTTCGCCCGGGATCGCCAGATCCTTGGAAAAGCTCGTCGCGATGATCGTGTGTTCGTAAAAGTGCATCGGATCGGGAGCTTGGGCGTCCACGTATTCGTCGTAGACCATACGACGGTAAGGTGTATCGTTGAGCAAGTAGATCGGACGACCGTAACGTGTACTCGCATCCCGCAACACTTCGGAAATGTTGCGCAAGCTCTCTGCTGTATACACCACGCCCGTCGGGTTGTTTGGCGTGTTGATCATCACGATGCGCGTCTTCTCTGTGACGGCCTTACGCAAGCTTTCTGCATCGATCTGAAACTCGTCATTCGTTTCAACGATCACAGGGAGCCCCCCGTGGTTGCTCGTATAAAAGCCGTACTCTACAAAATAAGGCGCAAAAAAGATTACTTCTTCCGAAGGCCCGAGCAGTGCTTTAAACAACGTGTTGATCCCGCCCGCTGCTCCGACGGAAAGAAAAACGTGTTGGCCTGTAAAAGGCAGATCGAGATCCGTTCTTAACCATGCCGCGATCGCTGCGCGTGTCTCAGGATAGCCGTTGTTCGGCATATATCGATGTAGTCCTGTTTTCCCCCTCGCAAGCAGTTGTTTCATCGATTCATAAAAGGCAGGAGGCGGTTCGATCAGCGGGTTGCCCAAACTTAGATCGAAGACCGACCCTTGGCCGTCTTGGCGCATCTTAATACCTTCATCTGCCACGCGCCGAATCATCGAGGCGTGCTGCAAAGCGTTACGAATATGATGAGCGATCGACATCGTTTGTCCTTTCTTGTCGCACCGTAAATACTGTCGGGGCCGTCGTTTTGATGTCGTGCTGCTTTGTCCTTCGTTTCGCTACGATGCCCTTCTGTTCGTTATTTCGCTACGATGCCCTTCTGTTCGTTGTTTTGATAGAACTTGCGCGATGGGAAAAACAGCCGTGTTCGCACCCCATCTCGCGGCAGAGTCGTTCGTTTGACAAACACCTGCTCGTCCCGCCAATACGGGGTCAAG
>CAUJFU010000252.1 GCA_963169055.1 Myxococcota bacterium
CGTTCGCGCAACGGCGGTAGATAGATCGGAACCACCCGCAGACGATACATCAGATCTTCTCGAAAGGCCCCCACTTGCACCAGATGCCGCAGCGACCGATGCGTTGCGGCTACGATCCGCACATCCACTTTGACAGGCACCACCCCCCCCACAGGAACAAAGGTCTGCTCTTGCAAAACACGCAACAGCTTGGCCTGCAAAGAAAGCGGTAGTTCGGCGATCTCGTCCAAAAACAACGTCCCCCCGTCAGCTTGCGCAAACAGGCCCGCATGATCTCGCACGGCACCCGTAAACGCGCCTTTGATGTGGCCAAACAACTCGCTTTCCAACAGCGTCGGTGTCAACGCCGCACAATTGACCGCCAAAAACTGCCGATGGCTACGGTGGCTTTCCTGATGCAAGGCGCGTGCGATGATCTCTTTACCTGTACCGCTATCTCCTCGCACCAACACCGTTGTGTCGGAAGGACCGACGTTTCGCACGATCTCAAAGGCTTGGTGCATCGCAGGCGAACGGCTCCATAAACCATGAAAGTTCACTGTATCGGGCGGGATCGGCGGGTAGTCCTGCACAGGCTGACGATCTGGAAACAAGATCTCCACCCCCCCCAAAAACCGTCCCCCTCCATCGAAAAAGCCTCGACCACTCTTGCGCAACGCAATCGGACGACCATCCGAATGATAAAGCGTCAACGGACTGCCTTCGACCCAACCCTTCTCCGCGATACCACAACCTGACACGCAACTCGCACAACGATTCGCCCGCAGACAGTCCTGCCCCATCACCTGCTCTGCCTGAAACCCCAACAGCTTCTCCGCTCCCTTGCTCCAATAACAGATCCGACGCTCCGCATCCACCACAAACACACCCACCTCAGGCAACAGATCCGATAACACATGAAATGCTTCTTCCGCACCAAATGTCCCCAATATCCGACGCAACGCCTGACCAAAACGCGATAACTCCGAATCCATCACCTCCACACGATGCGTCGACTTCGCCTCGCTTTTTGATACCACCTTCGCTTCCTCCTTACGCTCCTTGCAACACCTCCCCCGCCCACTGAAACGTATATATGTTTCACTGAAACATATTTTTCCAGTATGAAACTAGGGAATCTTTTTCCATCCGCCAGAAAATCTTATCCAGATCAAACTGTTCGATTCAAAAATATTTCGTGGAACAAGAGATGCTGGCAAACAAAACGGCTTTGTGATTGAAACAATGGAACCTTGAGAGGAGCCTCTAATGAAGTTCTCAACCCGCGCAGAATACGCGATCCGCGCTCTTGTCGATCTCTCGATGCACCACGAAGACAAGCAGCCTCTCAAACTGCACGTGATCGCCGAACGCCAAGAGATCTCCCTCAAGTATCTCGAACAACTCTTCATCCCGCTTCGCAAAGCAGGCGTCGTGCGCGGAATGCGCGGCCCAATCGGCGGCTATCGTCTCGCACGCGCTCCTCACAAGATCCGTCTCAAAGAGATCCTTGATCTGCTCGGCGATTCACTTTGCGATCAAGAATCCGAAGAACACGAACCCAAACTCCACGAACCCAACGACGAAAAGAACCGCTTCTTGATCGACGAACTCCAACAACGCGTCACCCAAGCCATCCGCGATGTTCTCGAATCCATCACCCTCGAAGAACTCCGCAATCGTCAGTCCTCTGTTCTCCGACAACTCCGCATCCTTCAATCCTTCGATGAGATCCCCACACTCCCCCGCGCCCAACACCTCGCCCACGCCAGCTAATCCCATCCGACCCCTCCACAAACCAACACATCCCCCACAAATAGCTCCAGCCCCACAAGCCCCCCCGTGTCGATGCTTTTGGTGGATTCTTGCCGCCTTAACGACGTTTTTGGTGGATTCTTGCCGCCTTGTCTTCGCCTAAAACCGCCGCACAAAGTTCCCCTGTATTTCCCGCAAAAAGGGCTTGCGTTCCATAGGCGAAAGAGTATCTTGCGGTCGCATCCCAAGCGTTGTCCTGCAAGGGAAGAGGAGCAAAAAAAGCATGACAAGATCCCGATACGAGAAGCTATCCCAATCCACAGATCACTTCGCCCCCCGCCATCTCGGCTCAAACGAGGCCGATCAGCGAACGATGTTGACAACCCTCGGCTTTGAAAGCCTCGATGCGCTGAGCGATGTCGCGGTGCCCAAAAGTATCCGCGCCCACCAACCGCTCACTGTGGGCGCTTCTCGTGGCGAACAACAAGCCCTGAACGATATCGCGGCGATCGCCGCACAAAACCAGATCTTCCGTTCCTTGATCGGCACAGGTTACACCGACTGCATCACTCCGCCTGTGATCTTACGCAATATCCTTGAAAATCCGGGATGGTACACGCAATACACGCCCTACCAAGCCGAGATCGCCCAAGGACGCCTTGAGGCCCTGATCAATTACCAAACCCTGATCGCCGATCTAACGGGCCTTCCGCTTGCAAACTCGTCCCTACTTGACGAAGCCACCGCCGCCGCCGAAGCCATGTCGATGGCTTACAACATCCATCGCCAGAAAAAACACGGATTCCTCGTCTCTTCCGATGCACACCCCCAAACCATCGCGGTGATCCAAACCCGCGCAGAGCCGCTTGGGATCAAGGTCTATGTCGAAGATCCCCACACCATCGAGCTCGCAGGGCGCGATCTTTGCGGTGTTTTGCTACAATACCCCACCACCGATGGCCGCATCCAAGACCTTACAAAAGTCATCCAAGAGATCCATGCAGCCGAGGCTTTGGCGATCGTCGCGGCCGATCTATTGTCCTTGACGCTGTTGCGTCCCCCCGGTGAGATGGGAGCCGATATCGCGATCGGTTCTGCCCAACGCTTTGGTGTTCCGATGGGCTTTGGCGGCCCTCACGCAGCGTACCTTTCCACCCAAGAAGAACACCGCCGCCAAATGCCCGGGCGTATCGTCGGTGTTTCACGCGATGCACGCGGCAAAAGAGCCTATCGCCTCGCGCTTCAAACCCGCGAACAGCACATCCGACGAGACAAAGCCACCAGCAATATCTGCACAGCCCAAGTTCTACTCGCTGTCATGGCCAGTATGTACGCTGTGTATCACGGCCCCCAAGGATTACGCGCCATCGCAGAGCGCGTCCATGATCTGACTTCGCTGCTTGCGTTGGGCCTGAAAGAGCTTGGCTTTGCGCTCGATGAATCGCCGTTTTTTGACACCTTGCGCGTCCCCACAGGCGATCAAACCGACCTCTTTTACAAAGCTGCACAAGCCCAAAAGATCAACCTCCGTCGTTATTCCGATGCCAGCCTCGGGATCACCCTCGATGAGCGCAGCAGCACCAACGAAGTCCGACAACTCTTGCGGATCTTCGCAAAGAATGCCACGCTCCCCTTCGATCTGGTCGATCTTTCCGAGAAAATGGACACTCGCTATCCCGAAACCCTCGCTCGCACCTCGTCCTACCTTGCTCACGAAGTCTTCCACAGCTACCACAACGAACACGAGATGTTGCGTTATATGTATCGCCTGCAAAGCCGCGACCTCTCCTTGACCACTTCGATGATCCCGCTCGGCTCTTGCACCATGAAACTCAACGCCACCAGCGAGATGATCCCCGTCACGTGGCCCGCCTTTTCCAACCTCCATCCCTTCGCTCCTGCCGAGCAAACCAAAGGATACAGCCTACTGACCCAAGACCTCGATCGCTGGTTGTCCGATGCCACAGGCTTTGCAGCGATGTCCTTTCAACCCAACGCTGGCTCCCAAGGCGAATATGCCGGACTCTTGGTCTTGCGTGCCTACCACCACAGCCGAGGCGATCACCACCGCGATGTCTGCTTGATCCCCGTCTCCGCACACGGAACCAACCCCGCAAGCGCCGTCATGGCTGGCTTTCAAGTCGTCCCCGTCGCTTGCAACGATCGCGGTGACATCGATATCGCCGACCTCAAGGACAAAGCCGCCAAGCATGCCCCCAAACTCGGCGCGCTCATGGTCACTTATCCCTCGACACATGGCGTCTTTGAAGAAGGCATCCGCGAGATCTGCGACGTGATCCACCAACACGGCGGACAAGTCTACATGGATGGTGCCAATATGAACGCCCAAGTCGGACTCTGCCGCCCCGGTGATATCGGCGCAGATGTCTGCCATTTGAACCTTCACAAGACTTTTTGCCTCAGCGAAGGCACTCCCGTCACGCTGGCGACAGGAACAACACTACCCATCGAACAACTTCGAGTTGGACAACAAGTACTTGCTTGGTCTGATGAACGGAAAGGTATCGAATCCGCTCGGTTGGAAGCGATCTACGATACCGGCACAAAACCCTGTGTTGAAGTTGTGTTTGAAGACGGTCGTTCCATCGTTTGCACAGAAGATCATCGAGTCCTTACGAACGAGGGGTGGGTTGAAGCCGGAAAGCTCCGCCCATCCGAACACAAAGCCATCGTTGGACTCGAAGCCCCTTTCGATAACCTGAACGCCGAAACAAAAGCAGAACAAAGCTTTCGTCTGGTTTGTGGAAACTTTGTTTTCTCGATGACAACAACCCAAGAACGTGAAAAAACGCTCGCCTTCTTTCGGCTTGTTGGCTTGCTGTACTCGGATGGAACTTTCTCAGAAGAAAAAGTCTCCAAACGCCTCCATCTTCGAGTGTTTTTGGGCACACAACTCGACGCGAAATATGTTCAAGACGATATCGAATTACTCACCCAAATACGCCCTCATCTTTCCGCGAACAAAGGTATCTTCTCGATCCGTCTCCCCCATCTCTTGCTCCGCGCTTTTCAAGACATTCCCGGTGTGATCGATCCCGGCAAACGACTCTATTCAACACAAACACTACCCAACTTTGTCAGAGACAAAACAACACCAAAAGCTGTTTTGCGGGAATTTCTGGGGGGTCTGTTCGGTGGTGATGGCTCTGCGCCTTTGCCCCTTTATCTCAAAAACAATCCTGACACATTCAAAGAAATCCGCTTCTCTCAAAGCCGTTTGGACAACAACACCGCCGAAAAGATCATGACAGAGCTTCAAAAGGCACTCGCTCGTCTGAGGGTGGAGTCCACAGTCAGTGTGCCCTACCAACCCAACCAAAGAAACGGCAAAGCGAAACAGCCGATCGGGCACCCTGAAAGCTGGCGCTGCGATTTGGTTGTGCGGTGGGGATCTGCTTTTGCAGAGAACGTTGGATTCCGCTACTGCCACCACAAATCCGCACGATTGTCTATCGCAACGGCTTGGTGGCGCATGAAAGAAAGCATCGTTGAACAAAAACAAACAGTTGCTCAGCGCGTGTTGGATTATGTTGCGGATCTTCCCAAGACCCACCAAGGCCCAAGATCTGTTTGGTTGCCTGCGCTGCAAGAAATCTATTCTTCGTTTGCTTCAGAAGAGATCGTTTTGAACTCGTATTACGCCTCCTTCCAAGGCTTCAAAAAGCTGACAAAGCAGCACTTGGTGAACGCCATACGCGGGCAGAAAGGACTTCGCAAGAATCTCAAAGGTCTCCGACGCACAAACCATCGGGCTGTATTGCCCCCCACCAATCGCTCCAACCAAAGTACCGGCATCCCTGAACTATCGCAGTTCTTTGAGCGGTCAGAAACCACCTCATGGTTCAGTCAACACACACCTTTGGGCCAAAGTTTCCGCGTCACGTACGCCACGCAAAAAAACGATGAAGTCGCTCCAACCTTCAAACTTGGCATCGCAGGGATCCGCAGCGCAGGAACTAGACGCGTGTACGATCTAACGGTGGGTACTTTGCATTCTTTCCTCGCCAACAGCGTTGTTGTCCACAATTGCATCCCTCACGGCGGCGGTGGTCCGGGCATGGGACCGATCGGCGTCGCTCCTCACCTTGTCCCCTTCCTTCCCGGGCATCCAAACCAAACCAACGCATCCGCCCAATCCATCGGCCCGATCGCAGCAGCCCCTTTCAGCAGCGCAAGCATCCTCCCCATCTCTTGGATGTACATCGCCATGATGGGCAGCGACGGCCTCAAACAAGCCACGCAGATGGCGATCCTCAACGCCAACTACATGGCCAAACGCCTCGAACAACACTACGACGTCCTCTTCCGTGGCAACCAAGATCTCGTGGCTCACGAGTTTATCATCGATCTGCGCCCCCTCAAGATCAGCGCCGATATCGAAGCCGTCGATATCGCAAAACGCCTTATGGACTACGGTTTCCACGCACCCACCATGTCTTGGCCTGTCCCCGGAACGTTGATGATCGAACCCACCGAAAGCGAATCCAAAGCCGAACTCGATCGCTTTTGTGACGCCATGATCTCCATCCGCGAAGAGATCCGCGCCATCGAACAAGGCAAACTCCCCAAAGACAACAACCCCCTCAAACACGCCCCTCACACCGCTGAGATCATCATGTCCTCCGAATGGAATCGGCCCTATCCTCGCGAACAAGCCGCCTACCCCGCCCCTTGGACTCGCTCCAACAAGTTCTGGCCCTCTGTCTCCCGTATCGATGACGCTTTCGGCGATCGCAACCTCGTCTGCACCTGCCCACCCATCGAAGACTACACTTAATCTCCTCTCTTCTTTCCTCTCTTCAAAAACACGCCTTTTTCCAAGCACAAGCCCCACCTCTGCACGCCACGTCGCTCCTATTTTCTTTCGTGCGGATCTGAGCTATACCGCTTGCATTCCCATACGCTCCGCCTCGCAAGAAAGGACCGCCCATTGAACTCATCCAAGAAAAACAACAAAACGTCTTCCAAAAAATCCACCGCCCAAAACAAATCTGCTATCGCTGAAAAATCCGCTGGTTCCGAAAAGATCGAGACCACACCCAAATCCGCTGCATCCAAAACAGACGCTGTATCGGAAAAGATCGAGACCACACCCAAAGCCACACCACAAAAGAAAGCGGCGAGGGCAGAAACAGCCCCTAGTACCGAAAAGGCCGCTGCTCCGAAAGAATCGGATCGGCCCAAAGAAGCAGCCCAAGAAGACGAATTTGCGTTTCCTCCAGCGGCAACGGCAACACCGCGCTCTCCCAAACTTTGGTTGCAGATCCTGTTGTTTGTCTTCATTCTTGGCTTTGCGATCTATCCGTATCTTGTGCGCAACGTGCCTTGGTTGGAGCGTTGGTTTGCTCCGGGAGCCTCGGCAGAGCGAGAGGGCGATCAAGCACTCCAAGAAGGCCGCTGTGATCGAGCGATCCAAGCCTATCGTAAAGCCCACCAAGCCATCCAAGCCAACAACACCCCCAAACAACACGCCCGTCGACGTGCGATGTTGCGCTACAAGACGGCTTTTTGCCTGCTGCGCCAAGAGCAACACACCCAAGCCATCCAAGAAGCCGAAGCCGCCATCCAAGCCGACCCACCGTGGCCTTTGCCCTACGAGCTTGTGTTGCGACTTTATCTACGCCACCAAAAGTCCGATCAGATCGCAAGTATCGAACAAAATATGCAAAAGTACTTTGCTTCGCAATGGAAGATGTGGCTGCTGCTCGGCGATGTGTACACCCATCAACGCTTGTATCCCCGCGCTTTGCAAGCCTATGAACAGGCCCTACGCATCGCCCCCAAAGACCCCGAGCTGCTCGATCACACCGCACGCGCCTTGCTGCTCCAACCCAAGGTCTCTCCACAAGATGCCCTACGCGCCGAACAATACGCCACCCGCGCACTCCAACTCCAACCCGCCGCCCCGCCCACCGACACCCATCTCCCAAGCCTCCGCCCTTATATGCTCGAAACCCTTGCGCTCGCCAAAGAAGAACGCGGCGATCTCCAAGCGGCCCTTCGACACGCTCAACAAGCCCACCGCTCCGCCCAAGATCGCATCGCTCGCACACGATTCAAACGGCTGCTCGATCGCCTACAACATCGGCTTGCTCCGCCTCCTCGACCCCAACCCGCTCGACCCCATACCCCACCCACCACACAAACCACCCACACGCTTCCTTCACGACCCACCACCCAACCCACGACCTTCCGACGTTTGCCGCCTCCTCCTCTCCCACAACAAGATCCCCATACACGCTCACGCCACATTCTTTCACCGTTCGAATAACATCGTTGCTTTCTAGGCTTGACAACGCCTTATGCCAAGATTAGGGTACACTCTCTTTTCGCCACCCTCCCCTTTTTGGAAGGGAGACGATTCTCCTAAACCCTCATTCCTTATGCGTTTTTGCGTACGAGGCACACTCCGAATGCTCAACTTAATCTTCTCTCTTGTTGCGGGCATCTTTCTTTTTGTCCCGTTTTATCTCTGGCTCAACGTGTGGTGGCAAGCATTCCCTCCCGCTCTGATCGGGTTTGTTGCGGCGTACTTCTATCTTGTGCGCCGCACCTCCAAACAAACCGAAGCCCTCTTTCGCGACGCTGTTCAGACCCTTGAACCCCTTCAAAGTCGGCCCGAGATCGCCAGCAACCCCGACCGACGCAATCTGATCATCGATCAATCGGTCGAAAAACTCAAAACAGGATACGGCCTTGCGCGTTGGCAATTCTTTCTTCACGCTCAAATTGACGCACAGATCGGCATCATCCTCTTTAGTGTGAAAGACGACTTCAAAGAAGCCATGCCGTACCTTGAGCGCTCTTTTCAGCGGAACTGGATCGCCCAAGCCATGCTCGCGATCTGCCACATGAAGCGCCACAAACCCGAAAAAATGGAAGAAGCCTTTGAAAAGGCCGTCAGCTTCAACAAAAAAGAAGATATGCTCTGGAATATCTATGCCTACTGCCTCAACAAGATCAAAAAGACCGATCGTGCCATTGAAGTCCTTGTACGCGCACAAAAGGCTCTCCCCGCCAACAACGTGATCGTCGAGAACCTTGTCGCGCTGCAAAACAACAAACAGATGAAAATGAAGCATTACGGCGATCAATGGTATCAATTCCACCTCGAAAAACCACCCACACCCAAGATCCCCACACCCCGCTTTTCCCGCCGCTAACGCTACCCCCCCCACACACAAAACCATCCAACCGCGTTATCCTTCTTTTTCCCGACTACGCGGCAAGACATAGCGCTGCCATTCGGCTTCGAATGCCAGCGATAGCGTTGACGTCATTCTATCCAAAAAGACGATCCCATCGAGATGATCGTACTCGTGCTGAAGCACACGCGCATGAAAGCCCGTTGCCTCGAATGAAACAGGCTGGCCTTCGACATCCCACCCTTCCACGTGGATCGTATGCGCACGCGGAACTTGCCCACGCAAGGACGGGATCGACAAACACCCTTCCCAATCTTGCACTTCTTCTTTTCCCAAAGATACCGTTGGGTTGACCAAGACACGTGGAGCCACCTCAAACGCTTGTTCATCGCGCATCGACGGGACGTAATACGCAAAACAGCGCAGTCCCACCGCGATTTGTGGCGAGGCAAGCCCCACGCCTTCGGCCTCAAACATCGAGGCAAGCAACGAGCGCGCAAACGACCGAAAGACCGGTGTTCCCAACACTTGACGCGGCACAGGCTGCGCGATATCCCGTAGCGTCGGATGCCCCAATCGCACTATCTCCAAAAGCGTCGGAATATCCGATGTATCAGCACTTTCTGCTGTCGCCATCACCTGTTGAAAGGCTCGGTTCCGCTCAAGGGATCGCTGCCTAGACAGTTCTCGTTCCAGATCAACCAACATCTGTTCGGGTGAAACCACCTGATCCCACTTGAAAGAAGCGGCATCGTGCTTTCTCTGTGACATCGATCTTCTCCGTTTTTGCGCGATTTACGACAATCGCTTCTTCTTGCGAAAGTTGCGCACGTCTCGATCGACAAAAAACCGCATCATGTTGGGCGTAGTGGTCGCGGCAAGGTGGATCATCTTCAGATCCATCTTGCCGGGAAGGATATGATAACGCCCCGCCGCCACGCCTTTGAGCGTCAAACGGGCCACATCATCCGCAGACATCAGCTTTGCACTCCCTGCGATGGCCTTGGTTTCGGGGGGTTTGGTTTTGTTTTCTTCTGCATACTGCGGTGTGTCCGTATCGGGCGGCATCACCAACGACATCTGGATCGCTGTGTCTGCCAACTCGTTGCGCAACGCATCGCTAAATCCGTGGATTGCAAACTTTGAGGCCGCATAAGCCGTGTAGCCCACGATCGACATCACCCCCAAGATCGACGTGACGTTGACGAGATGGCCTGCGTTTCGGGCGCGCATCTGTGGCAACACCGCCCGCGTCATCCACACCGTTCCGAAATAATTGATCTGCATCATCTTCTCAAACACCGCAGGTTCGGTGTTTTCGAAGTAGTCACAGTGCGCCACACCTGCGTTGTTAAACAGCAGATCGACGCGCCCTAGCTCTCCCGTCAATGCCGAAACACCCGCCTCGACATCGCTTTGCTGGCTGATATCCATCGCACGCGCCAAGATCTTTTGTTCGGGCCGCTGCCGTACACCTTCCATCGCTACACGCGCTTCATCGAGCAACGCTGGACGGCGCGCTACGATCGCCACGTCACAGCCCATCTGCACAAGCTGCAACGCCAACGACCGCCCAATACCACTCGAACCACCCGTGACGATGGCGGATTTCCCTTCATACTTGCTTTTCACCTCAAACGTCTCCTTTCCGAAACTGTCCACGATCTCGCGCCGCCCCACAAATGACGCTGTGGCCCTGTTGTGCGATCTCTTGTGTCTTGTTATGACACGCGGCTCTCCTAGTGCAGTGGGCTGCATCATAAAGAGGCCCCACCCCCAACGCAACCCAAAAACACGAAACCCATCTACCAAGCCCCATCCACCAAGCCCATGTGTGGGGATCTCAACAACGCTACGCTGAGACTTGACGCCTATTTTGTGATCTTCTATACCAGAAGCCTTGCCCAAGAAACGACTCGGCCAACCGCCTCGTAAACAGGCACGCTCCCTTGCTTAGTAAAAGGAAGATTTTATGGCACCAAAAAGCCCGTCATACGAACGTTTTCTCGACATCTGGATTACCCTCGGATTGGTCCTCCTTGCAGCCGTCCTCTACGTCCCTTATCTCGGAACCTCCCCACTTTGGGACCCTTGGGAAGCCCATTACAGCCAAGTCGCGATGGAGATGGTCTGGAAAGATAGCTGGTGGATGCTTTGGTATCGCGAGTCCGACCGCAGTTTCTGGTCCAAACCTGTCTTTACTTTCTGGTTGATGGTCTCTTCGCTCAAAACCTTTCGCATCCAACAGTTTGGTGATATCGCACAAGCGGAGTTCTATCTTCGCCTTCCCATCGCCCTTTTTGGCGCAACGGGTATCGGCTTCTTTTACTACTTTATCCGCAAACTCTGGGATCGCCGTGTCGGTCTGCTCGCCGCGTTGATCCTCGCCACTTGCCCCCAATACTTCCTACTCTCACGCCAAGTGATGGTCGATATCCCCTTTATGGTTCTGGCGATCTGTGCGCTCGGATTCCTTGCGCTCGGCATCTTCGGCCAAGAAGCCGACGAAGACGATGCACAACGCAAACAAGGTGCCCTCACAACCCTCGCTGTCGCGGGCATCTTCTTCGCCATCCAGATCGTCGAAGTCCTTTACTGGCAATCCGTCTCGAACCAAACCTTGCGCGAAACATGGAACCAAAGCAACTACGCATGGACGGCCATCGGCCTGTTTTTGGTCGTCTGGTCCGTCGTTCGCTATCTCGTTGCCAACCCCCAAACCCGCGCCTTTTACCTGTTTTTCTTCTTTAGCGGTCTTGTTTACCTCGCCAAAGGGCTTCTCTCCATCGTCCTCCCGGGCGGTATCCTCTTTTTCTACATCGTTCTTGCGGGAGATTGGGATCTTCTGCGGCGGATGCGCCTTGTGTATGTTTCCGAGCGCATCGGCCTACGCGCTTCGATCTGGATCGCCATCCTCAGCGGCTTTTTCGCGATCTTTGTGATCGTCTACCCCATGTTTCAAAACACCAGCCTTGTCCAACTTCTCGCTGGACTCCGGACCCAAAAAATCGAATTCGTCCGAAACAACCAAAGCTTTGTCTACTATCCCTTTGCTTGGCTCAAAGCACTCCTCGGATATCTCGATACCTTCGTCTTGATCCCCTTTGCCAAACTCGCTCCCGCAGGTTCGGCCTTCCCCAACCCCACCTACCAGATCCGCTTCTTGATCGCTGCTGGATTGCTGCTCTTGATCTGGATCGTCGCTCTATCCGGCAAAAATAAGCGCGTTGCCTTCTTTCTGCCCCTTGGCGGTGCGCTCTTGCTATGGGAACTCTTAACCCACGCAGGCATCTACCAATTCGCGATCCGCCTTCCCATCGGCTCCTACATCATCCAAACCAAAACCACTTCCATCCACGTCTCTTTGCTTCTTTCCTTGATCTTGATCGCCGTCCCGTTGCTCAAACGTGAGAACTTCTGGTTTCGCGTAGGCACCTCCACAGGCGCTGGACTCGTTCTCTACTATGCCCTTGCTCCCGTCCAATTGGGCGCTGGACTACGCAACACCCTCAGCAACCTCTTCTACCAAAACAGCAATGTTTGGACGGTCTTTGTCCTTGCCCTGATGGCGGTGCTTTACGCACAACTCACCAAAGAAGATCCCGAAGCTCCCGCCGCTTCACCGCTTCAATCCACACAAGCCGAATACCTCAAAGCCTTTTTCTTCCCGGGCGTCCTGTTGTTTCTTGTTATCGCTGGAACATGGACTTACTACATGAACCTCCACCACGGCCTTCCCTTCATGCGAGAATGGTTTGTCTATCACCATTTCTCCCGTGTAGCCGGCGTTATCGAAAAACCCAACGATAGCTTCGACCTGTATGTCCGTCAGATCGGCTTTGGACTCTTCCCTTGGGCCGCCATGATCCCGATCGCCTTGTTCCGCTTTATGCAATGGTCTTGGCGCGACTTCACCAACCGACTTGGCTTGCGCAACTACTTCTTCTTCTGCTGCTTTTTCTTCCCCTACTTTTTCTTTACCTTCTCTTCCACCAAGTTCCACCACTACATCTTCCCTGTCGTCCCTTTCCTCGCCTTGATCGTCGCGGTTTGGCTCTCCCGCCTCTTCCTCGAAAACGGCGTCACCAAAGAGCGCATCGGCCTTGCCATCTCGCTTCTCTTCTTTGTCCTCCTCGCCAAGGACTTGATGACCAACTACAAACCCCTCCACCAACTCTTCACTTACTACTACACCCGCGAAACTCCGCCCGATGTATATCCGAGCAACTTCTTTAGCATCGTGTTTGCGCTAATCGGCCTCGGACTCTTTGTCTCCCTGCTCAGTCGCAAGATGCGCCCCGCTCATTTCGCCCTTGTATACGTCCCTGTCACCTTGTTTGTGTTGTTTGTCAACGTCCGATTGATGCCTGCCATCGGCGAAAACTACTCCTTCAAAAGCGTCTTCGACGAATACAAACGCCTCGACAAGCACGCCCAAAAAGAAGCCCATAACCGCAAGTTCTTGCGCAAAGGCATGACTGTAAAACAACAGCTCACCGTCCTCGATCGTGGAAAAACCCCCTTCGGCGAATACAGCAACTGGGACGAACGCTCGACCTCCTTTTACACCAAAAACTTTAGTACCTACTTGGGACGCGCTGGCGATACACGAAACTTTATTCAACGCCACCCCAACGTCTACATCATGGTCAAACACCAAGAGATCCCAATGCTGCGACGACTTGCCGCAACTGCCGGCAAAAACATCTACATCGTCGCTCGTCCCCATTTTGAAATGTGGCTCGTCTCCACCCAACCCGCCGCAGGTGGCCGCACCAAAAGCGATATCGTCTCCCGTTCTCGCCCTGATATGCGCGGCCCCAACTGGAAGCAACTTAACATCAATTTCGACAACAAAGTCCGTCTGATCGGCGTTTGGCAAAATCAGCCCAAAGGCTACAAACGCGGCGACAAAGTCGAACTCCGCTTCCTCTTCCAAGTGACAGGTCGTATGCGCCGCAACTGGCGCGGCTTCATCCACGCCGATCCCGTCACGTGGACCCGCAACCGACTCAACTGGGATCACGAGATGTCCGAAGGACTCTACCCCACCAGCGAATGGAAAGTCGGTGAATACGTCCAAGATGTCGTGATCCGACGTATCCCCCGCAACTTCCCCGAAAATTACCTCTCCCTCTCCATCTATATGGGCCTCTGGATCGGCAGCGACCGCCTGCCCGTCCTCTCCTCCCAAGGTGGCTATCACGACGGACAAAATCGCGTCAGCGCTCTCGTCCTCAAACTCCTACCCAACTGATCTCGACCGCTGCTCCCCCAAAAAAACCCTCCCCCCGCTCTCTCGTCCTCAATCTCCTACCCGGCTGCTCTTGCCCTCCTCCCCCGTCTGCCCCACTGCACGCCGCACACACCCACGAAACCAGCGGTGCCGCTCCTCGCGCTCAAAACGCTGATGCCAGATCCCGAACATCTCGATCTGACCGACCTCTACGGGAACCTCCAACATCACCACATCCACCCAACGCATCACTTCACGCGCCAGCCGCCACGGGCAAGAGAGTACATAGTCCGATCGCAACAACACAAACAGCGCTGTTGAGAATTGCGGAACAGTCCGCGCAACCCGCCGACACGTCCCCTTTTTCTCCAACGCCTCATCGATCGAACCCAACGCAGACACGCCACGCGGTGCCACCAACAAATGCGGCCAACGCACATAACTCTCCACTCCCCACACTTCCGACAAAACGGGATGTCCCCCCCGCACCAAACAAACCAGATGATCCGCAAACAACCGCTCACTCCGCCAATGCGCAGACATCGGAAGATTCGGCGCGATCACCATCTCTACACGATCTTCGTTCAAAAAATCGCCAAAGTCCCCTTGCATCGGGAAAACATGCAAGTTCAGATCGGGTGCCTCCGCACGCATCACCGCCTCCAAAAAACCAAACAACACCAAATCCACATGATCTGACGTCATCACACGCATCGCCCCTTGCATCTGCGATGGCTCAAAACGCTCTGATACCCGCAAGATCTGTTGCATCTGCTCGACCATCCGCTGCAACGGTTCTTTTAGCTCGCTCCCCATCCGCGAAAGGCTCATCTCTCGCCCCGTACGAATTAACAACGGATCACCAAAGTGACCACGCAGCCGAGTCAATGCGTTGCTCAACGCTGGCTGCGTCAGCCCCAACCGCTTCGCTGCTTTCGAGACGCTTTGCTCCTGCAACAACATATGCAGCGCGTGCAACAGGTTCAGATCCACCGAAGCCAAACGACTTTTCCCCTGCTGAGCACTCATCACAAACTCCCGTCCTATCGAACCCATCCACCACTACGCCACCAAACGACTTTTCCCCGGCTGAGTACCCAGCACAAACTCCCGTCTGTTCGAACTCATCCACCACTATTCATCCCGTGAATGTTATAGATACAAACAATCGATTTGTGAAACCTTTTGTTTCCGCTACTCTTGATCACGCCATTGCTCCAGTTTTTCCCCACAACCTCGGAGTCCAACATGAAGATCCTACAATTCGATCAATACGGCGATATCGACGTCTATCAATTCAAAGAACTGCCCACCCCCACGCCGCAGCCCAACGAAGTACTTCTCGATGTACGAGCCGCTGCGATCAACCCCCTCGATGGAAAGATCCGCAAAGGGCAGATGGGCTTTATGGTCGGAAACCGCTTCCCCAAAGGCGTCGGTGGTGATGTGGCCGGTGTTGTCCTTGCGATCGGAAAAAACGTCAAATCGTTGAAAGTCGGAGATGAGGTCTTTGGCGTCGTTTCCATGAAAAGCCCCTATGGCTCGGTCGCAACGCAAACACTCGCCCCCGCCAATCAACTCGCCCTCAAGCCCAAACAGCTCTCTTTTGCCCAAGCTGCCAGTTTGCCTGTCGTCGCAAACGCTGCACTCGTCGGCCTGCGCGATGTACTCCAACTCAAACAAGGGCAACTGATCCTACTCAACGGATGTACGGGCGGAATCGGGATCATCGCCATCCAGATCGCAAAGATCATGGGCGCTCATGTCACAGGTGTTTGTGCCACCCAAGGCGTCGAACTCGCCCGTTCCCTCGGTGCTGACGACGTGATCGATTACAAAAAACAAGACGTCTTGCAAACCTCCAAACGCTTTGACGCCCTGTTCGAACTCTCTGGCCGCCTGCCTTTCGCCAAAGCACGAACCCTTCTCACCCCCAAAGGTCTCTTCCTTGACCCCGCACCCAGCCCCAAAACGCTCATCACCAGCACACTCGCCAACCCCTTCCGCGCACAAAAATGGAAAATGTTGATGGCCGACTTCGCCCCCGGAAACCTCGATCAGCTCGCTCAATGGGCCGCACAAGGTAAACTGAAAACACACCTCGACAAAACCTTTCCCTTTGAACAAGCCCTTGATGCCTACCGATACGCCGAATCCCAACCCGTCCAAGGAAAAGTCGTCATTCAACTCTGACCCACTCAGACAAAATCCGCCCACGGTGTGATCGGCGTATGTGGGGGCAGTGACCGCCCAACCACAGGGCGTCCACAGCGGATCGCGCCGCCCCTTCAATCACACTTCTCTCCGAACTCGTATCACCCCGACCCTTCAATCACACTTCTCTCCGAACTCGTATCACCCCAGCCTGCCCACTCTCCCACCCACACCAGCCCAACGAAGCGCCGCCCGCTCTTGCCAACCACACACGCCCTCTGCTAACCTGCCCAAACAAAAAACATTCAACCCTTCGAGACAACTCCAAGGCTCTTTGGGTCGACAATGTTCACAAAGCGCCTTCTCTCCACGCACTCCGAGGCTCCAAGTTCTTGGCGCAAATATTCACAAACAATCCGATATCGCAGGACATCCCTGCTCCTCTCCTTGTACTTCAACAAGAATCGAAGGTATTCATCGCAAAGAGGTAAGATCATGAAACAAAGTACATTTTTTGTGTGGGTCGCCTGTTGCTGGCTCATCCTTGCGCTCACACCCTCCACAGGGTGCGACAGCCGAGGCGTCGGCAATGGAAATTGTAGCAAAGACGAAGATTGCGCCGTCGGCTTTTGCCGAGACAATGTCTGTACGGGTGGATGCAAAAGTGATGCAGAGTGCCAAGGCGGAACCTGTCTCAACGGCGTTTGCCAAGGCTCTGGATGCAAAAACAATACAGACTGCCAAAACGGTGCCACCTGCGCAGACGGACGCTGCCTCCCCTGTCAAGCCGATCAACAATGCGATCAAGGCCATGTCTGCGTCGGCGGTACGTGCAAAAAAGGCAACTGCCACGGCCCTGACAGCGTCTGCCCCGAAGGCCAAGTCTGCAAAAACAACCAATGCTCTCCCTGCGACAACGACGCAGAGTGCGGTGCTGGGCGCATCTGCAAAGAAGGCAAATGCACGGAAGGCTGCCGCGCCGATACAGACTGCAAAGACGGCAAATTCTGCAACCCCGCCACCAACACCTGCGTGATCTGCTTCAAAAATGAACACTGCCCCGCCGGTGTTTGCGATACCGCCGCCAACCTCTGCCGCGATTGCGTCGAAGACAAAGATTGCAAAAACGGCCAAGTCTGCGATGGAAACCGCTGTGTCGCTTGCCGCGATGATGCCCGTTGTGGCGCTGGTAAAGTCTGCGCCGCTGGAGCCTGCAAAGACGGCGATTGCAAAGAAGACAAAGACTGCAAAGACGGTAAAGTCTGCAAGGAAAACGTCTGCAAAGGCTGCGACAACGACCGCGATTGCCCCCAAGGTTCGCTCTGCATCAGCGGCGCTTGCAAAAGCGGAAACTGCCGAGACAACAAAGATTGCGCTGGCGGATTCGTCTGCGTCAACAACAACTGCGGCGCTTGCACCAACGACACACAATGCGGCACCGGCCAGATCTGCGAAAGCGGAAAATGCCGCGCAGGTTGCCGAAAAGACACCGATTGCGCAAACAACCAAAAATGTGACGTCGCCACCAGCACCTGCAAAGGCTGCCTCAAAGACACCGATTGCCAAAACGGCCAGATCTGCCGACAAAATACTTGCACTAGTTGCCTCAACAACAACGACTGCCCCGCCGGATTCATCTGTCTCCAAGGCGCATGCACACAAGGCGAATGTCGCAATAATTCCGAATGTTCCAACGGAAAGATCTGCGTCAACAACAAGTGCGAAGCTTGCACTACCGATAGCCAATGCGACAACGGAAAGATCTGTGATGCCGGCAAGTGCCGTGATGGCTGCCGACAAAATGGAAACTGCCCCGCAGGAAAAGTCTGCGACCCCACCAAACTCACCTGCGAACAATGCGCCACCAACCAACACTGCCCCAACGGCCAAATCTGTAAAAACAACACCTGCCAAGACTGCGCCACAGACGCCGATTGTTCAAGCGGCCAGATCTGCGATGCTTCCTCCAAGCGCTGCCGCGATGGTTGCCGCAAAAATGCCGATTGCGCAAACGGCCAAGTCTGCGACACCGCCCAAAGCATCTGCCGCGAATGTCTCGCCAACAAAGACTGCCCCAATGGCCGTATCTGCAAGCAGTTCCGTTGTGTCGCTTGTACCGATGATGTCGACTGTCAAGATCCTTCCAAGATCTGCGATGGTACCGGCACTTGCGTCATCGGATGCCGCCGCGATAGCCAATGCGCTTCTGGCGAGATCTGCTTTAACAACAAATGCCGCCCGGGATGCCGCAACGATAGCGATTGCACCAACCAGATCTGCGACCCCGCCAGCCTTACTTGCAAAGATTGCACGCTCAATCAACACTGCAAAAACGGCCAAGTCTGCCAACTCAACAAATGCGTGGCCTGCACCGCTGACGCACAATGCGGAACAGGCGAGATCTGCGATTCAGGCGCTTGCCGACCGGGATGTCGCAAAGACGCGGATTGCGCAAACAACCAAAAATGCGACATCACCTCCAATCGCTGCGAAAACTGCGTCTCCAACAGCGACTGCCCCGGCGGGCAGATCTGCCAAAACAACAAATGCCTCCCCTGCACTTCCGACGCAGAGTGCGGTACCGGCAAACTTTGCATCAACCAGATCTGTCTCCCCGGAAACTGCCGCACAGATAGCCAATGCTCCAACGGCCAAGTTTGCCTCAACCGCTTTTGTTCTCCCTGCTCTCTTGATAGCCAATGCGGTGCGGGTCGCATCTGCCTCAACGGCGCTTGCACCCCCGGAAACTGTAAAAACAACAACGATTGCCCCGGCACCGTCTGCAAAAACAACTTCTGTACCCCCTGCACCGCCGACGCCGAATGCAAAACCAACCCCACCGCAGATCGCCTCTGCAACACACCGAGCGGACTCTGTTTCCCCGGAAACTGCCGCACCAACAACGATTGCTCGGGCACCGATATCTGCGTCGCCTTTAACTGCACCACCTGCCCCGCTCTCCAGTTCTTCACCACAGGCCGACTTGAGACCTATGTCGGTGAAAACTACGCCATCAAACTCTCTTTCCTCCCCGCCAACGCGCTTCCTCCCCCCACCAACTGGCGCATCGTCAGCGGCCCTTCTTGGATGCTCTTGAACAAACTCAACGAGTCCGAAGTTGAACTCAAAGGTGTCCCCACGCAGTCTGCCACCACCACCGTATCCGTCGAAGTCGCGGTCGGAAACTGCAAAAATACCACCCAGTTCTCCCTGCGCGTCTACCCCAAACTGGTCTCCCGCGTCACCAACTACCTCACCGGCACCAGCACCACCCGCGTTGCCAACCCGGGAAGCACCATCGACGGCGGAAAAAGTCCCTTTAGCTGCCGATTCTACACAGGTGACGGACGAGGCATCCTGCCCTCTTTCATGTACACAGGCGGAACCTTCGGTATCTTTGGTGTGACGCTCGATGCAAACGACGCAACCAACTGCACCTTGCTTGGTCAACCCAACCAAAATACCAACGACCCCGGAACCTACGGCTTTATCATGATCGTCCAAGATGCCCTCGGACAAGAAGTCGAACTCCCCATCGTCTACAACAACGGAAGCTGCAACACCGCCGCTCGCAACAACAACGGGAAATGCAATTGCAGCAGCTCTAACAACGGCAACCTCCCCGAACTCAACATCCAACCCGAAAGCGAAGTCACCAACGTCCCCGTCAAAACCGCAGGCGGCAGCTACTCCTACAGCCTCCGCTATCCCAGCGGATACGTCCACGCCACCAAACTCATCGGACGCACCCCCAACCCCGGCGGAACCTCTAGCTGCTTCTACTCCGTCGAACTTTCGCTGTATAGCTCGCCCCTCAACGGAAAAGACCTTGGCAACGGCCAAACCGACCTCGTCTGCTCCACCAACTCCCCTGCGGCTGTCTGCCTTGATTGCCCTGCTGGATGCACCGATTGCAACGACGGCTTCTGTCGCGGCGGATTCACCGCCTCTTTGCCCGCCTGTACTTCCCCCAACGCCGAGATCACCCAAGACCTCCGCGTACGCTCTCACACACCCATCCGCAGCAACGCTCCTGCTTTCCAGTTCTTTATGCTCCAATACCAATCCAGCGTCTACGACACCCTCGGCAACTTCAACCGCACCGAAAACATCTCTAGCTGCGTCATCACCGTCCTCGAAAAATAATCCCCCCACCTCACAAGCCCAACCGCGTAAGCCCTATCCGATCAAAAATCGATATTTTTTCCGACGCGAACGGCGACCGAGGTGGGGGGAGAGGGGAGGGTTTGGTTGTAGAGATAGTTATAGATGACGTAGGTGCGAAAGACACGCTTGACGTAGTTTCGGGTTTCTTGGAAGGGGATCTCTTCGACAAACTCGTCGACAGAGACGTTGTGATGGTTTTTGAGCCAGACAGCGACGCGATGGGGGCCTGCGTTGTAAGCGGCAGCAGCAAGCATCACATGGGATTGGAATTTTTCGAGAAGCTGGCCGAGATACCAGCAACCCATCTTGATATTGGTGGGCGGGTGGTAGAGATCGCGTAGGCGAAAGTCGTCCATTTTGATGCGATCGGCGATCTTGTAGGCGGTTTTGGGGATGATCTGCATTAAGCCGAAGGCATCGGCCCAAGAGCGAATACGGATACGGAAGAGACTTTCTTCACGGGTGATGGCCCACGCAAAAGCAAACGGAACGCCCGACTGACGGCTCTCATGGCTCAGCTCGTCATGATACGCAAGCGGATAACGGATGCGAAAGCTTTGATGGGGCGTGAGGCGCGGAGGTTTGTTGACCTTGGTTTGCAGATGAAAAGAAAGCAATACACCCGGATGATAGGCTTTTTTCGAATAAAGCCATCGGATGGTTTCAAGGATATGCGGCTTGGAGCGTTGGACGGCCCAACGGGCGGAAGTCATCTCACGCACAGCATCTTGATCGAGACCCAATTGATCGAAAAGCTGTGCGCGTTGAAAGGCTTTGCAGCTTCGGCTTTTACCGCCTTTGCAAGCGGGTGGGAGACTTGGAAAGGCGACTTGGGATGGGATCTCTTGTTGAGCGATCTGCGCAAGGTTGCGAAACAAAGCGTTCTGATCGGCGTTATCGATGTTTTCCGAAAGCGTGGTGGTGTAGCCGACTTGTTTTCGGTCGAGCGTTGCCTTTTGCATCGCCTGCTCGACACGGCGCAAGCGCTCTTGTTCGCGCTTGTTTAGCAAAGACTTGCGTTTGATCGCTGGGGGAGGGTTGTGTGTGCAAGAGTAGGATTGATGGTGTTCTTGGATCTGATCTTCGAGGACATACAAGCGGTGTTGTGAAAGCACACCGTAGTAAGTGAGCGGAGCGACGCTGGCGATGCGACTGTAGTACGATTTGGCCTGATCCCACTGGCCGAGATGCTCGTAGGACCGCCCGATCCAATAACTCACCTGCCCGCCGATAGAAACGCCGCGTTTGGTTCGCCCCCACTTTTTGAACCCTGCGATCGCGGCCTTGTATTCGCCTTCGCGAAACAGCGTCCACAGCCTAAACCATTCCAACGCTTGAAGATTCTTTTGTTCTTCGGGATACACTTGCAGGTATTCTTCGATCATTTGACGAGCTTTGGCGTATCTTTGCAAGCGCATCGCCATCCAAATCAACCGATACGCCGCCTCTTTCGCCGATTCAGATTCAGGCTCTCGCTCCACAAAAGCATGCAGTTGTTCCAGACCACGCTCAAAAGACCCTGTCTCCGAATAAGCCCGACCAAGCATCTTGTACGCAGAACGGCGCAAAGCAACGTTGCTTGTGCGTTTTGCAAGCCCTTCGAGCAAGGGGATCGCGTCTTGGTGCCGATGCATCGACATCAACGCACGCGCACGCCATTTTTCCATGGGTTCGATCTGCATCAGGTCGGGCTTTGGGGCTTTTTGCAACGCTGCGATCTTTTGTTCGATCTCAGGCAACGCACGCTTCGGCTGAAAACGAGACAGCCGATACAACCGAAGCGATGCCTCTTCTTCGTTCCATGTATGGGGCGGGATCTTGCCTTCTTTCGACCACGCAGCCAAAAGCTGCTCGGCTCGCACAGCCTCGCTGCGATGCGGATACTCCAACGCAAACAGACGTATCGCTTTGGCTGCCTCTTTGATATCACTGCGTTTGAGATGGCCTTCTGCAAGCCACCACAACAAACGTCTTCGACCCCCATACGGCCCTGCGTACGGCAACAACGACTGCAACTGATCCGTATAAGCCTTCCAATCTTCGGCTTTCCGCAACGACACAATCAGTTCGTTGCGGATCTTCCGCTTCATTGCAACGCTGCGATACTCTTTTAACGTCGCTTGGTACGTCGCCGCTGCTTCTTTATGCAAACCCGCCAACGTCTGCGACTTGGCAAGGTACTCGTACACATAATCCCGATACAGCGTGTTGTCTTTTAAGGCCCGCGCAAACCATCTCGCAGCCTCACGAGGTCTCTGCCGCCGCAGCGCCAGATGGCCCGCAAAATACGCCATCTGTGCTTGTTGTTCTTTCCATCGCAACACAGACTCTCTTCGCCCCTTGTGACGGCCCGCTGCGATCTCTGCATACCAAGCCGCCTGATCCACACGCCCTTCACGCGCCGCTTTGTACGCAGCCGTATCCACCGACTCCGTACCCACCCATTGCAACAACCACAAAAAAACGATGCTTGTACTCATATTGTTTCTCCCGATGACCACGCTCTTGTAGGCGTTGGCCCTCCACCGCTTCGCGCTATTCCTTCGATGCGATGGGGAAGATGACCGTGGTGTGTCTGCAACTTTTTCTCCACACGAAAAAAGGCATACACTTGACAAAGATGGACCACACGTCACCACAA
Source organism: Myxococcota bacterium (assembly GCA_963169055.1). Taxonomy (GTDB): domain Bacteria; phylum Myxococcota_C; class UBA6777; order UBA6777; family UBA6777; genus JAKLKB01. Next base: position 23,099 of record CAUJFU010000252.1, read on the forward strand.
AGCAAGATTTCCGAAAGACTTGCGCCGCCTTTGCTCCTGTGGCATCTTGTTTCCCCACATACGCAAATGGATCGTGCGGGTTGCACTCCACAGATCGCCCCCCAATGTTCCCGCTTTCTCTCGACCATCGGAGATTTTTTCCATGACCGCCGTGCATCCTCCTTCCTCGACTCCTTCGGCTGATGCTCTCTCTGGAACGCTCGCCGAATTGGCAGAGACGTTCGCCGCACGATTCCCTGAAACCTTGCGCGGCCCCCGCACCATCGGACGCGAAGCCGAATACCCGATGGTCTGGCCTGATGGTCAAGCTGCGGATATTCGGGGACTTTGGCCGCTGCTGATGGAAGGCGGCGATCTCAAACCCCTGCGCGAAGGCGATCTGATCGTGGGCCTCGAAGGCACATCCTACAGCTACTCCATGGAAGTCGGTTGGGGAACGATCGAAGTAATCACCGAACCTTGCAACGATCTTCACGCCCTCAAGGCCCTTCACGAAACCGCGATGGCTCGGCTGTTGACGGCGACCAAACGATACGGCTGCTTGATCCTTGGCTACGGTATCCAACCGATCACCCCCCAAAGCGAAGCCTTGATGTCCCCCAAAAAACGCTATCACGTCCTCCACGACGTCATCGGCACGACTTGGCAGTGGTTCACCACAACCGCCAGCGACCAAGCACAGATCGATATCACCCGCAGCGAACTGATCCCCCTGCTCAACCTCACCAATCTGCTTTGCCCTGTGGTGATCGCCTTTTGCGCCAACTCTCCGATCTACGGAGGCCACGAAAGCGGGTGGATCAGCTCGCGTGAAGGCACAATGGGCCAGATCCACGCCAGCAGCCACCGCCACGGTATGCCCGCCCGCGCCATGCGCGATCCGCTCGATTGGATCGAAACACTCGCCCAACAAGACTTTCTCGTCCGAAAACAAGACGGCCTATACGTCCCTCAATCCGGCACATTCATCGACTACCTGCGCCAACATGGCCCTCTCTTCGATGATTTCTTGATGCACGAACATTACATCTGGAACAGCGGTCGCCCACGTTGCGCCCACGCCACGATCGAACTCCGCTCCGCTTGCCAACAACCTTGGGCCGAACACTCCGCCAACAGCGCCCTTGGTCTCGGCCTGATCGAAGCAGGAAAAACCCTCCTTCCTTGGCTTGAAACCAAACTCCAAGACGCTTTGTGGCCCGCCATGCGCGATTATCATCAACGTGTCCTTCGCCAAGGTATCCAAGCATCCGAACCCTTCGAGGGTTTGCTCGAAGGCGTCCTGCAACACGCTCACGATGCCCTTTTGGCCCGTGGTTTCGGCGAAGAGATCTATCTCGCCCCACTTTACCGACGACTCCAACAACGCCGTAGTCCCGGCCATGACGCCATCGAAGCCTACCGACGCGGCGGATGGGATGCCCTGCGCGAACAACTCACCTGCACCCTCGAACCTTAATCCTCCCGCTCTTTCCGCTCTCTCCCCAAAAAAGCAGAACCACGAAGGAGATCCGATGGAAGAGATACAAGCCATCCACAAAGCAGCACAGATTTTATCTGCGGCATCACGGGTGTTGATCGATACTGGAGCAGGGATGTCTGCGGATTCCGGGATCTCTACGTACCGAGACCAACAAGGCCGATGGAGAGATTTTCTTCCGTTTACGCGGTTGGGCTTGCAGCCCAAAGATTTCTCGAATCCTCCCGGATATCGAGAACAACCGCATTATGCGTGGGCCTTTGCGGAATATCTGCGCCGTCAGATGGCAAACGCCCAGCCACACACAGGGTACAAGATCATCTCGGACTGGGTTAGCAACGCGGGCAAAGAGATGTTCGTCCTCACCACCAATATCGACGGCCTCCACCGACGATCAGGCGTTCCAGACAGCCGACTGTACGAGAGATACGGGAATCTCTGGGAGTTGCAGTGTTTGGAAAAATGCACCTCGCATTGGTGGCCCGACAACCGAACAAAACTATGTCATCTCGACGAATCGACGATGAGAGCAAGCGGTTTTCCAACCTGCCCTTTCTGCGGGGGTTTGGCAAGACCGCGTGTGCAGATGGATTACGACGACCAATTCATCGAAAAAGAAGTGGGGTGGAAATTTTATCAAAACTTTTTGGACGCGGCCGCAATCGATGTTGTCGTCATCATCGGTACGACGCTATGGATGTCCTGGCCAGACAACGAGAAGAAACCACAAGTCATCCACATCAACCCCGACCCCCAAACGCACGTCCATTACGAAAAGCCTATCGCCATCACGATGGGAGCCGAAGATGCGCTGATGGGGATCGATTGGTGTTGGAAACGAA
>CAUJFU010000253.1 GCA_963169055.1 Myxococcota bacterium
TCGCACCCCTTTCTTATTTTCTCAAACTTCATGCGAACGATGTGTCGCGTTACTTGCAACGTGAAATCCCGCACGTTCCGCATCATCGAGTGGCTTCGCTGCTTGGTGTAGATTTCAGCACCGTGCAAACACAAAAAAAGCTCACGGCGTCACTCCTGCATACAACAATTACACAATGCGAAAAAACAGAATGTACTTCGAAAGGAGTGATACAAAATTTCAAGAAGAAAGTCAAACAAGAAAATTCCAATTTGGTTTTTTCTGTGACAGAGAGAACCAGATCGCAGATCGATAAAATTATAAAAATATACAATTTATCAAAACAACCAATTCAAAACGGAAAAAAAATATCCGAATTATTCACAAAATACCAGGAAAATCCAGGCTGGTTTTCTTATGCAAAAGAGTACGATGATTCAGAAAAAAAGAATGTACTTGAGCATCTCTTCGAGGTGCTCTGCCAAGAATTAACAAAACAAAAGCAACAGGCAAAAAAAACGGACGACAAAAAAACGGACGACAAACGAGTTGGCTCGGCTGAACAAAACAATCAAATGAAGGCTCTGCTCGTGGAGATAATCCGAGGAGAAACGTACCCGTTCTTGTTTACCAAAGTGCTGGTGTCGCCAAAGTGCAACCAATTAGAATCGTTGTTGCAACAAGCACAGGAACTCGTTTTACCGTTGCGGTTGCCTGCGCCAAAAGGAACTGAGATTTCGACGCAATTCTCTTGTACATGGGAAGATTCATCGAAAGATACCAGTGTAGAGATCGAAACCAGTCGATTGTCCGGGAAAAAATGCTCTTTGATCAAGCTTTCAAAACAAAAGATATCTGTCGCCGCAGATTTTTCCCTCAAAAAGTGCCAACGCATCGAGAATATCTGGATAAAAAAAGGAAATGCGCAAACCATCGCCGTTGTAGCTTCCGACAAGGACGGAAGACGCATCGAACGTTTCTCAGCTTTGCTTTTTGCTTTGTCGGTGGGTAACGCGCTTCGATTTTACCAAAAAAACGAAAATTGCGCGGTGCTGAATCAAGCATATTCAACACGCTTGCTCTCTTACTTACACCAAGTCTACGAATTTCTTTCGCATCAATCTGTTCTCAAGAAGTGCGAAAAACATGAGAGTGAATCCACGAAACAGAGATGCAGTAGAAAACTTTCATTCGAAGAAAACATACAAATTCATCGATACTGCAAGCAGAAATTCGGACATATCCAAAACGAAGCAAGGAATTGTCAGACTTTGCTTCCAATTTGCCGCACGCCTAGAGGTGGAATGTGAACGTTTATGTCTACGGCCAAACTCCAAAGACCACCAACAGAGATCCACAATTACTTTATTTTCCTGAAGGCGACGAACGCTCCCATAAAGAAGCTGAAGATATTTGGCAGAAAATGCGCCTCGTCCTAGATTTCGCAGAGGGTGGAGCTTGTTGTACGCTCCCAATTCAAAAAAACAAAAAAAACGAAGAAACATGGATGCATATCCAGTTTTATAGCTCAGGATTCGACGGCGATCGCCTTGCTTCTTTCTTTGTCTTGCTTTTGTTGTCCAAGCAAGAAATGGAAGATTGCAAGTGGTCTCCTTGGTCTTTGAAGGATTCGACAGGCTTTTTCGTAGCACGTGATCGCTGGATTAGACTTGACGCCCCCAAAACATACGCGCAACCGTTTGCTGTCGAAAATACAGAAAATACAGAAAATACAGGCGAAGAATTTAGCAAACGAGTGCGCATATCGAAAGACTTGATACACGGCAAGGCAAAAAAAATCTTCTTTTGGGAGAACGAACAAGATATTTCGAAAGAGGCTTTCTCGGCCCTTTGTATACAAAATCCTTCGCAAGCTGCGTCTTACAGCTTGCTTCAATGCAAGATGAACAACAATTTCCCTTCTGCTTCCTTCGCCGCTCCTTTTGGTATGCTCTGCGGAGGGACGAAGCCAAACGAGATCCAAAAGGACGGCGTTTTGTTTGAATGGGCAGCGATTAAAACAGATACAACGGCCCATCAAACAAACCCACGCCTAACCGCGCTTCCTTCAAAACCATCGACAACAACGAGCCATCACACCACCCACAAAGAAACCACTCTCCAACAAAACAGCAGTTCCCCAAACAACAACACAACAACACCAATCCCACCACCAAGAAACAACACCACCACGCAGCAGTCCGCCCTCAACTTAAAGGAACAACGAACAGAACCATCGAAAAGCCAACCCAATTCCAGCCGCGTCCCTCTCCGTACAGAAACAAAAGAAGATGCCACACCCAACCAATCAATAAAAGAATTGTTCTCGCGACAATCTACCTATCTCTGGCTGTCAACTTTCTGTTTGCTCTCGTTTAACGTTTATCTCTTCACCCAACAAACCTCGCTCAAATCGAAAATCAGCCAGCAAAAAAACTCTCAAATTAAAGCTATGTTATCCAACCAGCTTTTTAAGGAACGTCTCTCTGAGTCGATTTCTGGCGCACTAAAAACAGAGAAAGTGTACGCATCTCGTACGATCGCTGACGCTTTTCAAACAACAGTTCAAAACATCAAAGCCAACGCTGACGAGATCAAAAAAAATACGAACAACATTAACAAAAACGATGGAAAAATTATAGAAAATACGAAACACATCAGTGCAAATAAGAAAAACATCACAAACAACTCTATAAAAATCATCAAAAACTCTGAAGACATCGGCCTAAATAATCGAGTCGTTGAGCGGCTTAAACAAAAAGTTGAGCGGCTTAAACAAAAAGTAAAGGCACTTACAGATCTGGTGGGGCAAAAAACAGATACAGCGCAAGAAGACGGCAGCCTCTACGCAAGAAACGCCTTCTGCAAAAACGAATTTGGCAAACACAACAATAGATTGAATATGCTCGAAACAGTCGTCGGAAAAGACACGAGCACCGAAACGTGCAAAAACAACCCAGAAGCACTCCGTTGTGTGATAAAAAAAACACACCAGGATACAAAGGAGAATACTCATGCGATATGGGGGACAAACAAGAAGAAACGAAAAACGAAATCTCTTGTGACTCAATTAGCTACGTTGCATTCAAAGTTCGACGGACTAGAGCAAAAAGCAAGAAAGCACGATGGGAAGATACAAAAGCTCGTTGATACTGTGCTTGTGTTGATCGAAGGGTTGAAAGAACAGAAAAAGGAGGCTGTTAAAGAGGTCGAAAACGTAGAAACAATAATAAAGATCCTTACAAGAAAAAGAGAAACCCTGAAGAAAAAAGCTCTTCAAAAAAAACAAAATATTGAACGTTTTGAAAAAATTGAATTTTCATTGAAAAAAATTCAGAGAAAATGATTCTTAAAAGGATATACACCAAAAAGATACGAAGTGAAGAGTCAATGACCCGCCCCTAAAGGGCAGGCTTGTGAAAGCAAGCCCGATTGACCAGACGGCAACAGAGGTAGCGACGCAAATGAAAAAGCTGCTGGATATCGATACGGTGTTTACCTGCCCTCATGGAGAATCTTTTCGGGTGACACCGAATCGAGAGGGGATCGTAACAGTCAAAGGCAAGCAGCTCTTGACAAAAGAAGCTTTGATTGGAGCCAAAATCAAATCAGAGAAGAACCCCACCCACTGCGGGGTACAAGAATCAGGGAATCCTCCGATCGTGGCTTGCCGCACCATACTTGCGGTCATTGGTGGGTTTTCCCCGAAAGTTCACTTTCAACATCAGATGTGCTTGCATGAAGGTGCCCGAGGCATGACCAACGGATTTCCCATCGGCGTATGGGCGGTGAAAAGTATTCCACAAGAAAAAGTCGTCTTCGAAAAAAGCAACGTCAACGTGCCCATTCCCGTCGCTCACAAAGAAGAACAAAAAGAAACGGCTATCGTAAGAAAAGAAATTCAAAAGAAAAAGACCCATCAAATCCAAATCACCATGCTCTACGAACGCAATCAGAAACCTGTGCGTGAGATCTGCTACGAAGTGACTTTCCCCGATAAGAAGACGTGTATCAAAGGAAAATTAAATGAAGACGGAAAGGCATGCATCGTAGGCTTAGATTCAGGCCAATATCAAATTCGCTTTCCAGATCTTCCTGATTGTGCGTGGCGAGGAGAAAAAGAATCTGCACAGAATCAACCTTTGCCCGCGACATATAAAATCCAAGAAGGTGATTGCTTATCTACGATTGGAAAATCGTATCATGTCTCATGGGAGTGGTTGTGGGAAAAAAACGAAGAATTACGTAATAAAAGAAAAGAACCAAACCGAATTCAGGTGGGTGACATTTTAAAGGTACCCACACGAGAGAAAGAAACGCAATCCTCTAAAGAATTAATTCTTGATCAAGAAAACACGTTTCTTCTGTTGAATGAGCCAACCGCTTTCTTTCTTCAGTTGAAGTCGAATGGTCTTCCTACAAAAAATCAGCGGTGTGCCTGTCTGTTCGATGGTGTCTTACAAGAAGAAAAAAGAAAATGGACAACGGATAACGAGGGAAATCTCCAGCTAGATGGCGAAAAGCAACTGTGGGCTTTGAGCAACACAAAAGAGATCCATGTGCTAACAGGTTTGCCCAACGGTGAGCAAAAGCCCGACAACGAGAAAAAGCCTCCGCAAGAGACTTACCACAGTTTCCGTTTTACGATGGAAGCTGTCAAGGCAAACGATGAGGCGAATACGCACAAACCGAATGAAAAAAAAATCGCCGTCAACGAAGAAGGGCTTAAAAGACTTATAAGTAAATCATTTGCAGCAAAGTTCGCAGAAGATCCAGACACCGTAAAAAGCATCCTTACGCTTATCGAGCGTACCATTGAATTCATTCAGGAATATTATTCTAAAAAGAAGCCCTCTCCTCCTGAGATGCATCGGTTGATATTTAAAGAATTTTCTGCGGCGTTAGGACTCTTTGCAAACGCAAAAAACAATGAATCCCTCAATGCAATCGTTTTTGTCATCGAGCAATTCATCACAACCATCAAACTCAAAGATATCCTAAACATGAAGCCATCAAAGGCGGTGATGAAGATCAGCTCAACCGCAGCCCAAAAGCTTCTTAACGGTTTGGAATTTGCGAAGATTAATTCATGTGGCATCGCTCTTTCTTCACTGTTCATTGATTTGGCCGCTCTGGCTTTGTCAGGGGCGGCGACTCCTGTTTCGGGTCCAGCAACACCAGCCACACTCTTGCTTTTTTTTATTACGGCTTGTCTGGTTCTTCTCCAAGCAATAGAAGTATCTGAACAATGTATTCTGCCAAAAGTCGACTTGAAAGAAGAGCGATGACGACGAAAACAAAGATCATAGAATCCAACCAATCCAAATTGTTGAAAAATAACGTCCATTTGTTGGGAAATGTTAACGAAAAAATCTATGCAAATTGTGGTCGTTGGCAAAATAGTTCAACAGATTTTATTCTTGTTCATGAGAAAGAAGTCGTTCTTTGTACATGGGGAAATTTTCTTCATGAAGCAAGCAAAAAGAAGCGAGAAGAACTGCTTAGAGAAAAGAGAATCATCACAACAGTTCCGCTCGGCTCCCACATCGACGACCCCGTAGTGGTTTATTATGACGACAGTATCGATACTGTCGACGTCAACAACGTTGAATCTTTTTTTGAGTCAAAGCAACTCAACGAATTTTTTAAGGCAGGGGCAAGTTTAACACCACGCCGTTGTTTTCCTCTTCTTCGGCAGCGCATGAGCGATTCGCTTAGCGATGAACCTCTTGTTTTCATTGGAGATTGCCACATTCACCTGTTTCGTGGGTTGCCTTGCGATAATTTTATGAGTGGAAGCGGCAAAGAACGCAAATCGTTGGCGATTGAATTAGCTGGATTTTTAACTTTTTTCAAACGTTTTATAAAAAAAGAAAATATTATTCAGGTCGGAGATTTTTTCGAGGTTTGGGAAACACAAGGATTGTTTGAAGGTATGTTTGATCATTTCTTTGAAACATTTTGCGAAATTTGTAATAATTTAATTAAATTAAAAGATGAACAAAAATTTGATACAATTCAAAAGATTCATAATTTTTTGAGCACGCGATGTTTGGTAAGTCTTTCTTCAGAAGCAAGAGTAGAACACGTTGGAGGAACAGGTCTGGGAGCCGTTCATTTCTTCGAAACAAAAAAAACGAAGAAATTGCTAGAAGAATACGGATTAGAGTACGATCGTCTGATGATGCTGGGGAGGCTGTTGGGAGTGGAAACGAACACGCTCGAATTAACACTGCACGAAACGATTGCAGGATTGAGCAGAGGAGTTTGTATTGCGTATTTCGATAAAAACAAGACAAAAAGTGCTTTAAAAAAGCGGTTTGGAGCCAAAGTAAGCGTCCAACATATCGAACAATTCTTAAAGCAAAAAGGGCACACTTTTGAACAAGCAGGGAACGGAGGGCAAGATGCCAATTGGCGGTTTTATCGTCATCGCGACGTGATCCAATCAATAAAGAATCAGTATCCAGAATTGGCGACGCATTGGGAAGATTTTACATTCATACATGGGAACCACGACACACCCTACCCAAACCTCTATCTGCTTCACCACTATGCGGAGAAAACGGATTGGAAGCTCACACCACAAGAGATCAAAAAACACTACCATGTTGAGGCCGCACTTGAAAAGGATGGTTTGCTTTCGGTGATAGAAAATTGCAACGTTCGAGAGGTTCTTTTTGCTGATCCTTCCCCTGCTTTAGAGAATTATCCTGCGCGCCAAGCTTTTTTGAAAAGAGGAAAGAAGGATTGCATTTTTGTAGAACACGGCCACGGGCATGATGTGTTCAACAACGATCTCAACTACTTCTCTGAAAAAGGATTAGATTCAGGGTACCACCAAGCCAGAGATTGGGTAATTAGTGAACTAACAGAAAACCGGTGGAATACGGTCTCGATGAAGCCGTTGGATAGAATAGCAACGTACGGTCCGATATGGGGTCTCGTGCCAGTAACTCAAGAACGTTCAGAGCATCTTTTTGAAAAGATGCCGAACATAAAGATGGTTGTGCTAGGACATTCTCACGTGCCTGGACTATCGCTCAGCGCACAAAACACAAAAGAAAGGTCAAACTCATGAAGAAAACAGTCGCATCTCTCGTTTTTTGTTTCTTTTTCTCGGCTGCGTATTCACCGAAAGCCGAGGCAACGGAAAAAACGGGATGCCAAAGTACCTTCGAAATTTGCATCAAAAGTGCTTCTACAGAGGAAAATCAGTGCTGGGAAGAAGGACAGCAAAAAATCGAAAAAGAGATGGCAGGAAGTTCGCTGAAAGTGGATGCGCTCAAAGCAGCAAAAGAAGAGTGCGCAAAGAAAGCGAAGCCAAAAAAAAGAGACTGCCTGATCGAAAAGTCCGTTTGTGTGATAGAAGGCTTGCAAAAGGAAAATGCGCAAATCAAACAACAGATCAAAGACATGGATCAGAAACTGGCTGCGCTGACAGGGAAAGGCGGCATTTTGGAGAAGATGCAAAATTTACTTGATGGACTGAAAAAGTCCATCGAAGCCGTCAAGGCATCCATCGGGGATGTCTCGCAACTATCAAAAATTACAGAGAACAAGAAGAAGTAGCCCATCGCGTCGCAGGGGCTGCTCAAAAAGGTGAAGGGCAAAATCCCGAAGCACTCCAGAACTTCGGGGCTGAATTCATCGCCTATTCAATCGGCCTTCGCGGTGCAAAAAAAGAAGCTCGACTCCAAAAGAACAGGAAGACTCATGACGAAACAAAGACGACACTGTGCGTTGCTATCGATCGCAACGATGTTGCTTTGGACACTTTTTCCTTCATCGACCTTCGGAAACACAACAGATGCGATCCTCAAGCTCTTTAAGGAGGTTACAGAACTCAAAAAAAGAGCACACGAGCAAGACACTCTGATCGCGAAACTGAAGAAAGAAGTCGAAAAACAGAGCAACGATATCAAAGATTTAAGGGGTCGAAAGCAAACCTTGGGAAATCAAACACATATCCCTAAAGAAGGTTGGGTTGTCAAAGGTCCGCTTGTGCAAGAAAGTGACGCCTCTGCAAGACCTTTCGTTACGCACCGCAACGTGCTTACGTTTGTTGGCGAGCCGTCCGGCGATTACAACAAAGACGTACACGGTGCCTACTATTACCACATCAAGACTCCTCTACGGGTGGAGAGTAGTCATATGTACCGCTATGATCTGGTGTGTTATGCGTACGGAGCGGCAAGACCTTTTTCAGCAACATACGTTGGATATTTGTATGCTGGTTGGCGCGTAAATCCGATCTACAACGGGCACACGCGAATGAGTAATACACCCCCAGATCGAGGACTCCGAACCAGCCAATACGTAAGCAAGGATGGATGGCTCCATCTGAAGTTTGGTGCCATCAACAGGTACATTCTCCAATGCGTGTTGCACTACCAATCGAGCTATTATTTGGGCAGTGCCGCAGACTTGCACAAGACCCACGCATCCAAAAACTATCAGGTGTTTACAAGGAAAGACAACAGGAACGATATGTTGTGCAGAGCAGCAAACCAAAGCGCGTGCATACAAGAATCAGCGCACCCTTTTTTCCATGAAATCCCCGCAGCAAGGGCCAAGTAGTGTGTGCGCCCATGCGGTGAGTTTTTCGTGAAAGATCTTGGAGTTGTGTCGGACATCAACGGGGAAAGCGCGGTGGGGCAAGAAATGCACGATGGGGCGGGTGATATCGTAAGATTGGGCGAGAGCGCGCAGTTCGGATTCAAGGGCTTTCCAGCGTTCTCCTAGGGCGTCCTTGGGATCGAGGGGTTCGATGCAGATCGCGGGGGTCTGGTTTGGACGCGCTCCGAGACCCACCAAGGCTGCGCGATGCACCTTGGGATGCGTTTGGAAGATCGATTCGCAAGGAACGGTAAACATCGGGCCTTTGGCAGTTTCGAGCCGCTGTGACTTGCGCCCACAGAACCACACGCGCCCTTGCTCATCGAGCCATCCAAGATCGCCCATGCGATGCCAGATATCCGCGCCTTCGTGGATCTTTGCCAGCGCTGTGCCTTTTTCGTTATGCAGATAAGCGTGCGTCACCATCGGGCCTTTGACTGCGATCTCCCCGATCTGCCCCGTCGGTAAGACAAGATCACTCGACCACATCGGGATGGCTTCGTCGCGGATCGCGATGATCCGCAACGTGACATCGGTACAGGGACGCCCCACGCAAACGCCCTTGCCTTGGTCTGTTGCAAAGCGCGTTTCTTGGAGCGTGGTTTGACTGCCAAGAGTACAAAGCGGCATGGCTTCGGTGGCTCCATAGCCCGGGAAGATCTCGACGCCTTCGGCAAGCATCGGTTGTAACGCCACCAACAAGCTCGGAGGCATCGGTGCGCCCGCAGAGATCACACGCCGCAACGTCGGGAGTTGCACAGGGTGGGATTGTGCATAACGCGCCAAGACACGCAACAGCGCAGGAGATCCGAAGAGATTGGTAATTGCTTGTTCTTGGATGGCTTGGATGATCTTGCGTGCATCGGCCTTGGCAGGGCGCGAAGCGTCCATCTCTGGGATGTATGCGCTCATCCCAAGGGCAGGCGCAAACAACGCAAACAGCGGAAAGGTGCAAAGATCCCGTTCTCCCGGCTGGATGTGGTACGTCTCGCGGATGGTCTTGATCTGCGCTTGAAAATGGCTGTGCGCATACACAGCCCCTTTGGGGATGCCTGTACTTCCGCTGGTAAAGAGGATCGCCGCTGTTTCAAAGGATGCAGGAGCGTGCAGCATCGGCCCACCACCCTCCCCTGCAAGCATCACTTCATCCAACGTAGCGCCCATCCGACCCACACGACGGCCCACATGCACAAAGTGATGGATTGTTTCTTTGGCCCATCCAAGCGCGATCCGCGCAGCATGGGCCTTGGGGATGCCAATAAATCCCTCTGGCCGGGCATCGCCCAAACACGCTTTGAGCGATCGGAGACCCATCCCCGGGTCCACCACCACAGGCACCAAACCCGCCTTAAACATCGCAAAGACCAGCGAGAAAAATTCGAGACTGGGCGGCACCATCAACACCGTCCGCATCCCGGGCTGAAACCCCAAACGCCGAAGCCCTCGGGCTTGTTGATCGCTGATCGCGTCCAGCTCCGCATAAGACCAACGCGCATAACGGATCGAACCATCGGCCTCACGGCCTTGAGGCATCGCCACCGCCAAAAGCTGCGGATGCTCCTTGGCGATCTGCACCAACGCTGCCGCGATATTGCGATGCTCCAGCAATAGGCCCGCTGCTTCGGTGTTGCGATGTTTCGGCAATAAGCCAGAAAATTCGATGTTTCGATGTTTCGGCGATGGCTCCGCTGCTTCGGTGTTTCGATGCTCCAACGAAGAACCCGCTGCAATCGGATATTTGGGGGGTTGGGTGAGGTGCAGCGTGTCGTGTTGGCAAAATGATTGGATCGCAGCGCAGATAGCGTCGGGTTCGTCTTCGAGGACGTAATGCCCCGCATCAGGAAAGCGCAAGATCTCGGCGTGTGGGGCTTTTTCGCGCCATGCGCTCAGAAACACATCATCAAAGATAAAGTCCCGCGATCCCCAACAGATCAGCAACGGAAGATGCGCCAGTCGAGGCAAGGTGTCTTCGACGTGCTTGACGATGGGGTAGGCAGGATCACTCGGATACAACGGGATATCTTGCACAAAGCGCAAGATCCCCCGCCGCTCGCCCCACGAGCCATACGGCCCAAGATACATCGCGGAAACATCCGCATCCATCGGCTTTTTCGCCACACAACGCGCCACCGCTCCCCGCGCAAAGGCATTGAGGCCGCGCACCAACAGCGCACCAAGAGGCGTCCGTGTCAGCCGAAGCTCCCATGGGAAGGGCTTCATCGCAGGCAACAAAAAGGCGGAGGTATTCATCAAAGCGATGCGCTTGATCCGCGAAGGATCGCGCACAACATACCCCATCCCGATCATCCCGCCCCAATCATGCGCGATCAACGTGATCTCTTTGGTCAGGCCAAGATGCCCTAGCAAGGCTTCGAGATCGTCGATGCGCTGTTCGAGCGTGTGGCGATAACGCCGATCATCGGGCTTTTCTGAAAGGCCGCACCCGATATGATCAGGGACGATGACCCGATACGCCCCTCGCATCGCTTGAACCAAGGCCCGAAAATAAAAGGACCAACTCGGATTTCCATGCACCATCACAACAGGCGGACCATCGCCTTCGTCGAGATAGTGCATACGCACTCCGCTTGGAAGAGTGAAAAAATGGCTTTCAAAAGGATAAAGACCGCGATCCACAACAAACGTCATGCCCACTCCCATGCTTGCATCATGCAATTCAATCCGCTACCGATCCCCAAGAAACCAACCCGATGACCCGCTTGAAGAAAGCCCTGTTCCCACGCTATCGCCGCCGTGATCGGCAACGCGACGCTTCCTGTATTCCCAAGATACGGATAGCTCACAAAGTCCCGCGAAGGATCGATCTGCAAAGCGCGTAAGATCTCGCGCTGATGCGCTCCCCCGACTTGATGGCAGATCACCCGATCGATCGCTTCGGGCCGCCATTGGGCCTCCGCAAGAAACCGCTCCCATGTACGCATCCCCAAGGCCACGCCATTCTTCAACACCCCCACCGCATCGGTACGAGCGTATTGGTGCAAACCAAAGGGCGTGCCATCGCTTTCCACACCCCATCGACACAGATCATGCAGGTGCGGCGCAGAAAGACACGTCGCACTGTGCAATCGAGGGCGCGCATAATGATGAAACGAGCCATCCGACAAGATCAGCGCGATCGCCCCCGAACCGCCCGTCAACGTCGCGATCGACTGCATCCAACGCTCGCGATTGTTCGGCTGTTGGCGTAGTTCCGCGATCGTCTGTTCGTTGATCTCGCGAGCCGACTCACACGACACCACCATCCCGCAACGGATCTGCCCAAGCGCGATGCGGTTGGCGATATCCAAAAGGCCGTTGAGTACGCCAAGACAAGCATTCGAGATATCGTACACCATCGCCTCATCGGAAAGGCCGATCCCTGCGGCGATCTTGCACGCAGTCGCAGGTTCGAATTGCTCCCGACAAACACCACCATACACCAAAGCCCCCAAAGCTTGAGGCGGAATCCCCGATCCTTGTAGAGCCTTCCGCGCTGCACGCAACGCCCCTTCCGACAAAGCAAAGCCCTTTTCCCACCAGCGCCGTTCACGGATCCCTGCCAGTCCCTCCAACTGCCCCATCGGAAGCCGCAGCGCCTGATACACCGCCGCAAGCTGATCTTCCAACGCGGCCGAAGTGACGACCACAGGCGGAAGCTCATAACCCACAGCTTCCAAAAAAATGGGTTGCGTATAACGCATCGACACCATCCCTTCTCTCCAAAAACAAGCACGCCGTTTTCAAAAAAGCCGTGTTCGCGGCGCTTCAGGCGACAGCACCGTTTACGCTATTCTTTCGCCATCCAAGCCAACCCAAAGTCCTTCATCTCGTAGATGGCGCGGCCATCCACATGCAACAAACCATCCGCACGCAATCGCTTGTTCGATACGTCAACGTCGGTGATACGGGCCTCGACACGCACTTGCTCGCACGTCGGGATCACTTGGCCTCGATAGCTCCAGCGGTGCGTCGTTTGCGGTGGCATCGCCACCATCGCCCCCAACGCTCCATCCGCTGCACCAAAACGCCGCATCGCTTCGACCTTCATCAACTGCAACATCGCTTCCAAGCCCAAGGATCCCGGCCACACAGGATCTTGGTAAAAATGCGCTTGAAAGAACCAATCTGCCGGATTCACACGCTTGATCCCGCACAACAACGGCTTGCCTTGTGGATCCGCATCGGACGGATACAACCACACCTCGTCAAGCATCCGCAACATATCCGAGGGAAACGGGGCTTCGCGTGGAAAAGGCCGCTGTTCGGCGCGGATATCGTAAGCAGGATCGATCAGCGGCTTGGTTCCGCGCATCCCCACTTGCTGCGCCAAGGCTGCTTGTGAAAAGAAACCAAAGTACGTTTTCCCCGTATAGACGGGACCGTGGCGATCTTCGACAGACATCGCATAATGCTGGATGATCATCCCCCCCGAATGAGAAACTTGCGTACATCGCACATCCATCCGCAAAGTCCCTGTCTGCGGCGTCACCAACCGATGCACCGTCGCCTCTCCACCAAGGTTTCGGAAGTGCAAGGCTTCTTCGCTTGCAAACGCCGACCCCATAAAGGCCGCCATCCATCCACACGGCTGCAAGGCGATCTCCAACAACACAGCAAACGGCATCCAAGGTTGACGCTCTGCCCCAAAGTACCAAGCATCGGGCGGGATATCATAGGCCGCGATCACCCGTGTCCCCGCCTTCATCTCAGCCAACATCCCCTCAACGCCGATCACCCGATCCATAAACAAGTACGGAGGACTCGGCAAACGCGCCAAAAACCGCTCCTGATCAAAGACCCCATAGCGCGGCCCAAAACACAACGACGGCTTGCCCTTCGCGTACTCAAGGATCTGCTGCGCATCGTAACAAACACGGGGTGTTTTGTCCGCTGCGCGGTGCAAATCAGGAGAAAAAGAGCGTGCAGGTTCGCGCTGCCAAAGAGCCAACAGCGCAGGATAGCTGCTGCCCGTCAATTGCAGAGACATCTCACGCACCAGCACAATGGGCCGATCATCGGCATACATCAACGCATCCGCGATCGCATAAGGCGCGGGATTGTAGCCGAGTTCTTTAAGATGGATCTCATAACGAACTTTTCGAGTGCTTTGTAAGACTTGGCCTCGACAACGCAGTTGGCTTTTTACTCCCGCAACAGGCTCCCATGCCACCACGCCGTCTTCTCCGAGCCATCCGAGACTCAGGAGATACAGCCGCATCGTGTGCAAGCAACACTCGTACATCAGCGTACCCGGCATCACCATGTCATCGACAAAATGGCACGTCAAAAACCAATCGTCCGGGTGGATATCCATCTCCGCCACAAGGCAACCGATCCCAAATCGACCGCCCATCGGCTCAAAGGACAACACACGATCCAACAGCTTCATCCGCGCATCGCGTCCCCCCGGAAGCGTCAAGGGATGGCGCAATGGCAATCGTGCAAACGCCTCTCCCAACGCCGCGTTCAGATCCCCTCGGCGCAAAGCCGAAAGCTCGGCGTCTTGAGGCGGGTGCGGTAAGACGTGGCTCCACAACACCCCACGCGGATCGATCGTTCCATCGCCCTTCCCCCACTCTTTTTCGTTGAGGACGATGCCTTTGCCTTCTTCCAGTTCGCGTGCGCTAAAAAAGCCCGCACATCCGTTCCGCATCGTTAAGACTTTTTGCCCCCCAACGGTACTGTCAAAAGCAAAGCGGAAAAGATACGTTTCGTCATGCTTAAAAAATCGCTCGATGCGGATATCGTGGTGGATCACTTCACCCGCACGCGGTAAACCCGCATGGAAGGTGATCTCCGCATCAAGCAGCCGATACATCGCCAAACCGCCCGTCTCTCGGTCGATTCCAAGATAGCCCGACAACATCAGATCCGCTTGGCCCGACTCCACCGCGATGCACGTCGGAAGTCGCCCACCGTCCAGATACCACGCATCAGGCAAGATATCATGTTCCGTCACGATCCGCCCCGAACGAAGGGAAAAAGGTTCGCCTTCGAGCACCAACACCCGATCCACCAACATCAACGGCTGATCTGGCAAACGAACCCGCGTCGGATGCGTATCGATCGACGCAAACGCTTCTCCCCAAACATCGCCGATCCGACCCGTCGCAAAACGCAAGCAAGCCGCTCGATCCATCACTACAGGATGCGCAAACGTCGATCGCTGCGGTACATCACAAACACTCAGACGGCTGGCAACCGATGTATACGCAGCCAATGCCTCTTGTGCATCTTGAAGATACGCAGCATGTGCTTGGATCTCTGCACTTTCCAAAGCCAGCAGCATCCCAAGCATCGGCTGCGATGCACTCAACGGGAGCGGTGAGGCCATCCTGTTCGTCCCTTCTTGATGTTGGAGGGGTTGATCCCCAAAGACAGAGTCGTTGTTTTGAAAGACCTGTGCTCTCTTCGCCAATACGGGGTCAAGAGGGCTTCGCCAAGCAGCGGGGTGTGGGGTGGAACCCCGCAGATCTGTGTAAGTCCTATCAGAGAGAACAAATGCGGGGATTGAAGGAGCCTCACGAGTCCCCACAGCCAAAGAAACCGCAAGGCGCGGTGCCTGCGCAAGAACAGGCGTTTTTTCTGTAGCGGCCCAAGCGTCCGAAAGATGCGGAAGGCGGTGGGCGGTCAACGCAGCGCGCAAACGTGCGATGGATTCAGGAGGGGTCGAATCTTCAACACAGGCCGAACGTGCAAAAAAAGGCTCGTCACCAAGGATCTGGCCGATCATCCGAGAACAACCATCCCCCGGCCCGATCTCGATAAACAAGCGCACACCGTCTTGATGGGCCTGTTGGATCACAGACGGAAAATCAATCCCGTGACGTGCGTTCGCAAGAATCGAATCAGCGGCTTGTTCCGAAGTCAACGAAAAGCTGCGCCCCCAGTTTCCGCTGTAAAAGCGTACACCTTCGGGCGGTGTCACAGGGTGCAGATGCAGCGCATGATAAGCTGATGCAACAGGCTCAAGAACTTCGCAATGAACGGTGGTCACGCCTTCGATGGGAACGAACGCACAGCGCTGTGATCGCACCCATTCATCGACGGCTTGGGCTTCACCGCCGATCACGCAAGCGTCAGGCGTGTTGACGATCAACAAATACACGCGAGGGGTTTCTTGTAAGGAGGCTCGCAAAGACGCAGCCGAACGATTGACGATCCCCATCTTCCAGCGCAGTTCTCGATGGGTAGGCCACCCCCAAAGCGCACGCGCCGCCAAGCAAGGCCCCGCAAGATCGGTCGTAAACAGCGTCGAGCGCAACGAGCGCAACAACATCGCATCACGATCCCGCCAAGCCCGCAGCGAAAACAACGCCGTCGACTCGCCCAAAGAGTAGCCGATGGCCGCTTTGGGTTCGATCCCAAGCGAATAGCGGAGGATATCACTCATCATCGCCCCAAGCGTCACCTGCGCAAAGATCAACTCCGCGCAAGTGAGGGCATCTTGGCGCGTTTGTTGACGCCACACGCGGTCGCTAAACATCTGGGCACGCAAGAAACCATTTTCTTTCGCTTGTTGTTCGAGGATCTCAGGCCAATAGAGGGCTTCCAATCGCCCCATCTGCGGGAATTGCGCCCCTGATCCGGGAAAGACAAAGGCGATCTCTCCAATTTGTCCGAGTGGTTGGGGTGTATAGAAGATATCTTCGCGAGGGCGGTTGGTGGTATTGCGCGATTGTTCGAGGATCGTCTGCGCACGAGCAAGCGTCTGTATCGGCGATGTATCCGATGAAAACAAGGCACTCAACGCCAACGCAGGCGGAGTTTGAACGGTGTTTCGCTGTTGCCAAGCTGCGATGTGTTCTTGGAGGGGCCGCTCGGGTTGGTGCTGGATTTGTTGGGCAAAGGCATCGAGCTTTTGTGCGATCGAATGGGGTGTATCACCCGCAAACACCGCCATCGACGGAGCGCATTGTTCAGGACGCCAAGCCACGCGAAGATCATGGCGCGGTGACACAGGCGATTCGCGTAGCAAAAGATGAAACACCTTTCCGTCCCGACTATTTGCTGCAACAAGCGCCCGACGCGGCCCGACGGCGCGCTCATGCACCCACGCTTCGGGCTTTCTCAAAGGTTCCACAAAACGCCCCACCGCCGCCAACGGCTCCCATCCACGATCCGCCGAAGTCAACGCTGGCAACACCCGATGATGCAACCCCCAAACCGCTCTCGCAAACGCCAACAAACCGCTCGCAGCACCCGCCCACCCCGTCACCATCGACGTCGCAGACAAGACAGCCTTTTGAGGAGAGCGTATCGCTGCGATCTGCTCGAAGACTTCGATGGATTGAGCAACAGTAGCATCGCTGTCCGCTTGAAAAGCAGCACCGCTGTCCGCTTGAAAAGCAGCGCCGCTGCCCGCTTGAAAAGCAGTATCGCTGTCCACTTGAAAAGCAGTATCACCGTCCGCTGTACGGGCCTCCGCAGCATAGGCGCGTTCCAAGGCTTGCAGCCAAGAAAAAGCCTCCAAAGCATCGGTTCCATCGGTATATTCGATGCACTCAACCGAAGAAAGCGAAGCACCCGCCTCGCCCAAAGAGGCTGCCAAGGAACGCTCACAAGCCTCTTGATGCGCGACGCGCCGTTTGTCGGGAGCAAGGCGCAGATCGTCACCGCCCGCGCATCCGATCCCCTCCAACACAGCGTAGATCGTGTGTCCATCAGCGATGGCCTTCGACAAAGGCTTCAACACCAGCGCAACGGCGGCATCGGCAGGAAGGCTGCCTTGGTGATCTGGATCGAACGGTCGAGGCGTTGCATCCGCAGAAAAGGGACGCTCGCGGTGTGCAAGCAATGAAGAGCGCAGATCGCTTGTGAGATCGACCGCAGCCACCAAGGCTTGCTTGATCTCGCCGCGTTGGATCGCACGAACCGCGATCTCCAAAGCCCGCAGCCCCGAACCTTCTTCGTTGGCGATCACAAAACTCGGCCCACCAAGGCGATACTCCCGCGCCAATCGGCTTGCAACGATGCTTGCAAGTCCTCCCATCGTGCGGTTTGCGTTAAGCGGAGGTGTCAGCGCATCGCGCAACGATGCGATCCATTGCTCGGTTTCCGCCTCCTCTTGTGGGATCTCCCCAGCCGTCTTCCATGCCTTGACGATGGCGGGCAAGACCCAACGCAGATGGTAGTCGGTCGTGTGAAGATCCAAACCCACCCCAACATAAACCCCCGTCGAATCGGCATCTGGGATCTCGACGCCCTTTTCGCGGCCCCATCGCGCATCGCGCAAGGCGTCGTCAGCCACTTGCAGCGTCCACAATTGTTGAGGCAACAGTTCCGCCATCTCTCGTGGTGGGATGCGAAATCGTCCCGCAAGAAGATCCACCGTCTCACAAAATAACCCTTGCATCGGCAAAGGCGACGCTCCTTGCCAAGCCGTCCAAGCCTCTGTTTGCGCAATCCCCCACCAAGCGGCTTCTTTGCGAGGCAGATCCACCTGCTCCCCCAGAAAAGCCCGCAACAACGCCTCTTGATCTTTGTACCCGCCTACCCGTGCTGCGATCCCCACGACCGCAACGGCCTGATCTTTCGCCAACGCAGCGGCCTGATCTTTCGCCAACGCAGCAGCCTGAGCTTTCGCCAACGCAGCAGCCTGAGCTTTCGCCAACACAGCGGCCTGTTGGGTGGTAGGGATGGCGGAGGGAGTGGTGTGGTACGCTGGATCATACGCTTCGACGAGCAGATGGGCGTTGATACCACCAAAGCCAAAGGCGCTCACGGCTGCCCTTCGTGGATGTGGATGCAAAGCTTCCCACGACTGCGGCGTCGTCAAGATACGAAACGAGCTTTCTTGAAGGTTGATCTTGTCCGAAGGCCGTTGGAATTGCGCGGTTGGCGGAAGGGTTTGGTGCTTCAAAGCCAACAGCACTTTGAGCAAACCTGCGCCACCTGCCGCCGTCAAGAGATGGCCGATGTTGGACTTGGCCGAACCAAGGACGCATGGAAAGGAGCGTTTGCGATCCTTCCACAGGCTGCGCAAGCTTTCAAACTCCACAGCATCGCCGACAGGCGTTCCTGTCGCATGGCACTCGATCAGGTCAACGCTCTGTGGCTCCCATCCTGCGGCGCGATACGCTGCACGCATCGCCCGAAGCTGCCCTTCGCTGTCGGGAGCCAACAATCGTCCGCCGATATCGTTGGAAAGGCCGATGCCACGCAACAAACCGTAGATATGCTGTCCATCGCGCAGCGCGTCCTCTAGGCGGCGCAACACAAACAACGCTGCCCCTTCTCCCACCAAAAGGCCGTCAGCACGCGCATCAAAAGGCGTACACGCTCCCTTGGAAGACAAGGCATGAAGCTGCGAAAAGCCCATCTGTGTGTAAAGATGATCAGGCCGAGAAAGCCCTCCCACCAACGCAGCGTCACAACGCCCCGATTGAAGGCCATCACAAGCAAGCTTGATCGCATACAACGACGAAGCACAAGCCGCATCCAACGTGTATGTGCTCCCCTGCAACCCAAAAGCTTGCGCGATCAACGCCGCAGGAAGAGCAGCAATGCCTCGCGCTGTCAACGCAGGATCGGAGACAACATCCCGTGCCTCCAGCGCAGGATCGGAGGAAACACCGGCCATCAAGGGGGGATCGATGCGCAAGCCTTGTTCGCCTTGCGGTTCTCCCAAAGCAGCACTCGGGGACTGACAGACCGCACGCCAGATCGACGCAAGACGGCGCTGTTGTGCTTCGTCTTGCGTCACCGCTCTCGCCACGGGCTCGGCCAACGCGCCCAACAACAAAGACTGTGTGATGGCTGCATTTCGCTCGGTGGGTAGGGCGATATGGCCGAGGATCACATCTGTTCGTTGACGAGGACAGGTCGCCATCCCCGCGTCATCTAACGCCATCATCGCCACAGCAAGCGCGAGCCGTAGGCTTTCATCCAACCCTTCGAGCAAAGACGACGGCAGCGCAAGCCGATCGGCCTCAAGCTTCGTTGGAGTGGTGATGAAACAGCCAGTGCGTGCCAATACCCGATCCGCTTGGGGTGTATCGGGCGCATACAAGGCTTCGACTGGCGCACTCCACCGTCCGAGCGGAGGTAGGCGGTGCGCCGCATGGCCGCGCAAGAGATTTTCCCAAAAGGCTTCGGGGGTAGGAGCATCAGGAAGGCACGCGCCGATCCCAACGATGGCGATGGTGGGCAGAACAGACGGAGCGGCGGTCAAGATCGGGACTCCTGCGAAGAGCGAAAGGTGTCAACAAGCGATGGATCAGCGATGCTACGAGCCGATTCGATGCGCAAGATCAGCGCACCTTGGAGGTCAAGCACTTCGATATCCGCCATCAACACAGGTAGAGAACTGGGCTGCATCCAAACACGCACCTCACAAAGCTGCTCAGGCCGCCACGTCCGAAAGATATCCATCCGCGCAAAGCCCGTCGGCAGGCAAGGAAAGCCATGTTGTTGCAACGACCACAAGATGATCATCTGAAAGGCTCCATCGAGCCAGTACGGATCGATCCACCAATCCTGACGTGGTGGCTGTTCCATCCAACTTGCGGGCGAGGCCGCCGCTTTCAATCGAGCACAAATCCCCGTTGCATCGCACCCATCGACGGATTCGATACAATGAAACAGCGGCCCATGAAACAACCGATCATAAGGAAAAAAAGACAAGGCCCCTTTGGGCAGCGCACGTTGCGATGGCGATGGGATGGGCTGCTGCGGCCCAAAGAGCAGTCGTGCAGAAGCATACGTCTGCGTCTTTGCGGGAGATGGGCTTTCGCAGACAGCCGCCAGTCGTATCGCCCCGTCCACAGCATCGATATCGCGGATGATCCAACGCAAAGGGACAGCTTCTTGTGTAAGGCTACAGCCTTTTCGCACCTCCATCCCTTCCATCCGCAACCAACGCAACGAGGCATTTGGGTGCTGTTTGGACAAGACTGTGTGCGCTGCCACCGCCATCCATTCCACCATGATCGCCGCAGGAAGCACCCCAACGCCGCGCATCTGGTGATCTCGCAAAAACAGATCCTGCTGCATAGTCAGCGTGCGTTGCCATCCCACCCACCCGTCGGCGTCAATCGTCCCCAAGATCACGACTTCGATATCTTCTTGTCGGGTTTGGCTTGATGGCGTGAGGGGTTGATCCGACGGCTGGTTCGACGGGGCTGATGCGAAAGATGGCTCAAGCAACCGAACAGCGGCCATCTTGGACGAAAGCTCTTGCAACATACAGCGTGCGCCCTCTTCCAAGCCGATCACGCCGACACCTTCGCGTGCAAAGATCTGCTTGAGTGCAGGCGTCACCATGCCTCCATCCCAAGGCCCCCAATTCATCGAACGCACCACACAGTTCGGCAAACGTCGATGCAGGCGTTGTGCAATCTTGTTGAGGGCCTCGTTTGCCATCGCATAATCCGCTTGGCCGATCCGCCCAAAACGCGCCGTACTCGACGAAAAAAGCACAACACAACGCAAAGCCGATTCATCCACCGCCCCAAGCAGCCCCAAAAAGCCTTGCACCTTGGTGGCGTAGACTTTTTCTGCATCCGCAAGCCGCTTTTCGGCGATCCGTCGATCCGCCAAGATCCCCGCACCATGGATGATCCCGCGCACAGGGCCTTCTTCGGCTTGCACAGACTCCAACACAGCCCGAACTGCCGAGGAATCAGCGATATCAAGGCTGCGGTACAATACCTTCGACCCGAAGCGTCGCAAGGCGGCGAGGGTGCGATGCACTTCGCGGCCGCGCAAGATATCTTCGCATCTTCGTTGAATATCGCGGGGGGTGGGCTTGCCTTGCGTGTGTTGAAGCAAAGCTTTTTTAATAGACGCTTCATCATCAAGCCCTTGTAACCACGAAGCTTCGGGCTCTGGCAACGGTGAGCGACCCAACAAAAGCAGCGTGGGTTGGCAAGCTTGCGCAAGCGCCTGTGCCACCGTCGCTGTCACACCACGCGCCCCCCCTGTGACGATCACCAGATCGCCCCGCTGGATCGGCAAACTTTCAAGCAAGTCCGCATCCGTCAACGCAGCAGACGGCTCCAAGGATGGAAAAGATATCGGAGAAAGAACGGACGGTTGCAAAGAAAGCGTACACCATCCATCGATCGATCCAGCGATCTCGACAGGTCCTATCGCGCAAAGCGCGGCCCAGATCTCATGGATCGCCGTCTCTGCGCCGATCTCTGGTGCGATATCCAGTGCGCGACAATGGACTTGCGGCCATTCACGCGCTGCTGTCTTGGTCAATCCTGCCAACGCGCCGCTATCCACAGCACTTGGCGGATCAAGCCGCCCCTGACCCAAACCAAAAGCGCCGTCCATACGAGAGATCGTTGCGAACAACGAACCGCCTTGCGTTGCGCTTGATTGGAGCCGTGTTGCTGCGGCCTTGGCGACGGCCAAAGCCCCGAAGCTATCGGGAACTTCTCGAAATGGGGCCACCAAGATCACGCCACGCAGCACCGCTTGGGCCTCCAAGACCTCGGGAAGCTCCGCCACCGAAAGCACTTGTGGGAAAAAGCCTTGTGTTTGCGCGAAAGCGGCGATCTTTTCGGCAAGGCCGAAATCATCCGACGCAAGATACAACGGCCCCTCTTTGGCAAGCGAAACAGAAGCAGCAGCCGAAAGAGAGAACGGGGTCGTTTGAAGAGTCAGGCGCTGAAGCTGTGCGGGCCAACGCGTCAGATCAGCGCCGAAGGAAGGGTCCGCAGGTGGCCCTCCTTCGTGGGTCGCCATCGTGGGCGGCCCTCCGTTGGTTTGCAGGGTCTCCATCAGCGCCCCAACGATATCACCGAGGGTTCGGAGGCTTCCAAGCGCTTGCGAAGAAAGATGCGGCAAAGAGGGTTGGGCTTCTTGGAGAGCTGACAAGATCTCCACGCGCTTGATGCTATCGATGCCCAGATCCGCATCCAACTCCATCGACGCATCGAGGATATCCATCGGATAGCCCGTCTTTTCTGACACCACCCGAAACAACAACCCTGACAACGCAGACAGCTCGGAAGAACCGAGAGCGGTTGGAGAGGTCGAAGATGTCGAAGATGTCGAAGTAGCGGACGGTGTTGAAAAAGAAGCGGTCGATCTTGCGGTATCGGGCGATGCGATGGGCGGATCTTGGCGCGTCATCTTGGCGAGTGCATCGACGATATCGCCAAGGGTGCGAAGCGTGCCGAGGTCTTGCGAGGAGAGATGTGGCAAAGAGGGTTGAGCTTCTTGAAGAGATGACAAGATCTCCACGCGCTTGATGCTGTCGATGCCCAGATCCGCATCCAACTCCATCGACGCATCAAGGATATCCATCGGATAGCCCGTCTTTTCTGACACCACCCGAAACAACAACCCTGACAACGCAGACGAATCAGCAACGCTCGATCCCTTGGGCTGTTTCGATGCGGCTTGTGGATGCGCCACAAAAGAGGGTGTAGACAACACAGTCGGCGCAGAAGAATGAAGCGAATCGCCGTTTGAGTGCGTGTCTCCGTTGGTGTGGTGGCCTGAACCGTTGCCACGAAAAGAGGTCGGCACAGAAGAGATCGCCGCCGAACTCCCATACACGGAAGGGGCCGAAGGCTGGCGCATCACAGCAGAAGGCGCAGGAGCGGACACAACGGGCGCAGGCTGCCGCGAGACAACAGAAGAGGCCGAAGAGAGCGGCACAACGGCTGATGATGCAGGTGCATAAGAGGCCGATGCTGTCGGTGCATAAGAGGCCGATGTTGTCGGTGCATAAGAGGCGGGCGGTGCGAAATAGGCCGATGGCGCGATAGAAGCCGACGGTGTTGGCGCATAAAGGGCAGCGGGAAGAGGCGGTTGGGGTGAGGCGGGCCATGAGATATCGGTGGATGGGGGAGATATCCCGTGTTGTTGGAGCCACATCTGATAAAAAACCTGACGGGCTTGTTGCTGGCCTTCGAGGAATTGTTGGTGAAGTTGGGCAGTTTGTTGTTGGAGGTGCAAAAGCTGGTAAAGCATTTGCTGGTTCGTGTGCAAAAGATCGTCCGACATGGTGCGGCTTCCCTGTATTGGTGGAGAAAAAACAGAACGAGATCGATGGGGTTCGATGGGAGTTCGTTGTGTGTTTGCGTAGGGGGATCGCGGTATGCTTGCGTTTGTGGGTGTGGCTTGCATCGCGTTCGATAGAATAGGCTTCGTGGCTGAAGAAGCCGATGGTTTCGAGGGTTCAGACTGTGATGCGCTCGGTTCCTTCGTTCGAGAGATCAAAGAGGCCGTGGGTGTAGGAGATTCGATGCGCGCAGAACTCGGTGGCATCCGTATTTTCGGCGATAAAGTAGTCGGCGTAGTAGGAGATTCGAGGCGCGCAGGACTCGGTGACATCGGTGGCATCGGTGGTTTCGGCGGATTGGGCGATAAAGTAGTCGGCGTAGTAGGAGTTTCGAGGCGCGCAGGGCTCGGTGGGATCGCACGTTGTGAAGTAAAGACATTGGCGCCCGAGATCATGACTTGCATGGTGGGCTTTTTGGAGTGTTCGGAGGGTCGGGTGGTGGCGGTGGTGTCCCATTCGGCGAGACGTACGGGATAACCGTGTGCAGCGAGACGCGCAAGCGTCAACGCCAGATCACGCAAGCCGTCGCGTTGGCCTTGTGAGGCATCTAGCGAGAAGGCATCCACGCCTTCATTCTTTGCGAGGATGGACTCGATCAAACGAGTCATGCGATAACCCGGGCCAAGTTCCAAGAAGATCCGCGCCCCTGCATCGGCCATCGCGGAGATCTGCTCAACAAAACGCACAGGCGAAGCCAGTTGCGCTGCAAGCAAAGACGCCGAGGATTGCGGTTCGTATGGATACGGTGCAGCGGTCTTGTTGGCAAAAACAGGCGTATGGGTTGAAGACCACACCATCGAAGAAAGGCATTCCCCAAAAGGTGCTTGGGCGTCGGAAACAAGGGGGCTATGAAAAGCTGCGGCCACGGGGATACGGCGTGTTCGCATCTTACGAGATTCGAGGCGCGGTTCGGCTGCGGCGATCGCTGCAAAGGTTCCCGAAAGCACCGCTTGGGTGGGGCTATTTTGGTTGGCGATCACAAGGTCGGGGGCTTCTTCACGCACAAAGGCTTCGATCTGTGCGAGCGGAGCTTGGACGGCCAGCATCGTCCCGCGATCTCCGCCTTGGGCCATCAATTGGCCGCGTTTGTGCGAGATCGCAAACAAGGTTTCTTCGTCGTAGGCTCCGGCCAAATGCAGGGCGACAAGTTCTCCGTAGCTATGCCCCGCCAACAGATCGGCTTGCACACCAAAACGCGCCAAAGCACGCGCAGCAGCCAAACTGACCGCACCAAGCGCAGGTTGCGCTACATCGGTTGAACGCAAGGCATCGTCTTGAGACAGCCGTTCGGCATCATCCCACGCAGGGATCGGATAGATCAGGCGATCGAGCGGTGTGGCGTGAGTCGAGTGTTTGCGCCAAGCCTGTTGTGCGCGTTCTAAAACACCAAAGGATTCAGGGAAATGGCACACAAGATCGCGCAACATACCCGTGTACTGGCATCCTTGGCCGGGTATGATCACGGCCAATTTTCCGCTTCTTGGCCCACGACCATACGAGATGCCTTCGGGGGTCGTCCAAACCCCCGCCTTATCGGGAGACATGGCGGCTTGTTTTTCAAAGCGACCGAGAGCTTGCAAAGCTGCATCACGCAAAGCCCCCCAGCGTTCGGGCGGTGTGTGAGCTTCACAGGCCCACAACAATCGATGCGGTGCATCCGAGCGAAACGCAGCCCGTTGTTGGATGGCTTGGGCGCAAAGCTGCAACCATCCTTGGGGGATCTCCCAAGCGGACAAGGCTTTTTCGATCTGTGCGGGGGTGTCCGCGCAAAAGGCAAGGATCTGAACACGCCCATCCCAATCGGGCGATGCAGGAAGATGAGGATCGGCTTCTTCGAGGACGCAATGAAAGTTTGATCCACCAAAGCCTAGAGCGCTTAACGCCGCACGACGGGGCGAATCGGACGAAGACAACCACGGCCTCAATGCGTTGTTGAGATAGAGGGGGGTGCGTTCTTGTCGCAAGATCGGCAAAGGCTTACGCGCTTTGATCGAAGGCAGAAGAACCTTGCGATGCAAGGCCAAGGCGATCTTGATCAATCCGGACACCCCTGCGGCTGCTTTGGTGTGTCCGATCTGCGACTTGACTGATCCGAGCGCGCACCACGGCGGCTGACCGAGTTCGGCTTGACCGAAGACTTCGACCAGCGCTTTGATCTCCGTCGCATCGCCGACTTTGGTTCCAGTACCGTGAGCTTCGACAAGCTCGATGCTTCGGGCGTCTACACCTGCACGCTCGTAGGCACGACGCAGAGCCTTGGCTTGGCCTGCATCGCTTGGGGCGTAGATGGCACGTCCGCGCCCGTCACTCGAAGAGCCGATACCTTTGATCACGGCATAAACGCGATCTCCGTCGCGTTGCGCGTCCGCAAGGCGCTTGAGCGCAACCATCCCCACGCCTTCGCCGAGGATGGTTCCGTCGCCTTCGGCATCAAAAGGCCGAGCGTCTCCTGTGGGCGAAAGAGCGGGCGTTTTGCTAAAGCACATATACATAAAGATATCGTTGAAGGTGTCCACACCGCCCGAAAGAACGAGGTCGGCATGGCCTGCTTGAAGCTCCAAGCACGCAAGATGCAGCGCACTCAGCGAACTCGCACACGCAGCATCCACAACGCAATTGGTGCCACCGAGATCGAGGCGATTGGCGACCCGACCCGCCACCACATTCCCAAGCAACCCGGGAAAAGAAGCCTCGCTCCAAGGCGGATAGGAGGCGCTGATCCGTTCGACGACTTCTTTTGCGATATCTTCGGGGATTCCTGAATCTTCGAGAGCTTTGCGCCAGCGTGGATGCCCAAGGCGTGCGCCCAACGGGATCACCAACTCCAAAGCCCCCGTCACTCCGAGGATCACACTTACGCGATCCCGATCCACGGTGCCTTCTTGATTATACCCAGCATCACGCAACGCATCTTGGGCTGCAACCATCGCCAATAGCTGCGAAGTATCGGTTGCTTCGAGTGCGTTCGGGGTGATGCCATAGGCCAACGGATCGAACGCAAACGGTCGCAAAAAGCCGCCGCGTTTGGCGTAGGTGTGATCGGGTTTTTTGGGATCGGCATCAAAATAATCGCTGATCCGCCAGTGGGTAGGCGGGATCTCTGTGATGGCGTCTTGGCCCGTCTTGAGCATAGCCCAATAAGCGCGAACTTCCTCGGCCTGTGGAAAAAGGCCACCAACACCGACGATCGCGATAGGTTCAAAGGATGGCTTGAACGACTGCAACTCACTCTCCACACATCGAAAGCATCCAACAGCAAACGCACACCGAACTCGGCACAAAGCACCGAGCCAAAAAGCGCTTTACGAAGCTGATGCGATCAAGCGCAACAACGCTTCGCGATCCATCGGTCGGTACGGGGGGAACGAACCCAAACGCCCCAGCAGACCTTGTTGGCGAAGCCATTGCAGCCTCGTTTGATAAGCGGCCCCATACAGGAGTTGAAGCGCGACGTCAACCACACGTCGATGTTCTTGTTGTGCGAGTGCGGAACCTTCCGTCCATGCGTTAAAAGCCCCCATCGCTGGCCCTGTCCAGATCTGATAATCCAGTTTGCGCGCAGGATCGCCTTGGTTGGCCCACCGCGAAGACAAGCCCAAATACCAACGAAACACCAACGCCATCTTGTGCTTGGGATCTTGCTCAGCCCGTGTAAGCTGCGAGGCATCACGCGCTGCAAAGTACGCTTGGGTTTGTTCCCAGATCGCGTTCAATGGGGCTTGAAATATCTGCCGTTCCAACATCTCTCGATCTTTGGTAGGGATCGCTTCGAGGCTCGGAAAGTCCCGATACAACGAAAAGAGCTTGGCGGCACGCATCGCAAACATCGTTCCGCGCTTCAGGACTTGGACTTTGACTCCCATCTCAAACATATCCGCAGCGGGGGCCATGATCACATCCGCCTGCTCGGCTTGTGCAAGCAGCGCACGCACAACCTCTGAACTGCCCGATTCAACGCACGCTTGGTTGATCGAGCCTGTCACGATGTAGGCTGCGCCCATCGCAAACATCGCAGCCGCTGCATCGGGCGTTCCGATGCCACCTGCTGCGCCCACCCGCAAGATCTGCTTGCCTCCATAATGGGCTTGCATCTGATCGCGCAACGCGCAGATCGTCGGAAACAACGACAGCGCGGGGCGATTGTCGGTATGCCCTCCCGAATCGGCTTCTGCGGTCACCTCGTCGGCCATCGGGATCTCGCTCGCCATCTGCGCTTGTTCGTGGCGCAAGAACCCTTCACGCACCAAGGTCTCCAACATCGCGCTTGGTGGGGGTGAAAAGAAACGCCGCGCTACTTCAACACGCGAGATCTTCGCCATCACACGCTGCGGCGTCTGAACGCGCCCATCTGCCAAACGCGAGATCCCCGCCACCCGAAAACGCACCAGCGGCAAAGTCAGATCCATATACGCTGAGGCTTCGACAAAACGCACCCCTCGGCGCAAATACAGATCGACGGTCTCCGCTTCCATCTTCGGCTCGTTGGGGCTGTGGATCAGATTCATCCCAAACGGCGTCTTCAACATCTCCAAGCGCGCCAACGCCCGCTCGATCGTCGATATCTCCAAGCCTGCCGCTCCAAAATACCCCATCAATCCTGCCTGACTCAACGCTTGAACCATCTCCACCGAGGCGATCCCGTTCGCCATCGCCCCCGCAACATACGGATAGCGCACCCCATACGCATCACAAAAAGAGGCATCTCCTAGATCCCGCATCGACAACGCAGGCAACACCCCCAACACAGGGAAGCCTCGACCTTCCGCCCCCTCGTGCCACACGCCCCCTCGCGCCAAACACGCCTCTCCCTCTACATCCACCACACCATAACGCTGTGCGATATCTTCTAACGCTGCACGTTTTTCTTCATAACCCCTGATCAAGATGCCTGATTCTTCCTGCCATCTTCCCTGCAAGATCCGTCTCCTATCGTTTTGGGTACACTCTCCCATCCGACTTTTTGCTCGCAACCATCACGCCCAAGAACCAAGGAAAACCAAAGCAGAGCGGCTCCCCTCAGACCTTTCGCTCACGCCCCAAGCGACGGCAACATAGCACCCAAGGCTTGATCCAGATCTCGAATCAGATCCGCGACATCCTCGATCCCCACCGATAAGCGCAACAGTCCATCGGAGAGGCCCATCTCTGCACGCGCCCCTGCATCGACGTTGCGATGTGTCGTGGTGGCAGGGTGGGTGATCAGGCTCTTTGTGTCGCCAAGATTGTTCGAGATATCGATGATCTCTAATCGATCCATCACCCCGAAAGCTCCGACCTTACCGCCCTTCACCACAAACGCAACCATTGTTCCCCCCGAACTCATCTGCCGTTGGGCGAGCTCGTATTGCGGATGGGACGGCAGCCCGGGATAGATGACTCGCTCGATCGCGGGTGACATCTCCAAATAACGCGCTATCGCCAGCGCATTCGCACAATGCCGCTCCACTCGCAACGGTAACGTTTCCAATCCTTTGAGCGCCAACCACGCATTAAACGGACTCATCGCAGGCCCGCTGTGTCGGTGAAATGGTGTGACAACCTCCTCAATAAACGGCTTGCTCCCCAAGATCGCCCCGCCCAAACTACGGCCTTGTCCGTCGATGTGCTTGGTCGTCGAATACACCACCACATCCGCCCCCAACACCAACGGATGCTGCAAGATCGGTGTTGCAAAGATATTGTCCACGATCACACACGCTCCGACTTCATGCGCCATCGCCGAAACCGCCGCGATATCCACCAACTCCAACGTCGGGTTGGAGGGCGATTCCAAAAACACATACGCTGTCTTTTCTCCCAACGCCTTTTGCCACGCCCCCAGATCCCGACCATCCACCAACACCGTCTCGACTTGAAAACGCGGCAAGATCTGCGTGATGATGTAGTGGCAAGAGCCAAACAACGCACGACTCGCCACCACCCGATCTCCCGGGCGAATCCCCGCCATCAACGAAACAAACACCGCTGCCATCCCGCTCGCCACCACCCGACAAGCCTCTGCACCTTCCATCATCCGAAGGCGTTCTTCCAACATCCCCTGTGTCGGCCCGCCATAACGCGCATACACATACCCCGGTGCTTCGCCTCGAAAACGCAACTCCGCTTCTTCGGCTGACTCGTAGCAAAACCCTGAATTCATATAGATCGCTTCGCTCGTCTCCCCGTACTCCGAGCGTTCCGTCCCTCCACGCACCAACTTCGTTGCCTGCCCCCACAAGCTCGTATCCGCATCTCGCTTCATCACGCCCTCTGTATGTTTTACCGCTTTCCCAAAGCATTTATGCGGTGGATCGGTTCTTTGACTACGACCACCAGCGCCTCAACACCTCTGCAAAGCGATCCGCTGCGCCTGCGTCCATCCGAAAAAACAGTTCCGGCTCAAAGATTTCCAGCTCGATCAAGGTGAAGCCGTCCTCTTGTACGATCCCATCAACGCGGGCATAGAGCAATGTTTGTCCCACGCTGTCAAGTATCTTTTCTGCAACGTCCCGAACTTCTCGCTCCGCTTCCTCCGCACAAGCCCGCCCACCATGTTTGTCTTGCACGCGAAACTCTCCACCCTTCGGTACTTTTCGCACGCTATGGCTGTACTCCCCTCCAAAAAAGATCAGCGACCATTCGCCCTTGACTAGAACCTCAGGCAAAAACGGCTGCAACATCATCGCTTTTTCCGCCAACAAGGCCCGATAGCGCGGCGCAAAAGCCACCATCTCCGCCATCCCCAAACGGTACGTATCCAAACCACCTGCTGCGATCACAGGCTTCAAGACCACTTCTGACCAACCCGCTTCAGACGCCACTTCGACCAGCGAACGCGGATCGTCTACATCCAAATACACCGTCGGGATCACTCGTGCGCCTCGACGCCCAAGCTCCGCAAGATACGTCTTTTCGATATTCCATCGCAACAACGCTGGATCATGCGCCACCCGCATCCCCGTCCCCGATAACGCCTCCAACCAACCCAAAAATCCAGCCGCATCTTCTTGATAATCCCACGGTGTCCGCACCAAACACGCATCGCAATCCACACCCAGCGGATCATCCCGACGCCACACCAGCGGCTGCACTTCCACGCCTCGCCCCCGCAAGGCCCGCACCAAGTGCATATCATCCGCCGTCACCAACGGTGACTCCCCACTCCGAAAAGCCTCCCCTATCGTTTCGCACGTAATCCAGCCCAACTTTCGCAACACCATCCGCACCTCTCACAGGTCTCTTTTGGTTGATAACAGACGCAGTTCTTTCCATTCAACTATGATCTGAAATCGGTCTTCGATAGCGACTGCCTTTCTTTTTGTCAATCAGTGAAGACTGATACGAAATCCGCCTGTTGTGTGCGCCAAAATGTAGGGGCAGACAGGTGTGGCTGCCCAACCACAGGGCGTTTACAACGGATCGCATTAACCCTTTGTGTACTTCTCTCGGATATCGTATTACGCGGTGGGGCGGATGTTGTGGGGTTCTACCTCCGCGCCCTTAGCGCGGCTCCCGTGACCTCGTGCTGGCGAAAAGATCACTCTTTACACGTTGAGGCGATCTCCCTACAATGCAGCCCGACCTGCTGGGTGCGGGGCCAAAAAGCCCCTGAGATCGGATTGTTGCACGAAGCAAACGCTTGTTCAAAAGCATTTGTGTAAAGCGAGCCACTACATCCGAGGAGCCCTCGAACCTGCCTATCTGGCGTAGCCTACGCTGATCACTCTCGCTCGATCGGACGTCACGCGCAGAGATAGGGTCTCGTTGTTTCGGACGGGAACCGGCTAGAACCGGCGTAGGGAAGCAGACACAGCGCCTCAAGCACTCTCCCTCCTTGCTTCTCGCCTGTTTTGCTCTCTTCGCCTTGGCTGTCTCCCCTCCGACCACCCCACATCACTTTGTTTCCATCACAACGGGCCGATGCGTCGGTCGTTTGATGTGTTGGATGCAAGCGCCTCGAAGGAGCCTAGGATGTCCAAGATCCCAAAGAACCAACCCAAAGACCACTTCGCCAAACACGGCGTCACACGCGGCCCTCTTCCAAGCTCGCGCAAGATCTATGTACCCGGGACACTCCATCCCGAGATGCAGGTGGCGATGCGCGCCATCACGCAAACTCCGACGCATAGCCAAGATCCGCGCAGACCTGCCGAACCCAACCCCGATGTGGTGGTGTACGACACCAGCGGCCCGTACACCGATCCCCAAGTCGAGATCGATGTGCGCCGTGGGATCGACCCGTTGCGACTGTCGTGGATTCTTGGTCGCGGTGACACCGAGACCTTGGAACGCCCTTCCTCACGTTATCGCCAAGAACGCCTCGCGGATCAAGGATTGGATCACCTGCGTTTCGAGCAGATGCGTTTGCCACGCCGCGCATTATCGGGACGCCGCGTGACACAGATGCACTACGCTCGACAAGGCATCATCACCCCCGAGATGGAATACATCGCTGTCCGCGAAAACCAATTGCTCGAACGCGCCCGCGAAGCATGGTGCCGCCAACATGGCGAATGGAAAGGCGATATCCCACGCCCGGGAACAGGTTCCATCGGAACCTACACCGCCCAAGGCTACGCCGCTGGCTCCGAAGATCCGTGGCATGGCCTCCCTGCGCGTGGCGATATCTACGAACGCGCCCAAGAAGCCTTGCGCCGCACCCAACGCGGACGTTTCCCCGGCCAGCATCCGGGAAACGCATGGGGAGCCGCGATCCCCTCCGAAATTACGCCCGAATTTGTGCGCCAAGAAGTCGCCCGTGGCCGTGCGATCATCCCTTCCAATATCAACCACCCCGAATCCGAGCCGATGATCATCGGGCGAAACTTTCTCGTCAAGATCAACGCAAACATCGGCAATTCCATCGTCACCTCTTCGATCGAAGAAGAAGTCGAAAAGATGGTGTGGGCGATCCGTTGGGGCGCAGACACCGTGATGGATCTTTCCACAGGAAACTACATCCACGAAACCCGTGAATGGATCTTGCGCAACTCTCCTGTCCCCATCGGAACCGTCCCGATCTACCAAGCCCTTGAAAAAGTCGGCGGCGTCCCCGAAGACCTCACTTGGGAGATCTTTCGCGACACCCTGATCGAACAAGCCGAACAAGGCGTGGATTATTTCACCATCCACGCGGGGGTGTTGTTGCGCTTTATCCCCCTCACCGCCAAACGCACCACTGGCATCGTTTCACGCGGTGGCTCGATCATGGCAAAGTGGTGTCTCGCCCATCACAAAGAAAGCTTCCTCTACACGCATTGGGACGATATCTGCGAGATCATGGCCGCTTATGATATCGCCTTTTCCATCGGTGACGGCCTACGCCCCGGCTCTTTGGCCGATGCCAACGATGAAGCACAACTCGCCGAGCTTTATGTCCAAGGCGAACTCACCCGCCGCGCATGGGAGTTCGATGTCCAAGTCATGAACGAAGGCCCCGGCCACGTCCCAATGCACATGATCCACGAAAATATGCAACGCCAACTCGAATGGTGCGACGAGGCTCCCTTCTACACGCTCGGCCCTCTGACCACCGATATCGCGCCGGGTTATGATCACATCACTTCGGGAATCGGAGCCGCGATGATCGGCTGGTATGGCACCGCCATGTTGTGCTACGTCACCCCCAAAGAACACCTCGGCCTGCCTGATCGCGACGATGTCAAAGAAGGCGTGATCACCTACAAAATCGCCGCTCATGCCGCCGACCTCGCCAAGGGCCATCCCGCCGCTCAATGGCGCGATGATCAACTTTCCAAGGCCCGATTCGAATTCCGTTGGGAAGATCAATTCAACCTTGCGCTCGACCCCGACACCGCCCGCCAATTCCACGACGAAACCCTCCCCGCACAAGGCGCAAAACTCGCTCACTTCTGCTCCATGTGCGGACCCAAGTTCTGCTCCATGCGCATCACCCAAGATATCCGCGACTTTGCCTCCCAACAACAACTCCCCGAAACCTCCGCCTTTGAAGAAGGTATGCGCCAAAAAGCCGAAGAATTCAAAGAAGCAGGAGCCGAAATCTACCGCAAAATCTAACTTCGGACAGAAGTGACGCCGTTGTTCTGTTTTGTGGGGTTCCACCCCATACGCGCCTTGTTAAGGTGGAAACCTCGTAGAGTCGAGGAGGATCGCTCTTTCTTTTGTCGCCCCCCCTCATTCCCCCCGTGAACAGGGGGAAGTTGGAGCAGGCAAAGACGAGCTCTCGTGCAAGCAGCGTGCGGCATGGAAAACCAAAACCTCGCTGCCTCCGACTTTCGCTCCCTCCCCTGTTCACGGTCTTTGGCCT
>CAUJFU010000254.1 GCA_963169055.1 Myxococcota bacterium
AGGAGCGATTTGGATCGTGATGTTGTTGGTATTGGTGTTGGGTGGGGGCGGGGCCGCCTTTTACTTTTTGGATGGACTTCAACTGTTTTCCCAAAGCGATGCCTCTTCTGCGATCGTTGAAGCCCCTGTCGAACCCGCCAGTTTGCGCCTACGCATCACTCCCCCTCAAGCCCGCATCACACTCAACGGAAGCCCCGTCCAAGACAGCGGAGATGTGCGCGTGATCAAGCTGGTAAGCGGTCTGCAATACCGCTTGATCGTCAGCTTGGACGGTTACCAAAGCGAGCAACGCGATCTCAAAGCCAAAGAAGGCGAAACAGAGATGATGATCCGTTTGCGGAAACGCTGATCGGATCGAGTGGTGCGCTGTATTATCGGGAAGGGAACCAAGGGGTCTCACCGACGGTGGTCCAATGGGAGCGTTGATCGGCGCGGTGATTTTCTTCGAGGCGCATCTGTGCGATCTGATGGAGAAAACGCAAGACTTTGGGATAGGCTTTGAGTTCTTGAAGGAGTTCTTCGCGTTGGATGCGCAGCAGGACGGTGTTGCTTGCGGCGCGAGCAGAGGCGGTGGCAGGTTCGCGATAGAGCAAGGCCATCTCGCCCAAAAACTGCCCAGCGCGTAGATAGCGGATGACTTCGGGGGTTCCTGCACCAGAAGGTCGGCGGAAGACTTCAACGCGGCCCGAGGCGACGAGGCAAAAGTGATCGAGCATCTCGCCTTGGGCGATGATCTCTTGGCCTTTTGCGAGCGGGTAAAACGAGAACTTTTGAACAAAGGGGATGCGTTCTTCGAGGGGGATAGTGGAAAAGAAGGGGGCGTAGCGGATGGTTTCTTGGAGGATATATTCGCGGTGAAAGATGCGAAAGAGTTCATAAGCGTGGGGATCTTCTTGGATCCACTTGGCGAGGATCGGCTGATCGACGCGGTAGACTTGGGAGTGGCGGGAGGCTTCGGCGGTGAGGGAAGAGAGGGCGTTGGAGAAAAAGCTGGTGACACCGATCATCCCGTCAGGTCCGATGCGGTCGACTTCGACGAGGCGGTCTTCTTCGTGATAAACGAGACGGATTTCACCGGATTTGACCATAAAAAAGGATTGGTGGTGGTCTTGAGCGGAGAGCAGGGGTTGGGCGGTTTGAAAGGTTTGGAGAGGTGCTTGTTGGACGAGATTACGGACGATCTGGAGATCTTCGATGCCAAAAAGGATCGGATGCCAAGGGTAGGCAGAGGGCGGGTTGGGGATCTCGGGTTCATCGGCAGCGAAAGGATGTAAAAGATTGGAGATGGCACGCGAATCATCGAGGGTGTCCATGGATTCGAGGGCATTGAGGCTGAGTTCAAGAGAAGGGGTTGGCAAAGAAGAGAGCAGGCCAACACGCAAAAAGCTGATGGATTGGGGTCTTTGGTTGACTTCACGAGAAAGGCACTTATGGATTAGCTGTTCGAGGCGTTGGTGGTGGGGGAAGTTGGCAAGCGAGGGTTCGGTTGCGACGAGGGGTCGGGGAGAATGAAACAGCGGATTCATCAAGAGTTCTTGGGGAGAATCGCCGAGAAAAGGTAGCGAGCCTGTAAGCATCTCAAAGAGCAAGACGCCGAGCGCATAGATATCCGTGTGGGGTCCGATGGGTTGATTTTGAGTGCTCTGTTCGGGGGCCATGTATCCGGGGGTTCCGCAGATCATCCCGGGGATGGTCAAGTGTGTGTCGAACTCGTTGTGTTGCATCTCAAGACGAGCGGTGCCGAAGTCGCAGATCTTGACCATGATCTTTTGGGAGGGATGTTGTTGAAGCATGACGTTGGCGGGCTTGAGATCGCGGTGGATAATGCCGAAGTCATGGGCTTTTTCAAGAGCATCGCAGATCTGCAAAGCGATCTGCAAGGCGATCTTTGGGGTGAATGGGCCTTGGGTGGAAAGTTGTTGGCGAAGCGTCTGCCCTTCGATCAGTTCCATGACGAGGAAGATACCGTATCCGGGGGCGATACCAAACTCGTAAAGTTTGACAGCGCGGGGATGTTGGAGCCGCAGACCGGCCTCGGCTTCTCGGCGGAAACGGCGGATGGCTTGGGGTTGTGTGGCGAGTTCGGGTTGGAGCAGCTTGAGGGCGACCTGTTGGCCGGTGGCAAGGTGACGCGCTCGAAATATCCGGCCTGTGGCACCTTCGGCAAGGTATTCTTCGAGATGGTAGGAGTGGATGATCTCGCCAAGGAGAGCTCGTTGGCTTTGCGTGAGCGGCGCACCACAATGGCTGCAAACCGTCGCACGCAGAACCTCGTGTTTGCAATAAGCACAGACGACACTCTCCATCGATGCTCTCCCTCAGATGATCGGCGGAAGTCCTAAACAAAATCCGTTTTGTTATAGCGGAAGAACAGAGGCATTGGCTAGAGGCGTGGATCGGCGGAGATGCGCTGAAAGATACGACTAGAGGCGTGGATCGGAAGTGATGCGCTGAAAGATACGACTAGAGGCGTGGATCGGAGGTGATGTGCTGAAGGATGCGTTGTGCTTGTTCGAGGTGATGGGGATGACAGTAGATACGGCGCAAGGATTGGGCTTGGGCGTAGCGGCGATAAAGGTGGCTGTATTGTTGGATGGGTTGTGCGGCTTGGAGCGAGTCATCAAGGACGTATATCGGGGGTTCGGAGTCGTGAGGTTGGCGGAAATAGCGTGAAAGCACCCAACGCGAAGTGGCTTGCATGATGGGGATATGGGCTTCTTGGAGAGCGAGAGCGACAGTCTGGAGAAGCGTGTGAGGATCGGCCTTTGGGAAGGTGGAGTAAAGCTGGATCGAGGGGATGTGACTTGGCGGGCGTTCGGGAGAAGCGGAAAAAGCCGAATGATGGGAGTCTGTGCGCGAAACATTGGAGAGAGAAGTCGGCGTTGTGGGCGGTGTGTCGGGAAGAGTACAAGCTGTGTTGGAGAGAGCACGAGACGAAAGGGAACGCATCGGATCGGTTGAATCATCGGGAGCGTTGGGATCGAGAGGTGAGTGTTCGGACGGTAAAAGGATCTCAAACAAGCGGATATACGGGCGATGTTGTGTAATGCGTTGCGCCCAAGGGTTGTGCGAACGTCGGAGGGCGGTGATCAGTTCGGCATCATCGGTGCGTAGGTAGGCATCGAGATCTGCGGGGAGAGGGAAAGCGTCGGGTTCTTCTTGAAAGAAGCGTTGGAGCATCTCTTGGTAGCAGATCGAGGCGTGGTGGTAGTACACCGAAAAAAACATGTGGTAGCGGGAAAGTAGAAAGTCTTCAAAAGTGAAGAGCGCCCGCGAACGCAGCCCAAGATAGGCTGTTTGGTTGTGAAGGATGGGCGTAAGGTGTTGCAGCAACCAATCGAGATCAAATTGTCCGTAGGCTACGCCACAATAGAAGGCATCCCGCAAAAGGTAATCCATGCGATCGGCGTCGATCTCGGAGCTGATGATCTGGCGCATCATCGGGAAAAAATCGATACCTTGGCGATGAAACGTGGTGTCCTCTTTGAGGCGGATACCGCTGATCAATTGGGCGACGGACAGCGGGGAAACCTCCATGGCTTCGAGATGGCGGGCGATCGGGGAGTCGAGGATGATCTTGAGGGAGTAATCTTCGTGATGGGCCTGTCGCTCAGGATATCCATCGGAAAGC
The DNA here is from genome assembly GCA_963169055.1 of Myxococcota bacterium. Lineage (GTDB taxonomy): Bacteria > Myxococcota_C > UBA6777 > UBA6777 > UBA6777 > JAKLKB01. The sequence continues at coordinate 3,632 of CAUJFU010000254.1, forward strand.
CACGAAGGAAGGGCGAGATCTTTTTGGGGAGGCATGACCGATTCGGTGGTATGGCTGAGAGGAGCGTGGCCGACATCGTGAAGCATCGCTGCCGCCCGAACGATCCGCAAAAACTGCGCAGCGTCTTGAGGTTCGAGAGGGAGATAGCGTTGCAAAGAGCGCCACATCCGCGTTGCGACGGCACCCACGCCGATGCTGTGGAGATAGCGCGTGTGGGTGGCACCGGGATAAGGGATTTCAGCGAAGCCGATCTGTTTAATGCCGCGAAGGCGTTGGTATGCAGGATCGCGCAGCATCGCCATTTCGGGCTCGGACAGCTCGATGCTTTTGTGGAGAGGGTCACGGATGGAAAGCGGGATGCTCGAAGAAAAAGCCGGTGTATCGGTATGTTGGGTCATCCAAGAAACTTTCTTAACGGCGCATCAACGTAAGCATCAACGCTTTTTGTGCGTGCAGCCGATTTTCGGCCTGATCGAAGACGATCGAGGAAGGGGCATCGACCACTTGATCGGTGACTTCTTCGCCGCGATGTGCAGGGAGGCAGTGCATAAAAAAGGCGTCAGGACGGGCTTTTTGCATGAGTTCGGTGTTGACTTGGTAATGAGCGAAGGTAATCTTGCGTTGCGCGGCTTCAGCTTCTTGTCCCATACTGGCCCAGACATCGGTGTATACAGCATCTGCACCTTGGACAGCTTCGGCGGGTTCAAAGCAGGCATGGATCGAAGCGCCCGTCTGTTGGGCGATTTGGCGTGCTTCGTCGATCACCTCCGTCTCGGGGGTGTGGGCAGGAGGCGTGGCATAACGCAGATGAACCCCAAGCATCGCAGCACACAACGCAAGCGAGTGAAGAACGTTGTTGCCATCTCCGATCCACGCAAGCGTCTTGCCTTGGAGTGGGCCGAGTCGCTCTTGGAGAGTGAAGAAGTCTGCGATGGCTTGGCAAGGATGAAAGCGATCACTCAGTCCGTTGATCACTGGGACGCTGCTGGCTTCGGCCATTCCGTCGATCAGATGGTGGCCGAAGGTGCGGATCATCACAGCATCCACCCATCGCGACAAGTTGGAGGCGATATCGTAGAGGCTTTCGCGCTTTCCGAGTTGGATATCTGTTGGACCGAGATAGATCGCTTGTCCGCCCATTTGAAAGATCCCTGTTTGAAAAGTCACACGTGTGCGCAACGAAGGCTTTTCAAAGATCATCGCCAAGGTGCGTCCTTCAAGAGCGCGCACAAAGCGTTCGGGATGGCGTTTGACTTCGCGGGTGAGGTCAAAGAGTTCGAGGAGGGCGGGGATCGTCAGGTCCGTAACTTTGCGAAAGTGCTTGGGCATATCAACCTCGTAGCGACAGGAGATCGAGAGAAGCGAGCGATTTGTGCGGTTTGATATATCTGGAAGGTGCGTTTAGGGCAAGGGGGCGCAGGGCGTAAAATAGGAGGCTTCGAGGGACGGATGTTCGGGGTGGAGAGGAAGAACGGAAGACAGGGATATCTGGGCAAGGGTGGGATCGAAAGACCATTGGAGGTTTTGCGTTAGAAGAGTCTCGGCGTATTTGAGGGAGAGCGTGCTGATGTCGGGTGTTTGGTCAAGATGAAAACGGGTGCGCTGGCCAAGAAAAGCAGCTTTGATCTCGGCGATCCAAGCATTGAGAACGAGCAAGCCACGAGGTTGAAGCATCGCGCAAAGGTCGAAGGCAAGGCCACTTCCTGCGTGCGTGCTTTCGATGTAGCGCGTTGCAGAGGAGAGTTGTGGGGAACAGGTTTGGGAGGGGATCGCCGAAAACAGCAGCCATGGGGGATCATCTTGAGCGGTGGGGAGGTAGCGTTGAATGGAAAAAGTGGAGGCATCGTCTCGGGCCGATACAACGAGCGCAAGGGCTGGTCGTGCGACACCAAGGCTTTGGATATCGGCATCGCGCAAAGAAGACAGCGTTTTGGAAAGGGACGCCAGTCCTTGGGAACGGACATCGCGATCGGTGAGCCAGAGTTGTTCGTGGCTGGTGAGGGCTTGGGGCGCTTCGAGCGAGGCGCGATAAAAGCGCAAGGTGACGCCATCTTGTTTGAGTTGTGAAAAGAGTTCAATCAGGCGTTGTTTGAGATCAAGCGAGGCAGCAAACGTTTCGATAGAGGGGTCGATATAGACGACCACATGGGCGTCTTGGAGCTTTCGCATTGGGTAGGTACGCAGCGCGGGAAGCCCTGAAGAAGCTTGGAGGGTGGATTGCAAAGAAAAGGGCGATCGTTGTGCATCGAAGCCATCGAGTTGAAGGGATGCGAAACTGCGAAAGGATTGGAGATTGCCGAGGGAGGGGGGAGTAAAACGCACCCACGCCACAGTGCGGGATTCTTTGGGTTGAAGGGTCAAGGGAAGTGTGGGCAAGCGCAAAACGAAGTCGTTGGTGGGCGCGTTGGGGAGGGAGATCTGGCGAAGAGTGAGAGGCGAATCGGTAGGATTGGAAAGCAAGAGGGGTGTCTCGGGAGAAGCACAAGCACGTGTCGCGGCGATGTATTGGCGAGGGGCGATCTGCGGGAGAGGTTGTTGGGTGATCTGGGCCTGCAATTGGACGGCGTACGGGTATCCGCCGAGGCCAGAGATACCGCGCAAAAGCAACCACGCTTCATCGCGTCCTTGGAGAGAAGGGGCGGTGTAGACGAAGGTCAGGATATGTTGATGGCTTTGTTGTTCAAGCCGAGGGACAGGAGGATAGGTGCGAAACTGGGTTGCGCGGCCTCCAAAAGCCGTGAGGATATCGACTTGTGCGTGGGTGAGGGAGCGTTTGGCTTCGGAGAGAGTGATCGGCAAAAAAGCGTAGCGGGTATCACTCGGCCCAAGATGCCCGAGCGAAACGACGTCATGGGGGAGGATGACGTTGGGGGTTCGCAGTTCGGCTCGGAGAGAAAACTTGGCGACAAAAGTATCGGACTGATCGGCCTTTTGGAAGCGAAGCAAGGCTTCGCCTTGGAAAGTTCCGTAATGGCCGGGCATCCATTGAAATTGAACACGTGCGGTTGCGCCCGAAGCAAGGCGCAAAGGGAGATGTTGAAGGGACGTCAACCAACGTTGGGTTTGATCGGCGGCAAGCAAGGCTTGAACAGGCGAAGTTCCCGTGATATCGGAAAGGACGACTTCTTGGTCGCATGTGTTGGTGAGATCAACGTCGTACAGTCCCGAAGGAGTGCCGGGTTGGGGCGGTGGGGTGGTGGGTTCGGTGATCTTGGTTTGGACGCACTGCGAAAGCGGAGCATTTTGGCCGATCACCATGCCCGAGAGCGGGATCGAAAACAGTTTGCCTTGTCCTTCATGGCGGGCAGAGATGTTGATTTTTGCTTGATAACGCCCGAACATCGGGATCTTTGAGTCCACAGAAAAGCGCACGATGGCTCGTAGGCTTTCTTGTGGAGCAAGACGAAGAGGCAACGAGGGAAGTCCTTCCAAAGAGAAGGTGTGTTCGGGATCTTGGAGGGAGATCGATTCGATCAACAAGGGGCCGAGGCCGGTATTTTGGAGGAGTTCGCGTTCTTGGCGTTGTTCACCAGCGTAAACGATGGTGGGGAATTGGAGGGAAGGCGTGAGCAGTTTAAGAGAGCCGCCGTTGTCGGGGACACAAAAACCAGCTTCACAGATCTCGTCGTGGGCGCAAGATTGGGCGAAACAAGCGCGTTGGGGTTGGAGTCGGATGGGTTGATCAAGGCGGATGATCTGGCCGGGCTGTGGGCAGATATCATCGAGGCGGGATGGATGAAACGCGGCGGTTTGGATAGAAAGCGAGTGGCAAGCCGTTGTATTGTTCGGAAGCAAGGGAGGGATGCCACGCATCCGAAATGTCCCTTGCGTATCGAGAGTAAGGGTGGAGAGAGAAGTCCCCTTGAGAGCGATCTGGATGTTTTTTGCGCCGAAGCGAGGGGCCGCTTGGACGGTGCCTTCGAGGATCGCAGAAGGCAGCAGCGTGCGCTGCGGAGTATCGAGAGAAAGGGTATGATCGCGGACGATCCAGAGTTGAAGGCGAAGGCCGAATTCTTCGCCAAGACGAAAAAGGATATCACGTTTGCCCGCAGGGATGGAGGACAACAAAAAGTCGCCTTGGGCGTCTGTTTTGGCGGTGAGTTGCGGAAGGTTGACGACCTCGATGTGAGCAAAGCGGGCGGGTTCACCGCTCGGCAAGAGCAACGTCCCATGCAAGTGACCAAGGCCCTCAAAAAAGCGATCGTTGGAGATTGTACCGCAAGCACCAAAGAAAAACAGGGCAAGCGCAAAGAAGATCAGTGTTCCACGGCGGAACGAAGGGGGTTTGTGTCGGCGAAGATGACGGTGCATGCTTCTTCCTTCGTTGGCTTCGGTCAATAGGGCTTTTGGCACACGCAACACGGATCGCGCAACAGCCAAACAGCGGCAGAACAGCCGAGTGCAAAGGGATCAGAAATGCACAAAAACGCCGCCCAAGAACTCATAAGAGCCTTGGTGTCGAGCGGGGCCGGACTCTGTCGCCACGTACGTGTAGTTGACCCGCCCCTCGGCGAAAAGACTCCATCTTTCTAAAAACAGCGCTTCTGCGCCAAGCACGAAGCCGGGTTGAAAAGAGAAGAAGAAGTCGTTGATCTGTTTGTGGATATCGGATTGGCGTTCAAGGTAGATCGCACTCAAACGCGGCCCCACAAACAGCGAAAACCATTGAATCTTCCACACATAAGTTGCAGCGATGGCCACATTGAATTCGGTGACGGTTTGCGGTCGATTGTCCTGTTCAAGAAGCTTGTGGCTATTGCGGGAGAAGGCGAATTCAAGGCGAAAATCGATGGGGATATGAGACCAAGGGCGTTGCAGTTTGAGCTCGACACCAAACAGCGGAAGTTCACGCGAGAGGATATCGGCGGAGGAGCCTTGGAGAAAGAACTGATAGCCCGCCTTGAGTGCGATGGCAAAGCGATAATCGCGGCGTTCAAAAAGCTCTTTGGCGTCCATGCGTTCGCCGTCTTGAAACACGACCATCCCTTCAAACAGTTTGTGTTCGCCTGTTTTGAGGGTGATCTGCTGTCGGCCCGTTTGAACAGGGATGCCTTTTGGGAAGGTGCCTCGTGGGATGCCGTTGATCTGGACTTCGACGCCTTGGAAGTGGTTGTCGTAGGCGTATAGAACGGGCTTTCCGTTGCGTTTCTTTTGCCCAGACAAGATGATCGGATCGGTGCCAAGGATATCGGATTCTGCGTAGGCCCGTTGTGCGCCTTTGGTGTGAAAGTAGGTCATCTCACGGGCATAATCGTGTGCTTCGGAAACGGTGACGGCTCCGTCCCCGTTGGCATCGTAGCGGTGTTTGAGAGCTTTGATGAAGTAGTGGGTATAGATATCGTTTTGAAGCTCAGCGGATTCACGGGCCGTTTCACCAAAAGCGCAGACAGCGAGGAAGATGGTTGCGCGTGAGGAATCCTCGATCGGTTGGGTAAAAAAAGCGCCTTTGATGGTTTTGAGTTCTGCGAGCATGGTTTGATTGAGGCGACTTTTTCCTGTTCCAGAGTGGCAGGTGGCGAGCAGCATCACTTTGCGCTCACTTTTGAGTTTGGCGAAGTGATGGCGGAGGCGTGCGATGGAGAGGGCGCTTTTGTGGATATCACGTTGTTGGGTGTCGTAAGTGACGAGATAGCGGCGCAAAGTATGCTGAGGATCACGCGCAAGCGTTCCATGGCCCGAGATGTACACAAAAAGCGTATCGTGCGGATTGGTGTTCAGTTGGCGCAGGCGTTCAAAGGCGCGCAAGATGCCTTTTCGTGTGGTGGCGGTGGGATCGGCCAGTAACAGGACTTGATCAAAGCCCCCTGTTTTGGGATTGCGAAGTACGTCGGCGAGATCCGCAGCATCTTTGGCGGCAAAACGCAACGGATGCCATGCGCGATCTTGGTAGCGATTCACGCCGATCAAGAGGGCGATCTTTTTTCCTTTTTTGGGCAAAATAGCGGTAGTTTGGAGAGATGCAAGCGGGCGAAAGCCCTTTTCCGTCGAGACAGCGCGTGAAGATGCACAACCAGCCAACAACAACGCTGACAACAGCGCCATCGGCTTCCCCCAGAAGGCCAAAAAGGTCATCTGTGGCGGATACACGGCAAACTCCACAACGCATCAAAAAAACAAACACACAACAAATCTTTGCGCAACACATTACAGCACACAGACTTGGATAGTACACACCTGAAGGATGATCTTCAAGATCCACAGTGAAGTTGCGCAAATCGTTTTGTTTGGTGGGGCGAAGTACCACACTTCTGAGGCGAGCTATCCGCGCTGACGAACAAACAGCGTGATGTGATCGGCGTGTAAGAAAAGCTGACGCAAGGCGGGAGAGAGGGCATTGCGTTCTTGGGGGAAGGTTTGGGGGGTGGATGAATGGAGCAGCCAAAAGCGTTGGCGTCCGATCATCTTGGGTTCAAGGACGTAGACCATGGGTTGTTCGGCTTGTTTGAGGGTGATCTTGCCGGGATACTGGGGGGATGCGCGCTTTGGATCAAAGGGATAAAGAGTTTCAAAACGGCCCAGTGCGTCTTCGCGCAAAAGGTACAAATACCCGCGCCGAAGGTTGACGAAGTGAAAGAGCAGAGCATCTTCGGGATGGAGGATTGCGTTGTTGCGGAAGGGAAGGGCTTTTTTGGGATCTTGGGCGCGCAGGGCAGCGGGGTAGAGATCAACGGCAAAAAAAGCGGCGCGATCGCGATCTCCTTTGTGAAGGATATCGGGAGCAACGGAGCGCGGTGCTGTCGTCGATCTTTCACGCGGCAAGGGCTGGTTGGAAACAGCACTTGGGGTCTTTGAAGAAAGAAAAGAAGGCGAAGTGGTCGAGAGGATGGGGAAGATCAACAATGCAGCCATGCCCACAGCAAGGGGAGCCAACCAAGCGCGGCGGAGGCTTTGCCAAAGATCGCGCAGCAGCGATGGTTTCGAGGGATCAGCCGTTTGCGTACGCGGGTTCGATCGCATTTCGGCCAAAGGGTCGGCAGGAAGTGGCGAATGGACAGCGGATGTGGAGTGCGAAGAAACAGGCGAAGTCTGCTGCAAGATCGAGCGAAGGATCGCTTCGCTTTCTTGGGCATCTAGTTCGAGAGGTTCGTTGGAGGCGTGAAAGGCTTGGAAAGGATCGAAAGCGTCGTCTTCTGTGTGCAAGGCCGCATACAGATCAGGTGCGTGTTGGTGAGATATCTCGCCGCGATAGATCTGCGCGATCATCTCGGCATCAAGGGCATGGGAAGCGACAGGTGTGGTCTTCATGTTTTTTCGCTCAAGTCGAGTGTTTTGTGTTTTCTCGATGTGTTGTCTGCTTGCGCAGGATTTCGTTCAAAAACATACAAAAACAGCAGAAGGCACAACGCTTTTCGAGATAGGAGCGACGCGATGGACTCGAAGGCAAGAGGCGCTTAAAGCTCCATCAGACGGGCCAAGAGGCGCTTAAAGCTCCATCAGACGGGCCAAAAGGCGCTTGCGTATACGATTGCGAAAACGATCAAGGCGCGTTGTCACGGTGCTTTTGGGGATATCGAGACGTTGCGCGATATCCGAAGTACTCAATCCTTCTATATAAAAGAAGCGTACACAATCTTTCATTCCACCGTTCGGAAGATCGTCGATGATCTGGTGAACCAAAGCGATCTGACGCTCTGTCTCGATCTGCTCCAAGTTATCTGGCACAGAAAAAAGTTCCGTTTCGAGACTCCACGCCGAATGTTTTTTGCCAAAGTTTTCCTCTTTGCTGAGGTGGCTTAAACAACGGTTGCGTGTGATGGTCAACAGCCACGAAAGAAACTTTTGCCCTTCACGCAACTTATCGAGGTGACGAAACGCCCGAACAAAGGACTCTTGCAAGATATCCTTCGCGATGTCTCGATCGATCCCACCGAAGGTCTGACAGAAACGATAGACCGTCGAATAATACTTCCGATAGAGGGCCATAAACGCTTGCTCATCACCGGACTTTGCCTTCGCAAGCAGCGTCTTTTCATCGTGACCTTGCAATCCTTGCTCCTCAAGACTCGCACACACCCAAAGCGGTCTCACTCGAACACAAACCTAGCGCTTCGGTTCGAGAGGCAGTCGATCAGACGAACCTAAAGCGCGATCAGACGAACCCAAAGCGGCCTCACACAAACCTGCTCTTTGTACTACAATCGCTTCTTTCTTGCGAGGTTGTTCTTCTCCGCCTACCACAGGATACGCGACAGCGGTGCAGATGAACCATACACGTTTCAGCCCAAGACCTCGCCCACCCTCGTTTGATCTCACTCACTCCGCACCCAAGCACCCCGCTCACCCACTGCTCAAGAACTCCAACACGCCGATCCACCAAAGCAGATCTCACAAACACGCATACGCTTAAACGAGAGTTCCAATGCGCCGATCCACCGAAGCTCGCACAAGCACACATACGCTTAAACGAAAAAACCCCCGTGATTCGATCACACATACGCCCAAACGAAAAAACCCCCGTGATTCAATCACGAGGGTTTTTGTTGACTTGTCGGATAGACAGGGGGGATTAGAAGCCCATGCCGCCCATGCCGCCCATACCGCCCATACCGCCCATACCGCCCATACCACCCATGCCGCCCATACCACCCATGCCACCGGCAGCGGGAGCACCTGCTTTTTCTTCTTCGGGCTTGTCAGCGATCATCGCTTCGGTGGTCAACAGGAGCGCAGCCACGGAAGCGGCATTTTGGAGCGCTGTACGGGTCACCTTGGTGGGGTCCACAACACCGAATTGAAGCATATCGCCGTATTCTTCGGTGGCTGCGTTGAAACCAAAGGAGCCTTGGCCTTCTTTGACGCGATTGACCACAACAGAACCTTCGACACCTGCGTTTTGGCTGATGCGACGGAGGGGTTCTTCGAGAGCGCGGCGGATGATCTGGACACCGAATTTTTCTTCTTCGGTGGCTTGGACGGTATCGAGGACTTTGAGGCAGCGAAGGTAAGCGACGCCACCACCTGCGACGATGCCTTCTTCGACGGCAGCGCGGGTTGCATGGAGGGCGTCTTCGACGCGGGCCTTTTTCTCTTTCATCTCAACTTCGGTGGCTGCGCCGACTTGGATCACAGCCACGCCACCGACGAGTTTGGCAAGGCGTTCTTGGAGTTTTTCGCGATCATAATCGCTAGAGGTTTCTTCGATTTGACGGCGGAGCAGGCCCACGCGCCCTTTGATCTTGTCCATCGAACCGTTGCCATCGACGATGGTGGTGTTTTCTTTGGAGATCTGGATACGCTTGGCGGTTCCGAGTTCTTTCAGGGTGACTTTGTCGAGTTTCCAGCCCACTTCTTCGGAGATGACTTCGCCGCCTGTGAGGACGGCGAGATCTTCGAGCATGGCTTTGCGGCGATCGCCAAAGCCGGGGGCTTTGACAGCAGCCACATTGATCGTACCGCGCAGTTTGTTAACGACGAGCGTTGCGAGAGCTTCGCCTTCGAGGTCTTCGGCGACGATCACCAGAGGCTTGCCAGAACGGGCCACTTGTTCGAGGACAGGAAGCATATCTTTCATACCGCTGATCTTTTTGTCGTAGATCAGGATATAGGGGTTTTCCAAAACGGCTTCCATACGCTCAGAATCGGTGACGAAGTAGGGGCTGATATAGCCGCGATCAAACTGCATCCCTTCGACGACTTCGAGCGTGGTGTCCATGCTCTTGCCTTCTTCGACGGTGATCACGCCTTCTTTGCCCACTTTGTCCATCGCTTCGGCGATGATGCTACCGATGGCGGTGTCGTTGTTTGCCGAGATCGTGCCGACTTGGGCGATCTCTTTGCGATCGTTGGTGGGTTTCGAGAGTTTGCGAAGTTCTGAAACGACCGCATCCACGGCTTTTTCGACACCGCGCTTGAGATCCATCGCGTTGTGACCGGCGGTGACGAACTTCATACCTTCGCGGAAGATCGCTTGTGCAAGAATGGTGGCGGTGGTGGTTCCATCACCCGCAACATCCGAGGTTTTGGAAGCGACTTCACGCACCATCTGTGCGCCCATATTTTGGAATTTGTCTTGGAGTTCGATCTCTTTGGCCACCGAAACACCGTCTTTGGTGACGACGGGTGCGCCGAAGGATTTTTCGATCACCACGTTGCGGCCTTTGGGTCCGAGGGTGACGCTGACGGCATCGGCGAGGGTGTTGACGCCTTGGAGGATTTGTTTGCGGGCGTCTTGGGAAAACGTAAGCTGCTTAGCCATGAACGGCTCCTTTATGAAAAAGTTTCGATCCGAAGGTCTCGGATGTGGAAAGGAAAAACGCGGCATACCACACAGACAAGCCCCCACCCCCGACCTATAACGACCGTAGGAGGTGGATTTTGGAGCGGTTGGGGGATGTGTGTGGAGGTATTAATCTTCGAGGATTCCGAGGATATCGTCTTCGCGCAAGATCAGGTGTTCTTTACCATCGATCTTGATCTCTGTGCCCGAGTATTTGCCAAACAGGACACGATGTCCTTCTTTGACATCGAGGTTACGGCGCGAACCATCTTCGAGGATCTTGCCAGCGCCCACAGCCACCACTTTTCCTTGGAGGGGTTTTTCTTTGGCTGTATCGGGGATGATGATCCCACCAGCAGTTTTGTGTTCTTCTTCAATACGGGTGACAAGGATACGGTCATGCAACGGCTTCATCTTCATCGAAGTAGATCTCCAAATCACAAGGACGCCGTGTATCCGAAAGGATCGTCGGCAACGAGCGTCTGTTCAGAAATGAATGAAAGGAGAAAGACGCGCCAAAACATCTCGTCGAGCGGAGAGTTTTTGGCGCTTGGCGTGGAGAGACAGAGCCGTCCACTTGGGGGGGGTCTGTCTTTGTTGGGCAAAGAGATAAGACCGCCTCAAAGGTTGTCAAGAAAAAATTTTCCAAAGGCGCTCATCGAAGAATTCTCAATCAATTTGGCAACCTAGCAAAAAATCAACTGTCCCGCTCTTGGACAAAGGCGCAGAGCGTGGGAATCTTCCAAAGCCTCTTGCCGTCTGAGGGGGTGTAGCGTCGCTATCAAACCGATGGAAAACCGCTGGGAATCGAATGCGTTGTGAAGCTTGTGGTCATGAAAATCCCAAACAAAGCCGCTTTTGTGTTCAATGTGGCCGATTGTCGGACGCGAGTTGGCTGACTCCTGCACCCGCAAGTGTGCCGTCGAACGCATCGCAAAAAGGACTGCGCAGCAGTCTGGGAGATTCATGGGGAGGCTACGCACTGATCGAGATGTTGGGCGAAGGGGAGATGGGGCGGGTTTATCGTGCGAAGCGACACACGGATCAACAAGAATTCGCGCTCAAGATGTTACCGCCCTTGCGGGAAGGCGATATCGCTGCAAGGCGATTGCTGCGACGAGAAGGAGAGATCCTCGCCCGATTGGTGCATCCGTCGATCGTGCGATTTGATGGCTTTGTGGAAGAAGAGGGCCGTTTCGCCCTTGTGATGGAGCTTTTGCGTGGACCGACTCTTCAAGCCAAACTCTTAGAAGGCCCGTTGGCTCCTGATATCACGTTGTCTTTGTTGTTGGATATCCTTGAAGCCTTGGATCATGCCCATCGACAGGGCGTGATCCACCGCGATCTCAAACCCAGCAATCTGTTTTTGGTCGAAACCCGACAAAGCAAAGCCCACGACCCGATCTTGCACGTCAAGATCGGCGGTTTTGGTGTCGCACGAATGCGCTTTGAACAGCTTTCCTCAACGTTGGGGCAGCACGTTGGCGAAGCCGTTACCGTCCAGTACTTGGCCCCCGAACAGCTCGAAGATATCAGCGCCGTTGACGCCCGCAGCGATCTGTACGCGCTTGGGGTGATCGCTTACGAAACCCTCGTCGGCGAACGCATGATCGACGGGATCGCTCACCTTCACATCATCCAACAGATCCTCCGTGATCCTCGCCCCCCCCTACACCGAGGACTCCTTGATCGCCTTCCTTCGGGCTTTGATGATTGGCACCAAACCCTCCTCGCCAAAGACCCGAACGACCGCTTCCCCAACGCCCAAAAAGCACGTGACGCCCTGCTGTCTCTCCTCCGTCATCCATCCCCATCGCTCGAACGTTCCGCTCCCTCCCCTAGCCCTTCTCACCCTCGCAACTCATCGCCCTCTCCCGACTCTTCTCACCCTCGCAACCCATCGCCCTCTCCCGACTCTTCTCATTCTCCCGATCCATCGCGGCTTTCCGACTCTTCTCTCTTTCCCGATCCATCGCGACTTTCCGACTCTTCTCTCTTTCCCGATCCATCCGACTTTTTTCATCCATCAAAAGCCCCTGCTCCACAAAACTTGATGGAGCCGTTGATCGCGCCGAGCGCACACACCAAACATCCCGCATCTCACGGAACTGCCGACTTTAACCGCGATGCACTCAAACAAGAACTCCACCAAGCCGCTTCGCTTGCCCCTACTTCCGCCTTTGACGAATCCCCCTCAGGTCTCCCACCCGAAGCCGTCTTCGCAGGGGCCGCCCATCCCCCTGCAACAGCCCCACTCCGACACGCCTCAACAGGTACTCCCATCGGCCTAGCGCGCCCTCATACGCCACGTTCGGCCCCTCCCGCGCCCCACCAAGGAACCTCCGACTTTGATCGCGATGCCTACCTCTCCTATCAACAAGCCATCCTCCAAGCCTCACCCGCTCCAGAACCTTTGGCCTTCGCACCTTCCACAAACGCCGCACCTTCCGCACCCTCCACAAACGCCGCACCTTCCGCACCTTCCACAAACTCACCTTCCATCGCATCAACGCCCATCCCACCGAGCCTTTCGACACCCTCTACAGAGCCACCGTTGCCCAAATCCGCGAAAGCCCACCACCCTCCCCCTTCCTCGCTCGCCGATCTTGCCCAAGTCCTCGACGACTTTCCCACACTCCCCGACGATGATGATCGCGTCGCTCGATTTCGTGCCGGAATCCTCTCAGGAACGTACCCTGCGCACGCTCTCGCTTCTTCCCAAGAACTCGCTGTTTCCGAACTGTCCGATTCTTCGGTCGATCCTTCGCTGCTTCACGAAGACGTTGCTTTTGCGCTCGGGGCCTCACCCTCTACCAGCAAATGGCGGTGGAGCTGGATACTGCTGTTGTTCGCCATCGCTTCGGCTCTTGGGTGGGCTTACTACAGCGGTCGCGCACAGCACTTGATCGAATACTGGATCTCACCCGAACCATCGAGTTCTTCGCTCTCCGCAACTCCTGCCCTCCCCCGCTCCGCCCAACCTTCAAAACGTGCCTCTGCGCCTCGCCATCGCCCTTCTCCACGAAGAAAAATTCGCCCACGAGCGCGTCGAACACAACCGCTTTCCCGATCTGCTGTTTCGCTCCGCTCTTCTCCACCCACACAATCCCTTGCACCGCCTTCACAACCCTTGCGCCTTCCGCCCGATCTCAAGGCCATGCGCCGCGTCCCCAAAGGCTGGTTTCCCTACGGTGGCCTTGGTAGCCCTGTTCCGATCCAATGGCGGCGTCTTCCGACGTTTTGGATCGACCGCTACGAAGTGACATGGCGCGATTACGCCACTTGTGTCAGCGCAGGCATTTGCCAGACTTTGGCAGCTTCCCAAAAGACGGGCTTTTCAGCACCCATGCAACCCGTTGTGTCCGTCACATGGGAAGAAGCCGCCACATATTGCCGCTTTCGCAACAAGCGCCTACCTTCCTCTCTCGAATGGGAAAAAGCTGCGCGTGGCTTTGAAGGACAGATCTTTCCTTTCTCGGGCACGTCTCCAGATTGCACACGCGCTGTCTTTGGCAGCCCCAAAGGACGCAAGCGAACCTGCCCCCGTCCACCCAAAACTGCGACTGTTGGCTCCAAACCCTCGGATCGCAGCCCTTTTGGAGTGTTTGATCTCGCGGGCAACGTTCGCGAATGGACTCGCGATTGCGCCTCCGAGACCACCGCCGATCAGGCTTGTTCCCACCGCGAAGCCCGTGGGGGTAGCTGGTCCTCTCAACCCGCTGAACTCCTCGCCGCCCGAAGATGGGCCTTTTCTGCTTCTTCGCGCCGCTTGGATCTCGGCTTTCGATGCGTTTGGCCCTGATGCTCAGCAGCGATGCAGTCCAACTGTCGGATGGAGCGCGGACTGTACGCACCAAACTCATCCATTCGTGAACAAAGGGCCCGACATTGCGAAACATACTGCGCTTTTCTTGGCTGAATCTTCTTGGTTTTTTCCTCTTTTGCGGGGGGACTCTTCCTCGCGCAGATGCCGAAGACGACTGGCAGATCAAGCGCGGTGATCGCGCCTCCGTCCTGATCAAACGCTGGACAGAAATCCTCCAAAACGAACCCTACTCCCCAAAAGCCTTTCACGAACTCTTGCGCCTCCACAAACAGACCCCTGCCCGCCGCGCCCTCTACGCCCAATGGAAGGCCCGCTATCAGCGCTCTCCCCAGACCCTCTCTGCCGCCATCGTCTACGCTCGCGCCCTTGAACGCCAAGGGCAACACGCCGATGCCTTGCGACTTTGGACCGATATCGCCAACCGTTCCACCCAAAAACAACCGCCCCTACTCCGTATCGCCTCCATCCATCTCGCGCAAAAACGCCCCCGCGAGGCCATGACCACCTTCCAACAACTCCTCCCCCTCGTCCCCGAAAACAACCGCCCTAAGCTGCTTTTGCGTATCTTAGAAGTCTCTCTCCAAGCCCGTGACGCCGCTTCTTTGGCATGGGTACAACCCCAAATCGCCAAGCTCACTTGGTCCGCCTCGCAACAACACGGACTCGCCCAACTTTACGAACAGCACCAGTATTGGGCCGATGCAAGCGCGATCCTCCGCCCTCTCTACGAAAAATCCGCATCCGCCGAACGTCTGCGCCTCGCCCTTCGCCTCAGCCGCATCGAAATGAACCAACAACGCTACACCCAAGCCCTTCAACTCATCCAAGAAGCCCGTAAAATCGGCACTCTCCATGACTGGATGCGTTGGGAGCTCCTCGAACGCGAAGCCGAGATATTCCGACACCAAAAAGATCTCCCCACCCTCACCGAACGCCTCGCCAAAACATGGAAACGTTCCAAAGATCCTCGCGAACTCTTGTTTCTTGCCCGACTCTACCGCGAAAACAAACAAGAGGCCGATGCCATCGAGATCGCGAAACGCGTCCTTCGCATCAAACCCTCTCTACGTGAACCCCGCCTATGGCTCGTCGAACACCTCTCCAAAGAACAAGACTTCTCCGCCGCCAACGAACACATCCAAGCCCTCGTCAAGTACGGACACGCCCGCCCTTCGCACATGCTCCAACTCGCCGATAGCTTCCTCCGAAGCTCTGGCCGTCCCCTCAAAGGCCGCTGGACTCCCATCCATCTCTTCCAATCTTCTTCCTCTAGCTACGCGTCTTATCGAAGACACCTCTATTATCGCAGACGCTACGCCCCACCGCCCACCCCAACAACCGATGTCTGGTCCGCCCTCTCCATCCGAAACAGCATCCTCCGATGGGACGCACAACGCCGCCAAGAATGGACGATGTGGGCACGTTATGCCACACAACAAGCCCGCAAAGACTACAACCAAGCCAAAAAACTCCTCGAACAAACCCTCCAACGCTACCCCAAAGATTGGGACACCTTGTTCAAGATCGAACAAACCGCCGATCAGATGGGCGCTTCCGCACTCGCCACCAAAGCCCGCCGCGCACTCGAACGCACCACCGATGCCGATCCCATGCAACTCAAACAAATGCACATCCTCTTTCTTCAAACCCAACACGAAGAAAAGATCGCCTCTCTCGCCAAACGCGCCCTCACTCCGCCCCTCGCCCCCAAACAAGCCATCCTCGCCGCTGCTTGGGCTCTCCGCCCTTGGGACGAACTGCGCGGCTCTTACCAAAAAATGACCCGCTACGCCCAAACCAACCCACAAAAACAATGGCAACGCCAGATCTGCCCCGCGATCAAACGCATCCTTCAACTCGACAAAACCGCTAAAATGCGTGGACTTGTCGACTCCCTTCGCCCTGTTTTGCGCCTCCAGATCTACGCCCTGCGCTGGCATTGCGGTGAACGCAACCAAACCACCCGCGAACATCTTCAACGCGCCGAAGATGCCCTGCTCCTTGAAAGCGACGGCTCTCAAAAACTCCTCGAAACCTACGTCCGTTCCCGCCTCGATCAGCCCCTACGCACCTATCTCCAACGCCGAAAACTCGCCGAAAACCCCCGCGAGATGATCGAGATGTTCCGACCCCTCCTCCAAAGCCCTTGGGCCAAACAAGCCACCGACGCCCTCTTCTCCGCCTTTTCTGGCGAACATACCGAGGCTCACCAACAAGCCCGCGCCGAAGCCCTCTTGATGCTCTGCCAACAACGCGCACATTGCACCCACACCGCCGATGCCATCGACTCTTTGGTTCAACATCCTCCCAAACCCATCACCCCGCTCCTTCAAATCATCGAACGCACCGCCTCTTACCAACTCTTCCCCAAAGAACGCGCCTCTTGGCTCACCAAGATCCAACTCCACCACCATGACGACCTCCCCGTCCAATACTTCCTCGCCACACAAAAAAATCTCTTCACCCTCCAATACACCGGCCTCATCCCTTATCGCGAGATCCAAACCATCCGCGAAGCACTCTCCAAAGTCTGGACCCAATCCGTGATCCAATCCCTCGCCCTGCGCGAGATCGAACCCGCTGACCTCCCCCTCTGGCGCACCTCCCTCCACCAAATGCTCTATCAACTCCAATCCTTCCACAAAGAACGCGACCTCCTCTTCTCTCAACTCCTCCAAGCCTCCAAACGCTTCCCCTCCATCTACCGCACCCTTATCTCCCAAGCCGTCGGCATCTACGCTTACCGCCTCTCCCTCCAAAAAATCGCACCCGAACTCTTGTCCCAACCCTTCCAATGGGAAGACCTCCCTTGGATCGAACAGATCTACAGCGCCCTCGCTCCTACCCACCGCAATCAACTCCTCCAAAAGATCCTCCAATCCCCCAAAAACTACGAAACCCTCCGCCTCTTTGCCTATCTCTCCGAAAAATACAACCAAACCGACCTCCTCCTGCGCATCCTTGAACTCATGCTCCTCCAACAACCCGAACAAACACCGCTCCTCCACAAAACCGCCCTCCTGCTCGAACGTTTGGGACACCCTGACCGCGCCGAAACCCTCTGGATGCGCTACATTCAACAACAACCCAACAAACGCACGCCCGCTTATCTCGAACAACTCTCCAAACGCTGCTGCGTCGATACCAACGACCGCGCTTTCGCTCGACGCATCCTCCATCTCTCCATCGCCACCAACGGGCTAGAGGCCGTCTGGTCCCCTTTCCAGCGCCTTCTCCCACAACTCGATCCCTCCCACCAACAAACTCTGATCCTCTACATCGCCAACACACCCAACCTCCCCCCACAAACCCTCCAACAACTCGCTGATCTCACGCAAAAAAAAGGCTTCCACCAAGCCGCTCTCCCCCTCTACCTCCGCCTCCAACAAGCCTCCCCCCGCGATCCCGCTCTCCACCAGCGCGTCGCCGCCCTCTACGATGCCCAAGGACAACACAAATCCGCTCACCACCATTGGCTCCAAAGCCTCTCCGCACTCGACCCCCCCAAACGCGAAGCCTTCTTCCTCCAACAAGCCGCCCAATACTCCCAAAAATCCAACCCGCAACTCGCCGCCATCTCCTACGCCCGCGCCTACCAAACCCAACCCGCCTTTGAACCCGACGCCCTGCGCGAACGCATCGCGGCTCTGCTCAAAAATCAAAAACACCTCCAAGCATGGGGATATTGGCTCCTACTCTCCGATCATGCCGACCGTTGCTTGAATCCCACTCCCCACCCAAACTTTCTACACTCCCCTCTCCCCGCACAACTCTGGCAAACCAACGTTCCCTACACCGGCCCACTCTTCTCTTTCCCCCGCTGCCACTGGATGATCACCCACCCCACCCAACAACGCATCCTCAACCAGATCGCCGACTCCCTCAAACAAGCCCCCCAACAAAAGATCTCCCTACGCGCTGGCTCCGAACCCAACGAACCCGACGCCTCTTTCCTCACCCAACAACGCCTCCACACCCTCCAACACAACTTGCTCCAACTCGGCGTCAAACCCGAACAGATCGAGATCTCCCCCCTCCCTTCCCAACCCCTCTGCCGCACCGACGACCACCTGATCAAAGAACACGGTATCTCCTGTGCCGCCTTCCAACGACAAGCCGCCCTCGGACAAGATATCCCCAACTACCTCCAATTCCTCTCCCGCGACGCCGACGAAGATCAAATCCCCGATATCCTTGACCTTTGCCCCCTCCAGCACAAAGCAGGTGCCAGTTACCGACCCGCTCTCCCCGTCTCTCGCTCCCGAACCATCGGCCTCCATGCGGCTCGACCCACCGCCCCCACCGACAATGGCTGCCCACCCACCGCACAATCCCCCCTCTCCTTCAACAAGATCCTACCCGACGGCACTCTCCAAATGCTCCGCCCTTTCCTCTTTACAGGCTACAGCTACCACGTCCCCCACAACCAACGCGATATCCTCGGACAACTCACCGCCTTGCTACGCGCCGCACCTTCCCTCGGCAACCTCACCGTCGAGCTCACTCCCGTTATCCCCGCCCACACCGCCCCCAACCCCAATCCCTCTTCCCACAGCCGCTACTACGGACGCTACGGACGTTATAGCCGTTATCCACGCTATGGAAGACCTTCTTACTCCTACACACCCAGCTACGCCCGCGACCCCAAACGCCTCGCTCAGCTTCGCCTCCATTCCATCGGACAGATCTTTCGCTACTACAAAGCCCCCATGTCCCGCATCCGCCTCGTCTCCAACTCTCCCCTCAAACAAGCTGGTGCCACTCCCTACACTCCCCCCAAGATCCTCTTTCGCTTTGATTCCTCTCCGCCCCAGACCACCCCCAACACCTCAAATCCCCTTTGATTCGCTGTTGTTTGCCCGACACACCGCTAGTCGGGCCTCGACTTCAAAAAAAGGAAAAGCCCGTGACGCTAATCAAAACCATCCTGAGCAGCGACGATCCCATCAAAGCGTGCCGCGACCTGCTGCGCCCTATCTTCACACAAGGCCCTGAATGCCAAGTGATCTTTGATCGCCTCTTCGCAAAGATCGAATCTGTCGAGGAAAACGAAGACGGCTCGTGGGGCCTTTCTTTGCTCAACGATCAAGACGAATCTTGCGCGCTTTCCTTTGATCCAGCTTACAAAGGCAAGCCCCAAAAGAATGTTCCGCCTTCGTTTCTGGCCTTGGTGCGGAACTTTAATGGGATCACTTACGACGGTTATATCCCGATGGGCCTCAACGGCCTGACGCGATCGGGTTCGATCTTGGATGTTTGTGGTGGGTGGGACGCAGAGGCCCTCAAAGAAGGCGAAAACGAGGGCTTTTTGGAACAACTCGAAGAAGTCGAACTCACCGAGAAAGATGTGCCCGGCCCCATCGACTTCTTCCAAAACTGGATCATCTTGCACCCCGCAGAGACCAATCAACTCGGCGAGATGATGCCCTATTTCGTTTCTCATGAGGATTGCGAAGCGGTTCGCATCGATTCAGCCGAAGCACTGGCATGGGGGCCCTTGATGCTGCGGATCTTGGCTCAAGCGATCCTCACCGACGACAACGACTTTTTGCCTGAAGTCTACGATTAATCTTCCAAATCCCACACAACCAGCCCAACCGTGCAAGCCCTGAGTGAAATCCCCCGTGTTCGCGCCACTTCAAACGACAGAGTCATCTAAAACGTGGCTCTTGCGTTGGGCTTGATCGGTGGGCTATAACACCTCACGAGGTTCCCCACACCCCAGCGCCACCTAAACCCCAGTTCGAGTCACGGCGTTCTGTTTTGTAGGATCTTGCGTACCCCTGTAAAACGTACTACATCGTTTGAACGCCTGTTCATACGCGCCAGAGAAGAAAGGATCGCGAACTTATGACTGAGACCAGCCAAGCCTCCGAGCCGCAAAATACGGCCCAAGGAGCGCGCCAGATCAATGACTTTTGCATCAACGTGGCAACGACCAACGGGACAGGGAGCCAAACCTCGAACATCGCGTTGTTTCGAGCGATGTTTCGGATGGGGATTCCCGTGTCGGGAAAGAATCTCTTTCCCTCGAACATTCAGGGGCTTCCGACGTGGTATCGCATTCGATTGAACCACACGGGACATGTGGGATATCGGGACACATGGGAGATCTTGGTGACGTTGAACGCCAAGACCCTCGCCGAAGACCTTGCAGCCGTTCCTTCGGGGGGCGTGGTGTTTTATGACAACGCATTGCCTGTCAAAGAAGACCGCGAAGATGTTGTGTATTATGCAATGCCCATCAAAGATCTGGTGAAGCAAAGCGGTGTGGCCCCGAACTTGCGCGAATACATCACCAATATGGTGTATGTGGGGATGATGGCGGAGCTTTTGGGGATCGAACGCAGCGCGATCCGCAGCGCGTTGGATACGCACTTTTCGGGCAAACAAAAGGCCGTCGATCTGAATATGCAGATGGTCGATCTGGCGGCAGATTATGCACGCAACAACTGCGTCAAGCGCGATCCTTACTGGGTCAACCGCATCGAAGGCGGCAACAACGACATGATCTTGATCGAAGGCAACGCAGCAGCGGCGCTTGGTAGCGTGTATGGGGGCGTTAGTGTGCTTGCGTGGTATCCGATCACACCAGCCACGAGCCTTGCGGATGGGATCAACGAATACTTGCCCAAGCTCCGAAAAGACCCAAAGACGGGCAAAGCGACGTACGCCGTGATCCAAGCCGAAGACGAGCTTTCAGCGATCGGGATGACGCTGGGGGCGGGTTGGGCAGGTGCGCGTGCGATGACTTCGACTTCGGGACCCGGGATCTCCTTGATGGCGGAGTTTACAAGCTACGCCTACCAAGCCGAGATCCCCGCCGTGATCTGGGATGTTCAGCGCGTCGGCCCCTCGACAGGGCTTCCCACCCGCACTTCCCAAGGCGATCTCGCCTTCACCTATCGCCTCGGTCACGGGGATACCCGCCACATCATCTTGCTTCCGCACGATCCTTCCGAATGTTTCGAGTTCGGCTACAAATCTTTTGACCTTGCAGAGTTTTTCCAAACCCCTGTCTTTGTTCTCAGCGACCTCGATCTCGGCATGAATGTGTGGATGTCCAAGTCCTTCACCTATCCCGAAACCCCGATGAATCGAGGCAAAGTTCTTTCCGCTGAACAACTCCAAGAACTCGGCGGAAAATGGGGCCGATACGTCGATGTGGACGGCGATGGTGTGACATACCGCACCCTCCCGGGTACGGAGCACCCAACGGCGGGCTACTTTACACGCGGAACGGGACACAACGAAAAGGCCGGATACAGCGAGCGTTCCGAAGACTGGGAAGCCAACATGATCCGTCTTCGCCGCAAATTCGACACGGCGCGCCAACACGTCCCCAAGCCCGAGATCGTCCGACAACAGGGCGGCGATATCGCCGTCGTTTCCTTTGGCACCAACCACCAGTCCATCCTCGAAGCTGTCGATCTGCTCAAACAAGATGGACTGCGCTTTGATTATCTGCGTATCCGCGCACTCCCCACCAGCCCAGAGATCGGCGAATTCCTCGATGCCTACGAACGCATCTATGTGATCGAAAACAACTTCAATGGGCAGATGCACGGGATCCTCTTGCAAGAATATCCCACTTACGCCACACGCTTGATCTCCATCTCCCGCCAAAACGGGATGCCGCTCAGCGCTTCGTGGATCCAAGAACAACTCAAAACGACCCACCAACGCTTTCTCCAAGCCCTTGCTTGATCAGGAGATCTCACTATGTCAGACGTCACCGAAACCCTCAAAACCAACGCCGTCGGACTCGAAAAAAACGACTATAAGGGCCTTCCTTCCACGCTTTGCAAGGGCTGCGGCCACGACTCCGTCAGCGCACGCATCATGAACGTCGCGTATGATCTGAGCCTTCCACCCCAACGTACCGTCAAATTCAGCGGTATCGGTTGCTCCTCCAAAAGCCCCGCCTATTTTCTCGGACGTTCCCACGCCTTTAACTCGCTTCACGGACGGATGCCGAGCGTTGCGACAGGAGCGATGGCCGCCAACCACAACCTGATCACCATCGCCGTTAGCGGCGACGGCGACACCGCCTCCATCGGCCTTGGTCAATTCAAACACCTGCTTCGCCGCAATGTGCCGATGGTCTACGTCATCGAAAACAACGGCGTCTACGGCCTGACCAAAGGCCAATTCTCCGCCACCGCTGACGAAGGCCAAACGCTCAAATACGCCGGAATCAACGACCTCCCCCCCATCGATATCTGCCTCGAAGCCATCATCGGAAGCTGCGGATTTGTCGCCCGTTCTTTTGCAGGAGATCCGCGCCAAGTCGAGACCTTGCTCAAAGCCGCGTTTAGCTACAAAGGCACCGCAATCCTCGATATCATCAGCCCTTGCGTGACCTTCAACAACCACGAGTCTTCGACGAAAAGCTATCCATTCGGAAAAGAACACGAGATCCAACTTCACGAACTCGCTCACGTCCCTGCTTATCAAGAGATCACCATCGACGAATACGCCGAAGGCGAGCGCAAACAAGTCAAGCTCCACGATGGTTCATGGATCACCCTCAAAAAGCTTGAAAAAGGCCACGACCCCACGGACTTTACACAAGCCGTCAAAGTCCTCCGCGACGCCCAAGTCAACAAAGAACTGATCACCGGCCTGATCTACATCAACAACAACCTCCGCGATCTGCACGGCCTCCTTGGAACGGTCGAAACCCCCCTCGCCTTCCAAGCCCCCGAAGCTCTACGCCCAAGTCCTGAAAGCCTGCAAGCTTTGATGGCCGAGATGCGTTAACCCCTTGCTTGAAGGAGTTTTTTTTGATGAACGAAACCTTGATCTTTATGGGCCCGCCCGGCGCAGGCAAAGGCACGCAAGCCACCAAGATCTGCGAAAATCGCCAACTCAAGCAGCTTTCCACAGGTGATATGCTCCGCGATCATGTTCGACGTGGCACCGATCTCGGCGTCCAAGCCAAGCAGATCATGGATGCTGGAAAGCTCGTTTCCGACGACGTGATCATCGGGATGGTCCGTGCAGAACTCCAACAAATGGCCGATATCCGCGTCCTCTTTGATGGATTCCCCCGTACCACCGCCCAAGCCCAAGCCCTCGATCAACTCCTTCAAGAACTCCGCGCCCCCCTTTATGCGGTCGTGCTCCTCGAAGTCGACGAAGAAGCTGTCGTCCAACGACTCCTCAAACGCGCTGAGATCGAAGGCCGCAGCGACGACAACGAAGCCACCATCCGCAAACGACTCAGCGTCTACAACGAACAAACCTCCCCTCTGATCGGCTATTACGCAGGCACCGGCAAGATCAAAAAGATCGACGGCATGGGGACTGTCCAAGAAGTCGAACAACGCATCAAAGAGGCCCTTGCTTAGGTCATCGTGGGTCTTGTGGAGACGTTGGAGCAAGGTCGCTATATCTCGCGAGACGACCCTTGCTTAGGTTATTTGCTTCTGTCAGCGTGGGATCTTGTGCCATCGGGTGAGCGCTTCGAGTGCGGCTTGGATCTCGAGTCGCCCATCACGACGAAGGAAGACGCGGGTGATCTCGGCGATATCGGCGCGCTGAACAGGCGTAAGCATCCGATACAGCACATAGAAGGGGTCTTCGGGATGAAGGGCGGGGATAATGGAGCCTTGTTGATCGACCAACGCAAGGCGAAAGCTGCGTTGCTGGCCGTCAGGAAAGCGTGCAAGGATGTGGTGGGGTGCGGGGCCATAGGCCCACGAAACAAGCATTTCCGAGAACACTTTCTTGTAATCGGCGGCCTCACCTTCGGGATGAATCAACATCTCAAAAAAGGCTTCGAGCAAGAGGGGTCCATCGATCGCAGAGGCTTGGTTGGCTCGCGAGGGATCCGAGGGGGGGAGGAATCCCCAAAAGCCAAAATCGGCCATGCGCTGCGACATCCCATCGATCAAAAGACCGTAGAGAGCCGCTTCTAAGGGGCCAATCGAAGAACCGCTAAACAGTTGGCGCGCAGCTTCGGGGTCTTCGCAAAGCTCGATCAAGGCTTCTCGGGCCTCAGGATAACGAGGGCGGGGGGCGGGCTTGGGGGGAGGTTTTTCGACCGCAGACAGCCGTTGTCCAGCCCACTCCATATAGTCGTTTTCAGCTTCTTCAAGGGCATACGCCAAACGCCTCGCAACATCGGGCTTTGGGATATACGTCCCCTCTTCGATCCGCTCCACAAACGAGCCTTGAACCCCGATGTGGGCTGCAAGTTCTTCGGCTGTGTAGCCCATCGCTTCGCGTCTCGCACGCACACGCGCAGGAAAGTCTTTCAATACGGCCATGTTGTCCTATGCCACCGACACGCCAACACCACACCCAAAGCGGTGTGGTCGAGTTCGAAAAGATCAAAGAAAGGCCGACTGTAGGGAGCATCCTGCACGCTGTCAAGTCTCTTCTATGCGCCCTCTGCGCTTTTGCCGAGAAAAATGCCTTGACGCTTTTTTGGAAAGGCTGCTATCTTGGCGATACTTCCAAGAAGATCCCCACTCTCTCTTGGTTCCGTTTGCTGATTTCTCAGACGTTTCTATCTCGCCCGTCTTGCCGATGTCATCGGCTCTCACCGCACACGGTTCTCGACGTGTACTGCTCCAATGCCCTCCACACAGCAAGGGCGCACCCTGCGAAAGAAAGAACAACAGATGGCAAAACCAAACAAGATCAAAGGTGGTGAGATCCTCTCGCGGATGTTGGCCGAAGAAGGCGCCAAGCACGTATTCGGCATCATCGACGGGACGTATTTTGGCTTTTACTCCACACTCGAAGAAAACGGGATCGCTTTGATCTCCCCACGCCATGAAACCTGCGCAGCGCACATGGCTGGCGCTTATGCCCGACTCACGGGAGGTTTGGGCGTGTGTATGGCAAGCAACGGACCCGGGGTCGCCAATATCCTCCCCGGCGTCGCCGTCGAACAAGCCGAAGGACACCGCGTTTTGTTGATCACAAGTTCCCGCCGCACAGGAATCAGCTATCCCGAACGCGGCGGCACTTACCAATACTTCCCCCAAGTCGACGTCACCCGACCGATGACCAAATGGAGCTGCGCAGTTCCCTCGATTGACCGCGTTGCAGAACTAATGCGCCGTGCGTTGCGGATCAGTTTTACAGGACGCCCGGGCGTCGTACACCTCGATGTCCCCGAAGATATCATGAATACCACCTACGATCTGGATCCAACATGGTTCCGCTCCCCAAGCAGCTACCGCCTCCTTGAACCGTTGGCCCCCACAACTACCCAAATCCACGCCGCTTGCCGTATGCTCATGGATGCGAAACAGCCGCTTCTCCACGTTGGTTCGGGCGTAATCCATGCCCAAGCCTTCGCAGAGCTTCAAGAAACCGCACGCCTACTCCAAGCCACGATCACCACCAGTTGGGCTGCACGCGCCGCTTTGGACGAGCGCACCGAAGGTCTCGCCCACATGCACTATGTGGACGCCGTCGCAGAAGCCCGAACCAAGGCCGATCTCGTACTTGTTCTGGGTTCCCGACTCGGTGAAACCGATTGGTGGGGCAAAGCCCCTTATTGGGCCAAACCCAGCGAACAAAAGATGATCCAAGTCGATATCGACCCCGAGATCCTCGGAAATATCCGACCGATCGACCTCGCCATCCAAGCCGATTGCAAGACTTTTCTCCAAGCCCTCAACAAGGAACTCGAACGCCTCCATCCCTCCATCCCTTCCCACCGCCAACAAGCCCGACAAAGCATCCTCCAAAGTACGCAAAAGCGCCGACAAGAACTCGACAAGATGCTCCAAGATCACGCCATCCCCATGCACCCCGCCCATGTACCCGTCGCTTGCCGAGATTTCTTTGATGACGACGCGATCGTCGTGATCGACGGCGGAAATACCTCGATCTGGGCGCACTTTTTCCACCAAGTCCGCACACCCAACGCCCTCCTCGGAACCCCCAAAATGGGCATGCTTGGTGCGGGTGTCTCCCAAGCCATCGGCGCACAAATCGCCTACCCCCAACGCCAAGTCTATTGCATCATCGGTGACGGTGCGATGGGTTTCCACATGCAAGAAATCGAAACCGCTGTCCGAAATCATCTCCCCATTATCTACCTCGTCCTCTGCGACAAACAGTGGGGCATGGTCAAGATCAACCAACAATTCGCCCTCAAACCCCTCAAAACCTTGTTGATGAAATCCCTCAGCCCCGAAGAAACCATCAACACCGATCTGCATGAGATCGAATTTGACCAACTCGCCCGCGCAATGGGCGCTTATGGTGAACGAGTCGCCGATCCATTCGGCCTCCGCGAAGCCCTCGAACGCGCCCAATCTTCGGGCCGTTGCTCCGTGATCCACGTCGACGTCGACCCCACCAAACACATGTGGGCCCCCAATCTCAAAACCTTCAAGGATATGCACCAAGAACCCGCTGGCTGATCCGCATCTACTCACTTGTTTTTGTGGGGCACTGCCCCACACCCCGCAAGGGAACTTCGTCCCCTTGACCCCCGTGTTGGCGAAGAGAGCACTGTTTTTCAAACCAACAGCTTTGTCGCTTGAGCGCTTGCGAACACGGGGTTTTTCAGCGAACTGCTCCTTTTCTATCCGCACAAATCCCCCACGCTCCGTCGTCTCCCAAACCACCTATAACCCTTGAGAGAACGAAGATGCCGAACAAAAACCTGTCCACAGCAGATGGATCGATAGAGTCCCACGCTTCGCAAAGCACGGAAAACGACCAGCGGGAGTTTCGCGCTTCGCAAAATACGGAAGGAAGACAAGAAGAGTCTAAAGCAGGCAGTTCAACGGAGTCTCACGCTTCGCAAATCACGGAAAATAGGGAAGGAAGACAAGAAGAACCTACCGCAGACGGTTTAAAGGAGTCTTGCGATCCGCAAAGCACCGAGCAGCGGAGCGCGTTGTTGATTACAGGTGCGGGCGGATACATCGGTCGTTTGCTCTTGCGTGCGTTGGCAAAAGAGCCGGGTGGATTCCACACGATCGTTGCGATGGATATCCGAATTCCTGATCCGCCCGAACGCATCGACGGTATCACCTACCTTCAACAAGATATCCGAGATCCTTCGATCGAGGGGGTATTTGCGCGATACAAGATCGATACGCTCGTTCACCTCGCTTCGATCGTGACTCCGCCCAAAGGCATGGATCGCGCCTTTCAATACGCGGTAGATGTCGAAGGCACAAAACATATCGTTCGCGCTTTTCTTGCCCACCAAGGAAAAAAACTGATCGTCACAAGCAGCGGTGCGGCTTATGGCTATCACCCCGACAATCCTCCCCTACTCACCGAGGATTGCACGCTGCGTGGAAATCAAGTCTTCGCCTATTCGGATCACAAGCGGCTTGTGGAAGAGTATCTCGCGCAAGTGCGCGCACAATCCCCTCAACTTCGACAGCTAATCTTGCGCCCCGGAACCATCCTTGGCGCGTCCGTTTCCAACCAGATCACCGATATCTTTGAAAAGCCGATCATCACGGGTCTCAAAGGCTCCACCGTCCCCTTCCAATTTGTCTGGGATCAAGACGTCGTGCAGGCCCTGCTGCTCGGCATCCATACCCCGAAAACAGGCATCTACAATCTGATCGGTGATGGCATCCTCACTCTGCGCGAGATCGCAACGCTGCTTCAAAAACCCTATGTTGCGATCCCTCCTGCTCTGCTCGAACGATCGCTCTCTCACCTCAAGCGATGGAACCTGACGCAGTACGGGCCAGAACAGATCTTGTTTCTCAAACATCGCCCTGTCCTCTCCAACGAACGACTCAAACGCGATTTCGGCTACACCCCCCAAAAAACATCCCGCGAAGTCTTCTTCCTCTACCTCCAAAGCAAAAAAAGCACATCCCCCCATCTTCCCGCTGCATCGGCCTCTTCGTCAAAGAACTCTACTTCTTCCGCTGCATCGGCCTCTTCGTCAAAACAACACGCATCTTCCGCTGCATCGGCCTCTTCGTCAAAACAACACGCACCTTTCGCTGCATCGGCCTCAAAAGTTATCGTGATCACGGGTGCAGCGGGAGGAATTGGACGGGCGCTTGCCTTGCGTTTTGGGCAGCCGAACCACTGTCTCGCTCTGCTTGATATCGACGAGACGGGCTTGATCGAAACAAGCCGGTGGGTCGCTGAACAAGGAAGCGAAGTGCTCACCTATCCTTGCGACATCCGCGATCTGTCGGCTTGTCAACGCACCTTTGACGCGATCATCGGGCATTGGGGGCACATCGATATCCTAATCAACAACGCAGGGATCACCCACCGCAGCCTACTCTCCGAAACACGCGCCGAAGTCCTTCACCGCGTGATGGATGTCAACTTCTTTGGGGCCGTTCATTGCACACAGTGCGCGCTCCCAAGCCTAAAGGCCCGCAAAGGAACCATTGCGACGATATCGAGTATCGCGGGCTTTGCTCCCCTTGTCGGGCGCACAGGGTACGCCGCAAGCAAGCACGCACTCCACGGATTCTTCGACTCCTTGCGTGCTGAACTCGAAGGTGCTGGTGTCCACGTCCTCTTGGTCTGTCCCTCCTTCACCCAAACCGCTATCGAACAAAACGCCCTCTCAGGAAACGGCCAACGCACACAAAGTAAGATCCGCGAAACCATCGGACAGATCGCCTCCCCCGAGCAACTCGCCGACGCCATCGCCCTCGCCATCGAACAACGACAAGATCTGCTTCTTCCCTCCGCCCTCTCGAAGATGTCCTACCTGCTTTCCCGCATCGCCCCCCCGCTTTACACCCGCATCATGCGCGCCAAACAGGGCAAAGAATTCGGGCTCTCTTGAACGGCAAGCCGCTCGCGAACAAAAAACCCCGTGTTCGCGCCATTTCAAGCGGCAGAGCTGTTGGCCTGAAAAATGTCGGTTCGCCCCGTCCATACGGGGTCAAGGGAGCCGCGCTCCCTTGCGGGGAGTGGGGCAGCGCCCCACCAAACCTATCCAACAAGCAATACCGAGGGATATGACGGAAGGAGAGGGAGGGAAGGAATATGACGGAAGGATGGGGGGAGAAGGAATATTACGGAAGGAGAGGGCAAGAGTTGGTGGCAGGATCGATCGGCATACAAGCATAAGGATCGATGCCGGGAGCGGGACGAGCGCCGCCTGTGCAGCAGAGTTGACCTTGGGGGCAACCCGAAACGGTGCAAGTGCAGATGCCGATGGCATCGTTGGGTTGGAGGCAGGGTTCGCCTTTTTTGCAGTTGGCGTCGGTGCAAGACACGCAGAAGTTGGCGCGGCGAAGGGGAGCGCAAAAGCCTTCGTGACAAACGCGACCGATGCGAACGCAATCACAATCGTGTTTGCAAGCGACGGGGCATTGGGAGGGATCATAACCGGGCTTGCTTGGATCACACACAGCGGTCTTTTTGCATTTTCCGCCAGCATCGGGATAGGTGCCATCGAGAACGCATTCATAACCTTCGGGACAGGTCAAACCAGCGATACCACCGCAGAATTGGCCTTCTGGATTGCACACACCTTTTTCCCAATGACCTTTCCATTGGCCATCTTCGCCGGCTTGTTGGCGGATGTGAGCGCGCAATGCGCAGACGTTGCTGTGGGTTCCTTGGGGGGCGGGTGTATCGGCGCAGATCGGGGCGTAGTAATAGGGGCAAGCAGTGCTTTGGCTTGCGCAAGAGCCTTCGCGAACGGTGGAAGTGACGATGGGGCCGGCGTTTGCGAGATGTTGTTTGGCTTCGGCTTCCGAAGAGACGTTGATCGCGTAGAGATTGCGATAGGATTGGCCTTGTTCGTCTGCGGTTTCATATTCGAGGCAGTACTTGGTACGGACGCAAGCAGCGTGCAAGGAGTACGTTCCCGTTGCGCGAGGCCACAAGCTATACACAGCCACGAGATAAGCGACATTGCGGGTGGCTTGGTAGGTGACGCTCACTTCGTTTTTGTAAGGAGCGCGGGTGTAAGCAACGCGAGCGCCGTTGTCGAGTGTATAGATCGCGATCGCTGCACCATTAGAAGGATGGTAAGTTGCTTTGAAATGAAACGTGTAGCGATAGCCGAGTTTTCCGGGGAAACGATACATGTGTGCGCTATCGATTCCCACAAATCGGCCTTTCATCGTCTGATCACAAGCCCAATCATTGGGGAAATAACGCAGCCAAGAAGGAACCGAAGTCATCGTCAATGGCGCAGATTGGCGCTCCAACGATTCTTCTCCACAAGCCACGAAGCTCACAGAAGACAACAACATCGCCCACAACAATACGCGGAATCTTTTCATCGTTTTTAAGGCGCGGAGACCCCCTTCTTTAGAGGGGGGAGGAAGCGCCGTCCTTTCTTTGGATAAGGGTGGTGGTTCGGGCGGCCAGCCGAGTGGCGGCCTTCTTGACATTGACG
Source organism: Myxococcota bacterium (assembly GCA_963169055.1). Classification (GTDB taxonomy): domain Bacteria; phylum Myxococcota_C; class UBA6777; order UBA6777; family UBA6777; genus JAKLKB01. Next base: position 34,004 of record CAUJFU010000254.1, read on the forward strand.
GAAGGGGTGAGGGTTTGGCCGTCGATGGTTTCGAGTGCGAAAAAGCCCGTGCTGCGCTTGCCTTTGACCCATCCTGTGCCTTTTTCTGTCCTGACCAAGTCGTGTTTGCGTAGCCCAAACAGTTTTCCTGTGGG
>CAUJFU010000255.1 GCA_963169055.1 Myxococcota bacterium
TGGGGCAACGCCCCACAAAAACGAGGAAACAAGCGATCTAGACGAAAAGGGGGGTTGTTTTATTTTTTGAGGAGGGAGGAAAAAGGGTTGTTGGAGAACTTGCCGCTTTGGAAGTTTTTGGGATCGTTGGAGCGGTTATCAGGGCGGGGGTTACGGTCGTTTCGTTGTTTGGGTCGGTTTTGTTGTGGGTGTTTGTTGTCGGGGAGTTCATCGGAGACGCTTTTGGCGCGGGGTGCAGATTCGCCGGAGCGTGCGGAGAGGGCGATGCGTCGGCGAGGGATATCGACTTCGAGGACACGGACGGCGAGTTTTTGTCCGACTTGGACGACATCGTTGGGGTCTTTGACGAAGTGGTCGGAGAGTTCGGAGATATGGATCAGGCCGTCTTGGTGGACGCCGATGTCAACGAAGGCACCGAAGGCGGTGACGTTGGTGACGATGCCTTCGAGCTGCATGTTGGGGGTGAGGTCTTGGATATCGTTGACATCGTCGCGGAATTGGGGGGCTTCAAAGGTGGTGCGGGGGTCGCGACCGGGTTTTTTGAGTTCGTCGATGATATCGCGGAGGGTGGGTTCGCCGATATCATCGCGGAGGTAACGTTTGATCTCGATCTTTTGGATGAGTGCGGTGTTGCCGATGAGAGTGCGGACATCGACGCCGAGATCAGCGGCCATTTGTTCGACGAGGGGGTATCGTTCGGGGTGAACAGCGGAAGCATCGAGCGGGTGCTTGCTGCCGCGAACACGGAGGAAGCCAGCGGCTTGTTCAAAGGTTTTTGCGCCAAGGCCGGAGACTTTGAGTAGTGCTTTGCGCTCGGGAAAGGGGCCGTTTTGTTCGCGGTGTTTGACGATTTTTTTGGAGAGGGAAGGGCCGATGCCTGCGACATAGGCGAGCAGGGGAGCGCTGGCGGTATTGACTTCGACGCCGACTTGGTTGACGCAGCTTTCGACGACTTCGTCGAGCTTTTTTTGGAGGAGGGGTTGGTAGACGTCGTGCTGGTATTGGCCGACGCCGATGGACTTGGGATCGACTTTGACGAGTTCTGCGAGGGGATCTTGGAGTCGCCGAGCGATGGAGATCGCGCCGCGAATGGTGAGATCGAGGTCAGGGAATTCTTCGCGGGCGATATCGGAGGCGCTGTAGACGCTGGCCCCGGCCTCGTTGATCTGGACGAGGATGATATCGCGCAGCCCTTGGGCTTTGAAGAGTTTTTTGAGGAAGGCTTCGGTTTCGCGTCCACCTGTACCGTTGCCGACGGCGATGGCATAGGGCGGATACTTGGTGAGGAAGGAAAGGAAGTCGCGGGCAGCGCGTGTTTCGTCGCCTGTGGTGAGATAAAAGGTGGTGTTGTCGAGGAATTTGCCAGTTTGATCGACGGCCACGCATTTGCAGCCTGTGCGTTGGCCGGGGTCGATGCCGATGACGCTTTTTTCACCGAGGGGAGAGGCGAGCAAGAGGTTGCGTAGGTTGTTGGCAAAGATATCGACGGCGTCGCGGTCGGAGCGCATCTTGAGTTCGACGCGGACGTCGGTTTCGACGCTAGGTGCGAGCAGGCGCTTGTAGGCGTCTTTGATGGCGAGGGCGAGTTGTTCGGCGAAGGGGGAGGTCGGGTTGTACTGGGCCTTGTATTGGAGATCGTTGAGCAACGTTTCGACATCGAGTTCGAGGGTGGCACGGAGAGCGCCTTCTTTTTCGCCGCGTTGGATGGCGAGGAAGCGGTGGGAGGGGATGGTTTTGAGAGGTTCTTTGAAGTCGTAGTATTGTTGGAACTTGCTGGTTTGTTCTTTGAATTCGGCGGTGGCTTCGGTGGCGAGGATGCCGTCATTGAGGAAGCGTTCGCGGACAAGGGCGCGGATATCGGCGTCTTCGGAGAGATTTTCGGCGACGATATCGCGAGCGCCGAGCAGGGCTTTGTCGGTGGAAGGGACATCTTTGGCGGGATCGACAAAGGGGGCGGCTTCGGCTTCGGGATCGCCTTGGTTGGGTTGTGCGAGGATGCGCTCGGCGAGCGGGGCGAGTCCGCGTTCGCGGGCGATGATTGCACGGGTGCGGCGTTTGGGTTTGAAGGGGAGATAGAGATCTTCGAGTTCGGCTTTGTTGTGGACAGCGAGCAAGCGGGCGCGCAGTTCGTCGGTGAGTTTGCCTTGTTCGGAGATGGAGGAGAGGATGGTTTGTCGGCGCTGTTCGAGTTCCACGAGATAAGCGTGGCGTTCTTGGATGGTGCGGATCTGGACTTCATCGAGGGATTGGGTGACTTCTTTGCGGTAGCGTGCGATAAAAGGGACGGTGTTTCCGTCTTCAAGGAGGCGGAGGGTGGCGAGGATGCTTGGGGCAGGGAGTTGAGTTTCGGCGACAAGAAGGGGAACAGGATCGAAAGCGTTGCGCTCGGTCATGGTCTTTGCTCTTTGTGTTGTGCTTGTTTCAATGCTTGTCCGCCCCGAAGGACGGACGCTACAGTATTGTGTTCGGAAATTTCAATGTTCCCCCGCTCGGAAGGAAGGACGTGACAAGAAGCGAGGTTCGTTGAGCGATGATTGGGTGCGGTGGGTGTGTGGTCGGGGGAGTGGGGGCTAACGTCGTTTTTTGCGGCGTGGTTTTTTCTTGGCTTCGAGTTCTTTGGCGAGTTCTCGCTCTTTGAGTTCGGTGAGGCTGCGGATCTTCATGCGCACATCCATCTTCATGCCTTCGTCGCCGATCTTGCGTTGGATAAAGTCTTTGAAGGTGTCAAGGGCTTTTTCGCGTTTTTCGGCGGCATCGCGCTCAAGAGAGGCTTTTTGGGTCTTGTCTTTTTCGGTGATGGCCTGAACGCGGCTTTTTTCATACCAAAGATCGTAGGCGAGACCTTGGTGAAAGAGTGCGCCGGCATCGTTGGGCTTGGTGGCGAGGATCTTTTGGGTGGTGTTGACGGCTTGTTCGAACTGGTGCTGTTTGATGAAAAGGAGTGCGAGCAGGTTGTAGCTTTGCTCGTTGGCGGCTTGGTTTTGGATGGCGGAAAGGATAGCGGCTTCGGCCTTTGAGTAAAAGGGTTTGGCGGCTTCGGCGATGGGGACGAGGATAGTGCGAGGGGGTTCTGGTTCGCCTTTTTTCTTTTTCTTTTTTTTCTTTTTGTCGTCGTCTTCGGGGGGAGGGGTGGGATCGGGTGGAGGAGGTTCGTGTGCAGCGGCTTGATCGAGGTGGACGGAAGCAAGGCCATTGTAGGCTTCGGTGTATTTGGGATGGAGTTGAATGGCCTTTTGCATGGCTTCGGCAGCTTTGGGGAATTGGCGTGCGGATTGGTAGGTGAGGGCCAGTTCGTAGGCGTAGTTGGCGTCTTTTGGATTGAGTTCAAAGGCTTTTTCGTAGTGAGGGATGGCTTTTTGGAACTCTTTGTTTTTGACGTAGATCTTGGCGAGGTTGAGGTGAGCGCTTTTGTTGTTGGCTTCAAGGGAGATGCACTTGAGGTAGGACTGGATGGCTTCGGGCCACTCTTCGCTGGCTTGCTGTGCGCGCCCGAGCAGGTAGTGTGTGTGGGGATCGTAGGCGTAGAGCCGGACGGCTTGTTGGAGGAGGGTTTTGGCGTTGGTGTATTGGCCGGCGTTGATGCTTTCGACGGCTTCGTTGGCGATCCGTCGTGCGCGCCGTTGGTCCACTTTTTCGCAGCCGAGGTTGAGCCAAACGCTGCAAAGTAAGAGGAAAAGAGTGAGGCTTTTCGGGTACATGGTATCTTTCCTTTGGAATGGATAAAACAAGGGCGCGGAGATATCCGCGAGATATCGGGTTGTGTGGTGTGGTCGACGGGGTGGAATCAGAAGTTGTAGGTTAGGGTGGGCATGAGACCGATCCCAAGGCTAAGAACGCTGTCGGTGCCAGAGCTTTGGCCGAAGGTGATGGGGCGCAAGAGGCCGATGGCTTCGATGCCGACGGAGAGATGGCGTGCGCGGGTGTAGTAACGCAAGCCAAGGCCGAGGTGAACGATCAAGCCAAGGTTGTTTTTGGTGTCGGGGAGGGAGAGAGAGACGCCTGCGCCAAGTTTGGCGTAGATGTAGAGCTGATCGAGACGAACGAAGTGGATGGTGGCGCCGAGTTGAAAGAGATAATCGCCGTTGCCACCGCCAGCTTGGGGTTCTCCAGAGACGGCGGGTGCAAGGAAAGAGAGTTGGAGAGAAAAGATATCGGCGATATCGAATCCGATCTCGATGCCACCGAGCGTTCCGATGAGATTGGCTTGGGCTCCGTTTTCGCGGGCGAGAGCGGAGGGGCGAAGAGCGAAGATATAAAGGCCGTAAGAGGCCGACATGAAGAAACCTTTTCGGACATAGGATTTGGGATCTTCTTCGAGGAATTGCGCGTTGGCGCGAGGTGTGAGGAGGGCAAAAAAGACGGAAAAGGCAAAGAGACCGAAGAGTATGCGCCGCAACATGATCTGTTCAGCTCCACGGATGTTCGGGGTCATCACAAAAGGCTGGTAGAAGCTAACACGAATCCTTGGTGTGTGCAATCTTCTTTTGCAGGCTGGCAAGACAGAGAGGAGAAAAGGTGGAAGGAAGAAAGAGGGCGTAAGATCGGGGGGGATTAGGAGGGCTTGAAGAAGAAGGGGTAGTTGACTTGGACGATACCGCCGCCTTTGGGGGCAGGGAAGCGCATATTTTTGACGCGCTGTGCGAGGCATTCTTCGACGCGTTCGTTGTTCATGGTGGTTTCCTTGACGCTGGAAGAGGAGACCATCCCATTGCCTTCGATTTGGAAGAAGACTTTGATCTTGCCTTGGAGTTTGGGGTATTTGTTGAGTTCTTTTTCGTAGCAGTATTTGATACGGCTGCGGTTGTTGTTGATCACGCGACGGATGATCTCTTTGTCAAGCGAACCGAAGATAAGGGGCGGGCCTGTCGAGACATCGACGCTTTGTTTGCGTTTGCCTTTGAGGCGGCCTTGTCCCCATCCGCGCCCGCCTTTGCCGCCGCCACGCCCGTAGGTTCCGAGGTTTCCGACGCCGACGCCCAGTCCGCTTAAACCGCCACCGCCCATGCCACCGCCGCTTCGGACGCCGAGGCCGCCATCACCAGAGGCATTTCCAACTTTTCCGCCGAGGAAATTTCCGATTGCATCGGCGTCATCGCCACCAAAGCCTTTTGCGGAGAGGATGGCTCCATAAGAGCTTTGACCGCCCCCAAGGAGTCCGAGCATGCCTTTTTGGCCGACTTTATCGAGCAATTCTTTTTCGACTTGTTGCATATTGATGGGGGCTGTACCATCGGGGTTTTTCTCGATCTGGCCGGCTTTCTTTTGGATATTTTTGGGGATTTCGGTGGTTTTTTTGCCCATTTTGCCTTCGGTGTCTTTGGCACGAGCTCCACCGCTTTCTTGCTTCTTTTTCTTTTCTTCTTCTTCGGGGGGTCGCACGATCAATTGGGCGAAGCGGTTGGGTTGTTTGAAGAAGCTGTCATCGAGGCCGCGAGGGGCTTCATCGGAAAGGAGCATAAAGAGGACGGCAAGACCGTGGAGCAAGAAGGATGCGCCCATCGCACGGGCAAGCGCGAGATCAAGTTGGCTAAAGAGGCTGGGGACGATGCGCTTGGGTGCGGGAACAAAGCTGATCACGAAGTCAAGCTGCCCGAGGGTGAGGTTGACTTGGGATTGCGCAGGGAGGGCAAACTGGTGGCCGAAGTCGGTGCGCTCGACTTTGGAGCTTTGTTTGATCTGTTCGAGCGTAAAGAGTTGATCCTTGATTTGGACGGTGCCTTCCATCTGGGGGGTAAAGTTGACCATCAAGCGGTCGCCTTTGGCCTCAATCAAGGTAAACGAGGTAAGCTCGGGAGGAAGGGCATCTGTGCTGATCGAGAAGGTATTTTTTCGGGATTCGCCGATCGTGATCTTTTTGGGACTGTAGAAGTGGGCGTGATCGAGGATGCGATCACCCCACATCACGCGGACTTCGAGGGCTTCTTGGGTATCGGCGTATTGGGCGTCCATGGCGACAGGTTGTTGGGGGGCAGGAGCTGCGATGGAGGGTTGCGCAGCGATCGGAGCAACACCGCCCGTCGACTGGGGAGGATAGGGTTGCTGTTGTGGGAAACCGCTCGTGGGCTGGGCTTGTTGTGCATAACCGCCGAAGGCTTGTGCGTTTGGGTCGTAGCCTTGAGGAGCGCCGTAACCTTGAGGAGCGCCGTAGCCTTGAGGAGCGCCGTAACTTTGAGGAGCGCCGTAAGCTTGGGGGGCTGCGAAGGCTTGTCCGTTGGGGTCATAGCCTTGGGGAGCTACGACTTGTGGGATTTGGCCGTAGCTGGGTTGTTGCATGGCGTCGGCTTGTGCGTTGGGGTCGTAGCCTTGGGGAGCGCCGTAGCCTTGGGGAGCGCCGTAGCCTTGGGGTTCTTGGGTGTAGGCGATTTGAGGCTGTGCGGGTTCTTGGTACTGCATCGGAGTAGGCGCTTGGTAGGCG
>CAUJFU010000256.1 GCA_963169055.1 Myxococcota bacterium
GCCGCCACCCCCCCACCAAAAAACACCACGCCTCACCCCACTGCATTTGAACTGCTCCCCCCCCAAACATCCGCCCGTTCCAACGCTCGTGCGATAGCTTACTCGCTCCCCCCCAAACATCCGCCCTTTCACCCTAAGCCAAAATTGCTAGATTATCGGTCATTTTGGCTTATTACTAAGCAAACTATCGACAACACCGGGATCGGCGAGGGTCGAGGTATCGCCGAGATTGTTGAGTTCATTGGCTGCGATCTTGCGCAAGATCCGACGCATGATCTTTCCTGAGCGGGTTTTGGGCAACGCTTCGGCGGGATGGATCACGTCGGGAGTGGCGAGCGCACCGATCACGTTGCGAACGTGGTTTTTCACGTCTTTGATCAGCGCCTCATCCACCGCAACGCCCGGCAATGGCGTGATGTACGCATAAATGCCTTGTCCTTTGATATCGTGTGGATACCCAACAACGGCACTTTCCACGATCTTTTCATGACTATTGATCGCATCTTCGATCTCCGCTGTGCCGATGCGATGGCCCGAAACGTTGATCACATCATCCACACGCCCTGTAATCCGATAGTATCCATCTTCGTCTCGGATACATCCGTCCCCCGTAAAGTACATCCCCGAAAACATCGAGAAATACGTCTGTTTGAAGCGTTCGTGATCACCGTACACCGTACGCATGATCCCGGGCCAAGGCTCCAACATGGTCAAGATCCCTTCGCAAGGGCCTTCGAGGATCTGGCCTTTTTCGTCCACGATCGCGGGCTTTACACCAAAAAACGGCAACGTTGCTTTGGTTGGTTTTGTCGCAATCGCCCCCGGCAAGGGCGATATCATGATCCCACCGGTCTCTGTCTGCCACCATGTATCGACGATGGGGCATCGTTCATGCCCGACCACTTCGTGATACCACAGCCATGCTTCGTGGTTGATCGGCTCGCCCACCGTCCCCAACAAGCGCAAGCTACTCAGGTCATGCTTTTGCACAAAGCTGTTTCCAAATCGCTCCAACGCCCGAATCGCCGTAGGTGCGGTGTAAAAGATCGAGACCTTATACTTGTCCACCACTTCCCAAAAACGCCCAGCATCGGGATATGTTGGGATGCCTTCAAACATCAACGTCGTTGCGGCGTTGCACATCGGCCCGTAGATAATGTAACTGTGGCCCGTCACCCATCCGATATCCGCCGTACACCAATAGATATCCTCGGGCTTGTAATCGAACACATACTTGAAGGTCGTCGCGGCATAGACCATATAACCGCCCGTCGTGTGCAGAACGCCTTTGGGCTTGCCCGTAGAACCCGATGTATACAGGATAAACAGCGGATCTTCGGCATCCATCCACACAGGTTCGCAGACATCTTCTGCCCCCACCATCAGCTCATGCCACCAACGATCGCGCCCTTCGACCATATCGACCTTGACTTGGCCCTTGGTGCGGTCTGCAATGATACAAAGGCGCACCGAATGGCCCTTTCTTTTGCAGATCCCAAGCGCATCGTCCGTTGTTTGTTTCAACGGGATCGGCTTGTTTCCACGCATACTTCCGTCGGCGGTGATCACCACGTCGCTTGTCGCATCAAGGATGCGATCTGAGAGCGAATCTGCGGAGAATCCGCCAAAAACGATGGTATGAACCGCGCCGATCCGCGCACAAGCAAGCATCGCAAACGCAAGTTCGGGGATCATCGGCATGTAGATCGCGACCCGATCGCCCTTTTTCACGCCTTGGGCCTTGAGGACGTTGGCAAAACGGGAGACTTCACGCAGCACTTCGCTGTAGGTGAAACGCTTGTCTTCGCCGGGTTCGTTGCCTTCCCACAAGATCGCGATCTTGTCGCCGTAGCCGCGTGCGATCTGTGCATCAAGCGCGTTGTAGCAGAGATTGGTCTTGCCGCCCACAAACCATTGGACATCGATCTTGTCCGTAAAGTCGTACGAACGCACCTTCGTCCAAGGCGCTTGCCAATGGAATTCTTGGGCGATCTCTGCCCAAAAGCCGTCGGGATCTTGGATCGAGCGGTCGTACATCGTGCGGTAGGCTTCGAGGGACTTGACATGGGCTTGTTTGCTGAACGCTTCTGAGGGCGGATAGAGCTTGTCTTCGAGCATCGTTGGGCCTCCTTGGTTCGTTGAAAAAGGGCCTAAACAGGTTAGCCAACCGCCCGCCTCTGTCAATACTTCAAGAAACGAAAGGCGAAGATGCGACCTACCGTGCAGTGATATCGCGTGGGGCTTGTCAGGAGTATGGGGGCGGTGTTATACCAAACGGGATCTTGCCTTGGATTCGCGGCATTCTGCCGAAGCCCTTTTGGATGGAGATGGGTCGATTGACCACCAACGCACAACCCCCCCAACCCCAAGACAACGCCCGCCGTCACGAGATCCTCGTCGTCGATGACGAACGTGGAATGCGTCGCGTCTTGTGCGCGATGTTGGAAAAAAAAGGCTACTTTGTCCACACCGCTGCGGATGGACTCGAAGCCGTCTCGCTTTTGGCAGAGCGCCCTATCGCCGTCCTGATCACCGATATCAAGATGCCCAACATGGACGGAATGGCCCTTTTGGATCACGTCCTTGCTCACCATCCACACATCCCAACCATCGTCATTACAGCCCATGGGACCGTCGATAACGCCGTAGTAGCCCTCAAAAAAGGGGCGTTTGATTACATCACCAAACCCTTCGATATCACCGAGATGCAGGTGATCGTTGAAAAAGCCCTACACACCCGCGAACTCAACGATCGCAACTATCATCCTGACCCCGAAGAGATCGGGCGTTACGACATCATCGGTCGCTCCAAACAGATGATGGCTGTCTATGACGTGATCTCCAAAGTCGCAGACACCCCATCCACCGTCCTGATCACAGGTGAGAGCGGAACAGGAAAAGAACTGATCGCCCGCGCATTGCACCAACACAGCAGCCGCCGCAACAAGCCTTTTATCGCCATTAACTGCGCTGCGATCCCGCAAAACTTGATGGAATCGGAACTCTTCGGCCACGAAAAAGGAGCCTTCACAGGGGCGATATCTTCGCGTGCAGGGCGTTTTGAGTTGGCCCACGAAGGAACCCTTTTTCTTGATGAGATCGGCGAGATCCCCGTCGAGATGCAAGTCAAGATGCTACGCGCCCTTCAAGAAGGCAGTTTCGAGCGCGTTGGTGGCATCCAAACCATCAAAGTCGAAGTCCGTGTCGTCGCCGCCACCAACCAAAACCTCCAAGAAAAGATCAAACAAGGCACCTTCCGCGAAGACTTGTTCTACCGATTGAACGTCGTTCCGATCCATCTCCCGCCTCTACGCGAACGCCGTTCCGATATCCCCCTGTTGGTTCAACACTTTATCGACAAATTCAATCTTCGCCTGCGAAAGTCCATCGAAGGGATCACCCCCGAAGCGCTGAATTCTTTGCAAGAATACCAGTGGCCAGGTAATATCCGTGAGCTTGAGAATGTGATCGAACGCTGCCTGTTGTTCGCTTTGGGCGCGCAGATCACGCTCCAAGAACTCCCCCCCGAACTCTTGCAAAGCGGTGCGCAGGGCGGCGTCTACATCCCACCCGCCATCGCTTGCGATATGAGTATGTCTCTGCCAGAGCTTTGGAAGATCCAAAAAGAACGACTGGAACGGGAGATGTTGCGGCGTGCGCTCGATCAAACACAAGGCAACGTCACCAAAGCCGCCGATCTGCTCGGCATCAGCCGCAAAAGTATGCAAAAAAAGATGAAAGATCTAGGTCTGCGTGAACATGCTTGAACGATGTTTTTTTTGGCGATATCGTCTTGGAGGCGCGTGATGAGTCGATGGTCTATGCTCCTTGCTCGGAGCTTGTTGTGTCTCACGATCTTGTTGGTCGGCCCTGCCATAGCATCTGCGGCGTTTATCACAGACGTCACGGACTCCTTCGATCCCGAAAATCGACGGCCTTTCGGCTTTCGCTTGTTCGTCTCTTATGAGTTTCAATCCACCTCCGCAGAGATCGCCCGCGAATACTGCCGCGTCTCTAGCGATCCCGCCTACAACCGCTCCTGCCGCACTCCGCCGCGCCCGGGCCGCTCGCCCTACGACGACCGCTTCTTTGACTACGCCCCCGAATTCGATCTCTCGCGATTCCAACACAAGATGGATATCCGCGCTGCCATCGGCCTTTACAAAGATCTCGAACTCTTTGTCAACGTTCCCTTAATCTTCTCCGAACAGTTTAACATCCGCACCAACAGCGCCGATCAGCGTTTTGCCAACGCCACCCTCGTCAAAGAAAATATCATCCCCTCCAGCTCCCTCAACAACGAAGAAGCCACCGCCCGCCACGGTTTTGGACTCGGCGACCTCTCTCTCGGCCTACGCTGGGGCGTCTTCAACGATGCTCGCGATCGCGGCAAAGCAAGCTGGGTCTTGGGCATCGAATGGACCCTTCCCACCGGCGAAGTCTGGGCTCCGGGCGATCCGCGAGCCTTTACACCTAGCGGTGGTGCTGGCGTTGGGCGCGGCGCACACGTCCTCCACTTCAATGTCTCGCTCAGCAAGCGCATCTCGATCTTCGATCCCTACGTGCAGATCTGGTACAAACTCTACCTCGTCGAACAGAACGTCAAAGAAGGCTTACAACGCTTTGCGACAGGGGCCGATGCGAAAACCCCTCGCGTGATCGAAGAAGCCCTTGCACCCGGGCATCACGGCGGTCTGCTCTTTGGAACCGAGATCGTCATGTGGGAAAACCTCGCCCGCGAACAAAAACTCGCCCTCGATCTGCGCTTTTCTTTTACAGGCCGCTTTGAAGGCCGCGACTATACGATGTTTACCGACTTCCTCTCGGCTTATCAGCCCCGCGTCGGCGAAACCTTTACCCGTCAAAGTCTGATCACCGATCACGAACAATCCTTTACTTACGGCGGGATGGCGGCTTTCCTCTTCCGCCTCGCACGCTACGGCCTGATCCGTGTCGAAGGGCGCGTCGATTATACCCCTCCCTTCTTTGTCACCTACGCCAAACGCGGCGTCGACAAAGACGGCAACGGCTACGTCAACCCCGGAACCGACGAAGAATACCCCTACCACGTCCGCGATCTCGATGGCATCGGACGCCGCATCCAACAGCGAAACACCCTCACTTGGGCCATCATGATCACCGCTGGTCTCACCATCTAACCCGCAACGATCCGTTGTTTAGCCGCAGTGGACTGGGTTTCTACAAGAGACGTCGGCGCCACACCAGCGCAAACAGCGTAAGCAGCGCATACAGCGAGAGTTCGGAGGGAGGGGGTGCGAGTTGACAGCCGCAACCAGCAGGTCGACAAGCGTGGATGGATTGCTCTTTGTCCTGTTGGCAAGTCAAACCGTCCTTGCAGCGGCGCGCAAAAGAACAGGCTTGTTTTTCTTCGATGGTTCCGGGTGAAAGGCAGATGCAGCGCTCCGATTCTTTCGAGCAGGGCTCTTCGAATCGCGTATGATCGCGGCATCGCTGAGGTGCGGTACAATCGCTATCTTGCTTGCATAGCCCTTGCGGCTCCTCCAAAAACGGTTTTAGCCACGCTTGATAAACATCGATCCGCAGATACGCCGTCATGCCATCACAAGCAGGTTGGTTGGGTGCAGCCAAGGAACCCGTCACATGCGAAGCCACCCCAAGGATCGAAAGCTGTTCGCCCTCTTGGAACAATGCAGGACCGCCAGAATCGCCGCTGCATGGGCTTTTGTTTGCTTCAAACACGCGAAAAAAAGACGGGATCACCGCAGATATCGGCAGACTGACCGAGTGTTTTCGTTTGGCCTCGATCATCTGAGGCCGCGTTTGGAGCAGCCCATAACCGATGGCTGTGATGCGCTTTTGAAGCCAATCGCCCTCCATCGCATTCGGATACAACGCCATCGGCTGGATCAACGGGATCGCTTCACGAAAGCGCAACAAGGCGATATCGTGATCAAAAGAGAGCGTCGAGGGCGCCCATTGGGCATGGACAGAAGTGTTCTCGACGTCCACGAAATGTTGATCAAAGCCCGTCGCAGCTTGACTTGGAAGATCGATGCGAAAACGCAGCTTGAGGTTGAGTGCTTTGGCGATATCGAGACAATGCGCCGCAGTAAGCGCCAGACGCGGTGCGATCAGCGTCGCCGTACAAAACGGCGTGAACGTGTTCGTGGTCAGCACACCAACGGCTGGATGGCTCAGATCCTCTTTCCCTCCGATGATCGGCTGTTGACGTTGCTCCAAGGGTTCTTGCCCGCACGCCAACAGCAACCCTCCCACAACACCACAAACCAAAAAACAAAGCACAAACCAACGAAGCCACCGCAATGTTCGCATTTCAAACACCCACTTCTCTAACGCATCGTCGCATCTCAAACACCCGCTTTTCTAACCCACGCTTGTATGCAAGGAAAGGATTCGCCTATATCGCTTCTGTGATTCCACTCTTCGAGGATTTGGGATCCGCCTCGGTCAGCAACGCATCTCAAAACAGTTGATCGAACGAGAGGCTCTTGGTTAAAGTGCGTCGGTGGAAGTGTCGTGGATGCGCAAAAGGCTTCAACATCCGAAGAGATCGCCTACTCACCAAAACATCGGTGGATCGGGGAAGAAGACAAGCACCCGCAGCGTGAAGATACCACAGCAGCGGCACCACACCCAAAGAAAAAAACAGCCGACCAAGGAGCGTTTTGGACGATGACCAGCAAACAAGCCCCCACCTTTACCCCTCTTCAAGGGCCTGTGACGGCGCTCTTTTTGGAAGAAGCTGAGCGCTTACGCCTCCGATTTTGTTGCGAAGAGTGCATCTTTTTTCAACCCGAACAAGGTGGGCGTTGCTTATACAATTACCCAAATACGCAACACCGCCGCGCCTACTTTGAAGAAGACCACGTCGTCGGGCGCGTCTTGATCTTTTGCCGCGAGTTCGAGATCCTCTAGTCCCAAATCACTAAATCGCCCGACACAAGGCCATTGCATCAACCTTCGCAGGAGACCCAAGGCGAAGGGCCTCTGCACACGCCGCAAGTGTCGCACCTGTCGTGATCACATCGTCCACCAGCAACACGCGTTTGTTGTGGAGCTTTTGCTTCGCCCAAGGCGCAAGCGTGATCTGCCCCGCAAGCGCGGTCCGACGTGCTGCACCATCCAATCCCACTTGGGTTTGTTCTTCTTGAGTTCGCAACAAGATCTCAGGATGACCGTCGCATCGGCTTTTTGCCCCCAAGGCTTGCGCCAACCTCCACGCAGGATGAAACCCACGCCAACGCAAACGCTTTCGCGACATCGGCACAGGCACCAAGATATCGTATTGATCGAGAACTTCGGACCACACGACCGATTCTTTTTGAACGATCGCACAAAGGCCCTCCCCTGCGTCTAGATCGCGTTGGTACTTCCAGCGCCGCAACAGCGCACGGATCGTCCCTGCATACGCAAAGAATGCCCTGCATCGCTCGACGCCTACGCCTTCTCCTCGGCACGAAACACAACGGCCACGCGTCTCATGCGCTGCATCCCACCACGCAGCAGAATAACTCTCGCTCGGTTCGTCCTCCAACCATGACATCGACTGATCTCGCCGATGCCACCGATGAAATAAACGCTCGCCCTCTCGCATCGGCGCGGCACATCGCTCACAAACCACCCCATCACGCAACGACCAGCACCCCTCTTTGCAACAAGCACACAACACATCTCCCGAACGATCGATCACCAACGGCTCCGCACACCCCACACAACGCGGCGGATACAACAACGCCAACAAGCCTTCTCCACACATCCGCAATCCCTCCCCGATCTCGCGCCAGAGTTGAAAAGACCGATGGTTCGGCGCATTCAGATCCCGAGAAAAGACAGGTTGGGGTGCTGCTTGTGTTGGGTGGTTTGGCGAGACGATAAGTTGTTTTGCGGGTCTGTTCATGGGATACCTCCAAGAACGAATGTTTGTGAATTGCGATTCGGGCGGACGATTCGAGCATTTTGCACATGCTCGTGTAAAAACGGTCTGCTCGGATAGAAGTGACACGAAATCCGCATGTTGTGTGATCGCGTGATGTAGGGGCGGTTCGCGAACCGCCCGTCTATAGGGACATGGAGGATCAAACGCACACCATCACACAGCAACAGGATTTCTTATGACGTCAGCAGGCCCTCATGGAAAAGGTGTGCCAACTGCTCCACAAAAAAGACGAGGCATTGGGAAGAGCAGGCGAGAAGGGGAGAGCAGCGTCGGTGCGATGGGTGTTTAGCGGTGATAGGGTTCGTTTTTGAGGAGAGTCCAAGCGCGGTAGAGTTGCTCGGCGAGGAGCAACAGCGCGATTTGGTGGGGGAAAGTCATGGGGGAGAGGGACAAGAGGATATCGGCGCGTTGTTTGACTTCGGGAGCGAGGCCGGCTCCGCTGCCGATCACAAACAACAGGCGACCACGACAAGCATCGAGGGAGGATTGCATCGTGGCGGCCCATGCTTGGCTGTCAAGGCGGCGACCTTCTTCGGAGAGCGCGATCAGCGTGTCGCCTTCGCCGACTTGGGCGAGGATGCGCTCGCCTTCGATCTGTATCGCACGCGGTTCACTTGCAGCGTTGGTCTTTTTTTCTTCTTTAAGGCGGATCAATTCGATCGGACAGTAGAGACGGAGACGCTGTAGATAAGTCTCGATCCCTTCTTCGAGGTAGCGGTCTTTGAGCCGGCCCATCACAAGAATAGCGATCTTCATCGGTCAGACGCGATCTTAGAGATCGTCGTCGTCCTCGCTTTCTGGCGTCGAAGCAGGTTCACCACCCGACCAGATCTTGGCTTTTGCAGGCCACAGACGATCGAGGTCGTAGTAATCCCGCACAGGCCCGAGGAAGATGTGGACCACGACGTCGCCAAAGTCGAGCAAGACCCAATGTGCTTTGTGCAGACCTTCGACACCGAGCGGTATATGTCCTGCGTGTTTGCCTTCTTCGCGGAGGATTTCTGCGATGGCAGAGACGTGGCGATCAGAGTTTCCACTACAGATCAGAACGTAATCTGCGTAAGAGCAAAGATCCCCGACCTCGTAGAGGTGGATATTTTCGGCTTTTTTATCTTCGGCCCAATGAACCAAGTCCATCGCAAAGTCCAAGGTCGAGGGGGCATGTTCTTGTTGTGCTTGTTGTACGATCACAGCTTTCTCCATAAAACGCATCGCTGTTACATTTTCGCTAACAGATGTTGAACACCTGCTAGGCAAAGCCCCTCGGAGGAGGGGGACGCAACCGTCAAAGCCCGCAGGAAGATCCCACGAGCGCCTTGGTGATCTCGATCCACATCCACACCACAGGAACAACGCATACGCTTTTTGCTGCCGATGTGTTGGATGTTTCCACAGTAAGAACACGTTTTGCTGGTATAGGCTTCGTTGGCGTCTAGCACGATTGCGCTGTATTCTTCGGCTTTTGCCTTGAGGTGCTGCTTGAAGCGGAAGTGTGCCCACGTCATCATCGCACGCGCTGTTTTGCTGTTGAGTTTGCACACCATCTCTTGTGTTTCAAACGTCGGCAACAAAATCACTTCGAATCGTGTGACAAGGAAATGCGCCACCTTCTTATGCAGTTCATCCACCAGAGCGTGGATTCGCCACCGCAAGCGTTGACTTGCCCGTTTCAGGCTACGCTTCTTCTTGCTTTTGGCCACTGCCATCTTGCCCATCAGCGCATCGAGGTGGTGACAAAGGCGACGGATTCTTCCGAAATCACCTTTGCCAAAGTCGCCATAGAAACCGAACCCATACAAAGACATGAAGGTTCGCACACCGGGATCGAGGGCGACGAGCGGCTGCCTTTGGTTTTCGGGCTTCACCACTTGGCGCGGGTTGGGAACGATGGCGAACCATCGACCGTTTTCACGGACGATGCGGGTTCCTTCCAAACTTCCGCCGGGGATTCCTTCGGGAGCGTGAAAGTGCAGTCTATCTTTCAACACCGAAAACAGGGAGTCCTGTTGAATCGAGGCAGCGTCAAAGCCGAACCCTTGATGGGGATCTTTCTTTGTGCGCCACGATACTTCTTGAACCTCACCTGTTTTCTTGTATTTTGCTTTGGCGTTTTTGACGGCTTCGACCGCATCCGACATGGCGTGTTCACGGATGCGCTGTGGGCAGTCGAACGCCCACGGTGCATAGGGTCGTTTTTGAAGGTGACGGACTTCTGCAAGTGACGCCTTCGTCCCTTCTTGACGGAGAAAAGCGACGGCCTCGTTAAACCAAAAACGAGCGAGGCCGCTATAACGATTCCAATGCCTCGTCGTCTGCGGCTTGGGGTAGATCCTTATCTTCTTTGATCGCACGACGGTATCGTCGGAGGCCGAAAAGTCGGGAGGAAAAAACGTGAAGGATGGCAAGCAAATCTTGTGTAAGTTCGGCTTGAGGACTGAGCGAAGTGTCGTTGAGAACCACGATGCGGCAGTTGTGTTTGTTGGCCAAGTGTTCGATGAGTTCAAATCCGAACCGACACAAGCGGTCTCGGTGAGCGACAACAACTTCGCAGACATCTCCAGACAGGATGGCGTCCAGTAGGGCGTGCAGTCCTTTGCGCTTGAAGTTGAGCCCACTTCCGAAGTCTTCGATGACTTCGTGCTCGCTGTAGCGTTCCCGCAATTCGCGGACTTGGCTTGCGAGATCGTCTTTTTGGTTTCGGCTGGAGACACGGGCATAAACAATCTTTCTTCGATGGGTACTTGATTGCAGAAAAGAGGCAACATCATATCGCCGCTGTCCAGCGTCTGTTTTGATGTGTTTGATCTTTCCTTCATCTGCCCACTTCCTCAACGTATTTGGATGTATACCCAATATCTCACAGGTTTTTTTCGTTGACAACAGTTCCATCTCTTTGCCTCCCATGAACTTCACTCGGCATGAAGTAGCAAATATGATTGTTTCTGTCAACTAGTATTTACTCCTTTTGCCTGCGGTTACTGGCCTCCTTCTGGACGGCGTGCAGGCGGTTCGAGAAAAAAGGTGGGTTTCTTTTTGGCAAAGGCATCTAAGGGTTCGGGTTCACGCGAGACTGTGACGACGGCCTTGGGGGGCTTGATCGGCTCGGAGGATGCGAGAGAAAAGGAGGCATCCAATGTCACGGCCACATCGGCTTCGTCTTTTCCGACGCGATAACGGCCTTGAAATTTGACTTTGAGCGGAAAACCGAGTTGGAGATCTGCACAAAGGGTTCCACTGGCTTGCGACGGGAGGCGAGGCTTGTTGGCAGCTTTTCCGCGTGTGTGTTCAGGAAGTTTACCAGACCAAGCCGTACCTTCGGGGATCTCGGGCAACGAAGCATCTGTGACGCTTCGCAACGTGATGCGATAAGCCCGACAGGTACGACCTGCCACTTGTTCCTCACCTTGATCTTCGAGTTGGATCGATTCGCCAAAAATAGCGACCAATGCGCGCCATTGTCCGTGACTACGGACTTGCCAACGTCGCGCCATCTCCACGTCTTCCGAAGTCACACGGAACGGGCGGCCTTTGCCGCGCCAATACAGCTTTTCAGCGTGCCAGATGACTTCGGCTGATTTTTGTTGGTCGTTGTTCATAAGAAGATGAAAAGGCCCCTCAGGGTGTTGTGTAATGTGAACTTTTTCACTGAACTTCACCGTGCGCGATTTGCGCGTTGAAGAGTAAGAACTGGTGGCTTGATAGACAAATCCGCCCATCGCTTTGTTGATGACGGCAGGATCAACGGACGCGCCTTTGAGCATCTCTGCGGCATTTCGGGCCACTTGGGTGCCTGAGATCCCCGTGAGTTGTTTCGCGACCAAGGGGTTGGGGGCCTCTTTTGCGCCAAGCTCGGGGCTTCCTTTGCGACAACCCGCAAGGTACGAAAGCAACAAAGCACCGACCATCCACGAACACACAACCCTGCGCATGGAGCGGCGAAACGGTTGTGCTTTGTGCGGCCAAACCAAGGTCGAAAGCAAGCGAGGAAAACGCCAAAAGATCGAGACCATCATTCAAAACCTCGACAGATAGGGGCTTTTTGCAAAACACCCAAAACAGCGCTCTGTCCTGCGTAGAAAACAGAGCAAAGATGCGTGGGCCTGTATAAGCACAATCTGTTCGTGCCACAAGAGAAAAAAGACCGCAAAGAATCTGCCGAGACATTCCAAGCGAAAGAAGGCGAGGCTACGACGGGGCAAGTCAAGCGGAGGTTCGTTCGGGAGTTTGACGAGCGACCAGTACAACATGCTTGTGGTTCTGGACAAGTCAAGCGGAGGTTCGTTTGAGAGGCACACGCGAACAAATTAGAAACCGCCCATCTCACAGATCGCGCCTGTAAAATCGGCGCACATGGTGGGGGGAGCTGCGATACAGATCAGGTCGAGTGGATCGAGCTTATTGAAGCCACGGCAGATCTGCCCTGAGGGACAAGAGCTACAGTAGCCGTCGGGTCCGCATCGTGGGGTGTTTCCGCTGCAATCCGCATCGAGTTTGCAGCGTTTCTTTCCGTCGAATTCGCATTTCGGCCCTTGGGCTTCTTGGGGGAGGAGTTCGACGCAGCTCAGGCGCGAAGCGCATTCTTTGCCGTCGCCCTTGGGATCGCAGCCTGTAAAGCAGCGTTTACCGGCTTGACCGAGGTCGAGGCAACGGTTGTTGCAGTTTTCACCGCATTTTTTGTTTTCGCACTTTTCGCCTGCGGGACATTCTGCGTCTGTGTTACAGACTTGTTTGGTCGAACAGCGTTGGTTATAGCAACTGGTCGCTCCATTGGGCATTCCAGCGCAATCGGCGTCGGCTTGGCAGGCTTTGCGCGTGCAGACAAACTTGCAATCATCGCCTTGTTTGCAGCCACAATCGGCATCGGCTTGGCAACGGATGCAAGTGGGGCCTTCGGGTTTTCGGCAAGGCTTGATCTCGGCGGGGTTGTTGTCGTCTTTGGGGCAGAAGCGGATCGGCCCGCAATCAAGCTGCTGGTCGGTACAACGGCAGTCTTCGACACAGCTCTTGTTTTCGCAAAGGAAGCGGCAGCGGGACTTTTGAGGATCAGGCAAGCCACAGTCGCTTGCGAGCAAGCATCCGGGCGTACACAAGCCCGTTTGGGGGTTGCAGTAGTTTTTATCGGGGCAATCTTTGCTGGTCTCGCACTCACCATCGAGCTTACAACAACCGCCTGTGCATGTTTCTTGGCCTTGACACTGGCTGTTGCTTGCGCATGGAGCGGTACAACGGCCACGACAGCATTTTTTGCCTTCGGTACATTCGGCGTTGTCTTTGCAGCCAGCGATGCAGGTTTTGGATTTGGGGTCGCAGATCTGACTGCCTTTGCAATCAGCGCTGCTTGAGCATTCCCCCGGGCTGGCGCAGTTTCCAGAGGCGGGAAAACAAAGCTTGACTTTTTGACCCGATTGATCGGGATGATCGACTTCTTCGCACTTGTATCCAGAGGGGCAAAACGCACCGCTTTGGCAGGCCACAGCGCAGTAGCGTTGGCCGCTTTGGGAGGGCGCACAAAGGTCTTTTTCTTCGCCACACTCGCGGCTTTCGAGACAAGGCTGGCAAGGGGCTTTGCGCGTTTTGCAAGCGCGAACGCATTTGTCACAAAACTCTTTGTCGATATCGCAGTTGAAGTCTTCGTTGCAGACGGCTCCTGTGGGCTTGGCGGTGCAAACTTTTCGACAGGAGTCACACACCATGCCCGAACCGCAGTCGTCTTCGGACTTTTCGCACGTTTTGGTTTTTTTGCAGCGCTTGGTGGCGAGATCACAAACGGTTCCCGTAGAACATTGGACATCGCTCTCGCAAGCGGTAATGCCGCATTTTCCGCCCACACAGCTACGGCCCAAGCCACATTCTTCGTTTTTGGTGCAAGAGGTCGGATAATCGGCGCAGACTTTGTTGGCGCAGCGTTTGTCCTCTGGGCAATCGAAGTCGTCGGTGCAAGGCTTGGGTGGGGGCGTGTCCGATCCACCGCCGTCTCCATCCGTATCTCCGACGTTTTCAACGTTGCTTGTGGTGGTGCATTTGCCGTCTTTGCAGATCTGACCCCCTGTACACTCTTCATTCTTTGTGCAATTTCCACCCGTACCGCTTGGGCAGGCCACCACAGCGACAGAGATCGCCGCCAAAGAACACAAAAACATCATCAAACGAATCAATGCTCTCATCACAAAGCCCCATGCTAAACGAAAACAACTTGTCTTTCATCGACTTAGAAGACAGCCACATCAAAGACCTTGCATTATTGCACGCCTATTTCAAAAAACACAAGTCCCGAAAAAAAGCGCGGTGATGTCACAGGATGGCCGCTGCTGTCACGCTAGAACCCAAGCCTTTGCTACAACGCCCACGACGTATCCCCACAGCAGACGAAGGAGATGGCCTTGCCAACCCTCGATCAATACATGACCCACGAAGTAGTCGCCAAACTTCGGGCTGCCTTGCGAAAGAACGAAGGGGGGGCGTATTTCGTCGGTCAGCTCGACCAAAACGGCAAGATCGCTCGCGTCAAAGCTGTATGCAAGGAAGGCCCACGCGCACCGATGCTGCTGTTTTCCACGCCCAAAACAGGCGAAGTGGTACTCCACAACCACGCGGATGCTCAACTGCTTCCCACCCAACAAGACGAAGAATATGCCCGTCGCTTCGACGAAAAGGGCATCGGCTATCTGCTGATCGATAACCAAGTGGAACACGCCCATCAAATTGTTGAAGGCGTGCAAGAAGCGGAAAGCCTCGTTCCACTCGACGAAAAAGAGATCACCGCGCTACTTGGTCCGAGAGGGCCGATGGCCCGAAAACTTCCGCGCTACGAGCAACGTGACGAACAGATCGCCATGTTGCGCGGGATGGTGCGAGCCTTTAACCACGATCACATCTACATGGTCGAAGCAGGGACAGGCACAGGAAAGTCTCTCGCGTATCTGATCCCCTCCGTCTATTGGGCGCATCGCAACCGTGAGCGCGTCGTGGTCTCCACCAAAACCATCAACCTTCAAGAACAGATCTTCTACAAAGACATCCCCTTTCTCCAAGAAGTCCTCGATATCCCCTTCACAGCCTCGCTCGTCAAAGGCCGAAACAACTACCTTTGCATCCGTCGCGTCCACCAAGTCGGCGCAGAACTCCAGATCGAGCAAGACGAAGAACAACGCAAACAACTCCATCGCCTCCATGAATGGGCGCAAAACACCACCACAGGCGACAAGTCCTCGCTGTCCTTTTTGCCCGATGATGCGCTGTGGTCGCGCCTTCAAGCCGACGGTGACGCTTGCCAACGCACGCGCTGCGAACATTACAAAAGCTGCTTTTACTACATCGCTCGCCGCCAACAAGCCGATGCCGATATCCTCGTGACCAACCATCACGTCCTGTTTGCGGATCTGGCTTTGCGCGAAAGCAGCGGAAACTTCCATACACCCGCCCTGTTGCCCCCTTACCACCGCATCGTACTGGACGAAGCACACAACATCGAAGACGCAGCAAGCGCCTTTTTGGGCTTTCAGATCACCCCCTTTGGTGTGCTTCAAAGTCTCGGAAAACTTCTTCGCACCAAAAAACAAGAAGAGACCGGCCTGTTGCGACAGATCGGTGGCCTCCTTCAAGAACATCACCACAAGATCAAAGGCGTCGGCCCCCTCCAACAGACGCTGTTTGAAAAGCTGATCCCCGAAGTTCGTCGCCTGCGCGAAAACACCCTTCGCATCGAGCAACGCATCCGCAGCCTGTTGGTGGATGCAGACAACAATACGCCGCAATTGATCAAAGTCCGCGTCACCCCGTCATTTCGCAAACAAGGCCCGTGGCAAGACATCTGCGAGATGGGGCTTGGTTGGAGCCAACAGATCCGCGATCTGTTGCAGGAGCTGATGAAGTTTGCCGCTGACATCGAAGACCAAGCCAAGGTCATCGAAAAAGACCTGAGCAGCCCCTTGATGGAGATCGGTGCTGCCGTCAATCGCCTCGGTAGCGCAAGCGCCTCGCTCGATCTGTTTTTTTCGGAAGACGAGGCCGACGAAGGCAGCGCAAACGCCGAAGACGAGGCCGTCTTGGTACGATGGTTTGAAGCCCAAACCCAAGCCGATGGGCGCTTGCGCCTCCAAGCAGCCCCCCTCGAAGTCGCTACCCCCCTCAGCAAGATGCTTTACGATCACTTTGGAACGATCGCCCTCACTTCGGCCACGCTCACCACGGGACAAAAAGACTTTTCCTTCCTCCAACAACGCCTCGGTATGCAAGATCTCCCCGATAGTCGGGTGTATAGCGATATGTTTCCGTCTCCGTTTGACTACGCGACACAAAGCCTAATCGGGATCCCAACCGATCTACCCGGCCCCAACGCACCACAATTTCGAGACGCGATCTGCGAGATCATCTTTCAATCACTTGAGATCTCGGATGGCCGGGCATTTGTGCTTTGTACCTCTTTCGGACTCTTGCGCTTTCTCTACGAACGCCTTGCTCCCCGCCTCGAACGCCTCCATATCCGCTCTCTGTGTCAAGGCCAAATGCCCCGTCACATCTTGCTCCAACGCAAGATCGAAGAAGAACGCAGCGTGTTGTTCGGCACTGACTCTTTTTGGGAAGGCGTCGACGTCCAAGGCCGCGCCCTGTGCAATGTGATCCTCACGCGCCTGCCCTTTCGCGTCCCCTCCGATCCCCTGATCGAAGCGCGTGTCGAAGCCCTCGAAAGTCGTGGCGAAAACTCTTTCTTGCGCTACACCGTCCCCTCCGCCACCATCAAATTCAAACAAGGTTTTGGCCGATTGATCCGAGGAAAACAAGACCGAGGAACCGTCTTGATCCTCGACAATCGCGTCGTCGAAAAAAGTTATGGCAGTGTCTTTCTTGACGCTCTCCCCCCCGAAAGCCCCCGTCTGATCGCCCCTTCAAACGAAGTCATGCGCGCACTCCGACACTTTCATCAAACACCACCTGCTGTCTCGCCTTCTTGATCTCGTCGACTGCGCCAACCCTGATCCGAGAGCGCGGATGACACTTCACCCAAAAACGCAACCAAAAACTCTCCACCGGCATCCTAGGCAAGCGCAGAGACAACCTGCCAAAAAAAAGGCTTGCAGTGCATCGCGAAGCCTTCTATGATGGTCGGAATGCTTTTCTTGACACCCCCCTCCCTCGGTACTATGCTTCTAGCCGATACAAGGGCTGTTTTTTTGGTGATGTTGTGTTTGCGCCCGATCTTAGGCTCCCCACGGAGCCACACAACCCAACGAAGCGCCACCCCGCTTCGGAGACCAACACCGAAAGAACGAACCACCACCCAACCACCACCCAAGATCAAAGCCTCTCATTTGGCCCGTACAGCCATGATTATGGAAACATACGGTATCTGAGCTGCGATACACCATCGTCCAATAAGGAGTCCATCGCATGTCCATAGAAAGCCAGCAATCACTACCGCTGCTCCCCTTACGCAACGGAGTCTTTTTCCCCGGCGGTGTGATTACCCTGAATGTCGGGCGTCCCAAGTCGATCGCCTTGATTAAAGCAGCCGATCCAACCGAGACGCTGCTTGCGATCGTCACCCAAAAAGACCCAGAGATCGAAGACCCCAGCGAAGAAGATCTCTACCGAATTGGAACGCTTGCCCGCATCCTTAAAATCCAAAAAACTGGCCGCAACACCTACAGCCTGATGGTCCAAGGTATCCAGCGCATCGTATTGGAACGCATCCTCACGGATGACCCCTACTGGATCTCCGAAGTCACCACCATCAACGATCAAAGCGACAAGGAAGATCTCCAACTCAGCGCCCTCGATCAAACGCTGCGCAAAGTCGCCCGCGAAGTGATCAAACTGACGCCCGAACTACCACGCGGCGCAGAAAAAATGCTCTCCGAGATCAAAGAACCCGGCCAACTCGCCGATATGATCGCTTCGACGCTCGATATCTCTCTCGATGACAAGATGAAGATCCTCAGCACCTTCGATCTCAAAGAGCGCCTCGATACCACGCTCGAGATGCTTAGCCGCATCAAAGAAGTCCTCTCTGTGCGCAAAGAGATCGAAAACCATCTGCGCGATGATGTCGCCAAAAGCCAGCGCGAAACGATCCTTCGCCAGCAACTCAAAGCCATCCAAAAAGAACTCGGCGAAGACGACTACAAAACCGCTGATATCGAAACCCTTGAGAAAAAACTCAAAGATGCCGAACTCCCCGAAGAAGCCCGTGAGATGGCCGATCGTGAACTCAATCGCTTGCGCGCAATGAACCCCGCACAAGCCGAATACATGGTCGCCAAGACCTACCTCGAATGGCTGTCCAACCTCCCTTGGACCAAAGCCACCGAAGACAACCTCAACCTCGATCGCGTCAACGAGATCCTCAACGAAGATCACTACGGACTCGACAAGATCAAACAACGCATCATCGAACACCTCGCCGTTCGCAAACTCAATCCAGAGAAAAAAGGCCCCATCCTTTGCTTCTCAGGCCCCCCCGGCGTCGGAAAAACCTCCCTTGGTCGCTCGATCGCTCGCGCCCTCGGACGCGAATTCATCCGCATCTCCCTCGGAGGTGTGCGCGATGAAGCCGAGATCCGAGGACACCGCCGCACCTATGTTGGCGCTCTGCCCGGGCGTATCGTCCAAGGTATGCGCAAGGCCGGAACCATCAACCCCGTCTTTATCCTCGATGAGATCGATAAACTCGGCACCAGCTACCGCGGCGACCCATCCTCCGCCCTGCTCGAAGTCCTTGACCCCGAGCAAAACAACGCTTTCTCCGATCACTACCTTGAGGTCTCCTACGATCTCTCGAACGTGTTCTTTATCTGTACCGCCAACCAGCTCGACCCCATCCAGCCCGCTTTGCGCGACCGCATGGAGATCATCGAACTCTCTGGCTACACTTGGCAAGAAAAACTCCATATCGCAACCGATCACCTTGTCCCCAAACAAGTCAAAGATCACGGACTCAAAGAAAAACACGCCGAGATCACCGACGAAGCCATCAAGCACATCGTCGAAAGCTACACCCGCGAAGCAGGCGTCCGTCAACTCGAACGAGAGATCCGATCCGTTTGCCGCAAGATCGCTGTCGAAGTCGCAAAAGGCGATGATTCCGGCCATCAGATCGATACCGAACAAGTCGGCGATTACCTCGGCCAAGTCAAGTTCTTCCCCGAAGCCGCCGAACTCACCCGTATGCCCGGCGTCGCCACCGGCCTCGCAT
Organism: Myxococcota bacterium; assembly: GCA_963169055.1. Lineage (GTDB taxonomy): Bacteria > Myxococcota_C > UBA6777 > UBA6777 > UBA6777 > JAKLKB01. The sequence continues at coordinate 19,131 of CAUJFU010000256.1, forward strand.
GGACCCCGACAGGTGGCGATCTCCTCTTCATCGAAGCCACCCGCATGCCCGGCAACGGCAAACTCACCCTCACAGGCAAACTCGGCGAAGTCATGAAAGAATCTGCGGAAGCCGCACTTGCCTACATCCGCTCCAACACCAAAGATCTCGGTGTCCCCGCCGACTTCCACAAAACATGGGATATCCATATCCACGTCCCTGCGGGTGCCATCCCCAAAGAAGGCCCTAGCGCCGGTGTTGCAATGCTTTCCGCGATCATCTCTCTGATCACAGGCCGCCGTGTGCGCGGAGATGTCGCCATGACGGGCGAGATCACTTTGCGCGGTCGCGTCCTTCCTGTCGGTGGGATCAAAGAAAAAGTCCTCGCGGCCCATCGCGCCGGCATCCGTAAAGTCGTCCTCCCCAAAAAGAACCAAAAAGATCTCGAAGAAGTCCCCGCCGAAGCCCGCGATGAAATGGAGTTCAGCTTCGTCGACGATATGCAGCTCGCCCTCGAAGAAGTCCTTGAACGCGAGATCTCTTCGGAATCCACCACCAACAACAACGACGAAATCAACGCTTCCTCCGCAGAAGCCTAATAACAACGACGAAATCAACGCTTCCTCCGCAGAAGCCTAATCCGCCCCGAAGATCTCCCCCCAATCCTCCGCACCCTCGGCATTTTCCCTCCCCCGCCTCCAACGTTTTCCACTTCACCAGCGTTCTTCGTCCCGCATCACCCGCTCTTTTTCTTTCACAGCCTCTTTGGCGGTTTCTCGGGCGGGTTCTTTTGTCGCTTCTTTGGAGCCTGTGGCCATCTTGGCTTTCAAAGCAGCCAAAGCATCGTCGACATCGGGATGTTGGTTTTCCAACTTGCGAAAGCGTGCATCGAGATCTTGCGATTGGATCTCCATGCTCAATTCGTGGTTGGCTTCGACTTGCGCCTCCAACACATCGATCTTTTCGGCCATTCGATCAAAGGTCTCAAACGCCGATTGATCGCTCAGACCCGTCACCGTCTGTTGAACGGTTTGTTGCGCTTCTGCCCGCTGTTTGCGCGCAAGCAACAGCGTTTTCTTGCGCGCAGCTTCTTCGATCTTCTGATTGAGCGCATGCAGCGCGGTCTTGAGCTTTTCGACCGCCTCTTTTTGGATCTCCCACTGCTTTTGGTACTCACGCGCCAACTCTTCATGCTGTTTTTTCCGCAACAACGCCGCTTTTGCCAACTCTTCGTCGCCCACTTGCAAAGCACGCATCGCTTGACTTTCCCTTGTTTCGGCTTGCTTGTCTTCTTCCATCCATTGCTTGTGCAAGCGTTTTTCGTCCCCGATCGCCAACGCAACTTGGCGCTTGGCTTCTTGGAGCTGTTCGCGCATCTCCTCCACCAACTGCTCCAACATCTTTTCTGGCTCTTCTGCCTTGGACAAGAGACTACCGAGATTCGCCTTCACCACCCGAACCAATCGCTTCCAAAAACCCATCGCTGTCTCCCTCGGTTTGCGCGATGCCGTTTCGACTCGAACCCACGGCACAAATCGCTGTTCTTGTTCTTTGACCTGTTCGTCTTCTTCGTTCGCTACGGGTTACACGGTTGGGTTTTGTGGGGATCACCCTTCCGCCTCGTATGCGCGGTCGCGCATGGACTGTTTCGTGGCTGGGTTTGATGGGGTTTCACCCCACACCCCACAAGGGAGCTTTGCCCCCTTGACCCCGTATCGGCGGAACGAACAGCCGTTTTTCAAACGAACAACTCTGCCGCTTGGAATGGCTCGAACACGGGGTTTGGGCCCACTGCGAAACTCACATCACTATAGAAACGACGCGCCATCATTCCAAGACCTTCGCACAAGCCACCACCCCAAATCACCCCTCCCACCGCACGAAATCGATCAGCAGCTCTCTCGATGTTCGTGTGTGGACGAACACACCCACCCCACCACCCACAACACCGCAACAATGCACTCGACGCTTTCGCAACACACACCCGCGCCCACTGCCCCACCCCAGCACTCACAACACCGCAACAACGCACTCGACGCTTGTTGCTCAGTCCAGATCCATCTCAAACTCTTCGCTATCGTCTTCGTCGTTGTGCGCGATACCAAACTGCGCCACTTCCGGCCAATACTGCACCAATCGCTTGCGCAACGCGATCCGCGCACGATGCAAGCGGCTCTTTACCGCTGCCACCGAGATCCCCAAAACATCCGATATCTCGCGATTCGATAGGCCGTCCAACTCGCGCAAGATCAAGATGGTTCGATAACGCTCCGGGATCTGCTCGAACTCATCGCCCAACACACGGATGATCTCTTTGCGCTCACAAACGCGATCGGCCTGTGTGGCCCAATCTGCCGACGTCGACAACGCTACCTGTGGAGCCGCTTCGTATCGCGGTTGCAGCTCATCCCACGATTCATGGTTTTCTCGGCGACGTGATCGCAACAACATCAACGCACCGTTCGCTGCCACGCGATACAGCCAACTCGAAAAGGCTGCCGTCCCCTTGAACGAATCTAGCTTTGAAAAAGCGCTCAAAAACACTTCTTGCACAACTTCTTGTGCGTCGATCTCGTTTTTGGTGATCTTGAGTGCCAAACGATTGACTTTGCTGCGATAACGCGACACCAACTCGCCAAATGCCTCGCGCTGACCGCCCGTCACCAACGAAACCAACTCTGTATCTGTTAGCGTTTCATACACGTCATGTCGGCGCATCCGATCCAATTCGCGACCGACCGCACCCCGGCCACTCATGTGAGGGCGCAACAACGCTTTCAAGTCTGTGATCCCGACCGTTTGTGCCTCATTGTATGCCAAAAGTGCTGTATTCATCGCTTGCTCTCCCCGCTTGCTTGGTTCGACATTTTCAAAATCGTTCATTCGTTCAAACATGAACCAATTTCTTTCTTCGTTTACGTATATACTCTACGCTCTCAAAAAGTTCAAGACCTTTTGAACTTTTTATTTTGGTTCACCTTGTTCCATTTTTCAAAACAATCCACAAACACTACAAAAAAACTAGACTTAGCAAGACCCAAACGAATAGCAAGGGGATCACCGACAACAATCATATTGCCTAGTTTTTTTCTAAAGAACTGATCTTTGTGCCAAAATGTTCCCCGCGCCATGAGCGTTTTTTTGCGTGATGGGCGAACAAGGATCAAAACATCGGAGTATGGGGGAAAGATTGCAATCAAGGGTTAATCCTTCAACATGAATCGACCAAATAACAAAAAAAGAACGTTTTTCTTGAAATCAATTCACGATCAAAGCAGGGGGAGGAGTGGGTTTGCGATGAGTGTGGCGGAAGAAAAACAGGTGGAGAGGAGACGAAGAACAGGGTAGATTGGGGGAAGGCAAGAAAAGCAGCGCGTTTCCAACGTGAAGGATGCGCTCCCATCAAATGAGTCGTGAATTGTTGCCAAAACCCCCCGTGTTCGTGCCGTTTCAAGCGACAGAGCCGTGGGTTTGAAAGACCTGCGATCTCTTCGCCCATACGGGGTCAAGGGGGCAAAGCTCCCTTGTGGGGCGTGGGGTGAAACCCCACAAAAACCATCCAACTGCGTGAGTCCTATCAAATAGGACTCACGCAGTCGAAGAGGGAAACCGTGAAGAATCAACCCGTTGTAGGGGCGGTTCGCGAACCGCCCGCGCCCGAACATGGGCCTTTTTCGTATCGAACTGCGTAAGTCCTACGAAAAAGAAAAGGAGCCAAGAGCGGATGCGGATGTTGTTGCAGCGGGTGTTGAGTGCATCCGTGCGTGTGGAGGGAAAGATCGTTGGAGAGATCGAGCAAGGCTTGTTGATCTTGGTGGGGTTAGGTCAGGGCGATCAAGAAGAGATCGGCCAAGCGCTCTTGCAAAAAGCCATGCAATTGCGAATCTTTGAAGACGAAGCGGGCAAGATGAACCGCTCCCTTTTGGAGGTAGGGGGTGGGCTGTTGTTGGTTAGCCAGTTCACGTTGTACGCAGATTGTCGCAAGGGTCGGCGTCCTTCTTTTGGAGAAGCGATGCCGCCCGAAGAAGCGCGTGTGCTTTTTTCGCGGTTGGTCGATATCGCCCGTCAGATCGAGGGCGTGCGTGTTGAGGCAGGGATCTTTGGGGCCGATATGAAGGTGTCTCTTTGCAACGATGGTCCTGTGACGATCTGGTTAGAAAACGAGCCGCCTCGTCCGTAAAAGGCAAGCGCTCTGCACCGAACCACCGAGAACAAAGCACACAAAAGATCCAAAACGTATCGAGAAACGAAGGCAAGGACGCCAGACACAGCGTCGTCAAGGAGGCGAGATGAACATCTCTCTTGAAGAGATCAACGAGATCATCACTTATCTGCGCTACACATACCAGCGCGGGAACTCATTGCAAGCGCGAGATTTTTATGATCGCGTTTCGCCCGATACACCGCCCGTTTTGTTGATTCACGGTTTTCTCGGAACACGAGGCGCGATGTTGCCGATGGAGTTGCGGCTCAAGCGCGATGGTTTTGTGGTGTTTTCGATCGACTTGGGCGTGTTCAATATCGGCGATATTCGGCGATCTGCGTTGCGCATCCATCAAAAGATCCAGCGGATCTTGCGCGAGGTCGATCTAGAAAAAATCGACGTTGTAGGCCACAGCATGGGCGGATTGATCGGGATGTACTACATCAAGAAACTGAGCGGGCATCAATTTGTGCGCAAGATGATCACCCTCGGTACACCGCACCAAGGCACATGGATCACGATGCTTGGGATCGCGGTCATGGGTTTGTTGGCCCCCTCTGTCTGGCAGATGGTCCCCGACAACTTTTTCCTCAAAGAGCTACAAGCTGACCCCCTTCCGATCGGCCCGAATTATCACGCCATCGCAGGCACCTATGATGCCGTTTGCCCCGCCGAGCGCAGCCGCCTCGACGGAGCCCACAATGTCGAGATCCCTTGTGGACACGCTGCCCTTGCGACCTCGGCCAAAGTTTATCATGTGATCCGTGACATCCTTCTTGACAATCCCCTCCAAAATAGCGACAACAAAGCGCAACTTTTCAAGAACGAGCCGCTTTAAGACCCCTCTTGGTCTCCAAAGGCTCGCATCCTACGAGATAAGGCGAAGATGTTTTTGGTTTGTGGAAGGAGTCGTCTGTTCATGATCCGTAGCGAACGTGTAAACCTGTTGCCCCTTTTCGCCGTTGCCCTTTTCGGCCTCCTCCAGACAGGTTGTGCTGTGACTGGTTCTCTTTCCAAAGCGCCCGTCCCAACGATCTTTATGGCAGGCAATGAGATCGAGCGCAAACAAGAGTTCTCCTTGCGCCGCCTCAAATGGGAGCATGGCAGCAAGGATGGCGAGATCACGGGGGCGCAATACTTCCGCGATCGAAAGCTGCCTATCCCGGGCGTGCGAGGCCGCGACACGCTCTATATCAATTCAGGCCCCTATCGCGGAGCCTACACCGTTGCGCGGGTGGTTCGTCTGCGCGTTGGCAACAGACCCCAAGTCTTCGTCAAGATCCGAGGCACCTTCCCTGTCGCGTGGAAAACCATTCACTCAGGCAACGGCGGGATGCTTGCACCAGGGAACATCTTCACGGACAACGGCAGCTTTCCCCCCGAAGTTCCCAAAGGAACCCAGATCGTTATCGGAGGAGGCGCGCAGATCTTCACGGTTGAGGAAAATACGGTTGTCAAAACAGACACCATGAGACAACAGCGCATCGGCTACAAGATCGCTGAAAAACTTCCAGAAGGTCTGAACAACGCATCTTATATCCTCCGCATCCCCGAACCCAACCTCGCCGCCAATCTTGACTACCAGATATCTTGGCTGGGTAGCTCGCTTACGGGTCGCTACTTTACCATCGGCATCAATCGCCGTCGCTACGGTGAAAAAGAGATGGAAGACCTGCTCAACAGCGATCCTGAAAGCAAAAAAGCCATCAGTGCAGCCCCCGCCAAACAA
>CAUJFU010000257.1 GCA_963169055.1 Myxococcota bacterium
AAAGCGATCTGAGATGGCATTTTGTATGCCACCCCCATCGAAAAGCGATCTGAGATGGCATTTTGTATGCCACCCCCATCGAAAAGCGATCTAAATTTCGCTTAAAACTTCCCGTGTTCGCGGTGTTTCAAGCGGCAGCGTGGTTGGTTTGAAAAACCGTTGTTCGTTCCGCCGATACGGGGTCAAGGGGGCAAAGCTCCCTTGCGGGGTGTGGGGTAGCACCCCACAAAAGAGCCACCACAAAAGAGCCACCACAAAAGAGCCACTACAAAAGAGCCAACACAAAAGAGCCAACACAGCATCCATTCGTGTGGGTTGTTTTTTGTTGGCGGCACTGGTAGATGCAGAAGGGAGGCTTGCGCGCTGAAGAGTCGGTGATGGAAAAGAAGCGATGTTGCGGTGGAACGAGGAGCGGTGTAGGGCGGATGTTTTTTCTTCATGCGGGTTTGTGGTTGGATCAATTGGTTTTGTGGGCGGAGACGAGAACCGAGGAGTGTCCGGCGAATGCGCGTGTTTGGGAAGATCGGTCGCGAGGCAAGAAGTGGTGGTTGCATCCGTATGCAGCGGAGTCAAAAGAACTGTTAAAGAGTGCAAAACACGGTGCGTTGGGGAAGTTTTTGGTAGGGAGCGAGGTGGAGATGTTGTGTGCGTGGTTGCCGACACGACAAGGCCTTCCGCTGCCGTCGCAATCGCGGGTGCTAGGGACTTTTCCGAGAGAGGGGGCGTTGGAACTACGCCCGTGGTGTGTGGATGTTTTGGTGTTGGATGGTTTGAAAGGGTGGTCTTTTTTGCAACATCTGCAAGAGGGCAGTGAATTAGGCGGGGATATCTGGCCCTCGGCGGAGATATTGCAGATAGGGCAGGTGGTGACGATGGTGGGGCGCTTGTTGGCCCAACAGCGGTTTGTTCCGACGCTTTCGTTGGAGGAGCAATGGAGGGCTTTTTGGTCTCCGTTGTTGTATCGGGGGGATAAGGCTTTTGGAGAGTTGAAACGATCGTTGCCAGCGGTTTTTTTTGCGCTTTCGGAGATGGAGGTGGATGCAGCGCCCGAAGTGGATCGGCATGCGTGTTTGGAGCGGTGGGTGGGGCGTTATGTGGACTGGTGTGTGCATGCCTTGGCCGAAAAGATCGTGGATCTGCCGAAGGAGCAGAACGAAGAGGTGGAGATCTTGCCAAGGGTTCGGACGCAGGCCCGAGGGCGAGGGCCGGCCACAAGAAAGCAGACAACACAGCGAGACACCAAGCGCGAAGACGAGCGGGTCCACGAACGCTGGTTGCGAGGGCTGTGTCGCTCGACGCACCAAATCAAGGGGACACCGAGTGAATTGAGTTCGTTAAAGAATCAAGCGGAGACATGGGTGCGTCCGTTGCGGATCGCAGCGGCGTCTTCGTACCGTTTGGTGTTTCAGTTGGTGGCCCCAGACGAAGAGGAGCTTTTGAGAGAGCCGACAGAACAGCAAGAGGGATGGGAAGAAGCTGAAAAAGCAGGCGTGCAAGGTGTGGATGCGTCGGAAGGATGGTCTTTTTCGGGTACTTCTTTGGAGGAAGAGATCGAAGAAGCGGGGGATTGGACGTTGCGGCTGTTGGCGCGGCATCAAGAGGAACACAGCACGCTGTTGCCGTTGTCGCGTTTGGTTCAAGAAGATGCGGGAGCTTATGAGTATGCGTTGAGCGCGCTTGGACGGGCGACGCGGCTTGATCCGCAATTCACGAAGCTGTTGGAACGTGCCGAAGATATCGATCGATTGAAGCTGAGTACGGAAGAAGCCGCGCACTTTTTGACGGTGGTTGCGGAGATATTGCAGCGTTCGGATGTGGAAGTGTTGTTGCCGTCGTGGTGGCGAACGGGGATCCAAGAGCGTTTGAAAACCAAGATCCGCGTCGAGACACCGAAGGAAACGAGTGGAGGATTTTCGCTAGAACAGTTGATGCGTTTTCGGTGGGAGGTGGCGCTTGGTGATCAGTCTTTGAGTTTAGAAGAGTTGAAGCGGTTGGCGGCGCTAAAACGGGAGCTTGTGAAGATCCGAGGGCGTTGGGTGTGGCTCGATCCCGAAGAACTCAAAGAAGCTGCAAAGCTGTTGCGTTCACGAAAAGAGCAAGCATCGATCCGTGACTTGCTGTTTGCATCGTTGGGGATGGAGATGCCTGAGATGCCGTTGCCTGTGGATCAGGTGGTGTCGGATGGTTGGCTCGAAGAGATCTTTTCCCAATTTCAGAAAGGAGCGTCGGGCTTTGCGCCGATGGAAGAACCGCAAGGTTTTGTGGGGAGCTTGCGGCCTTATCAGCGGCGTGGGCTGGCGTGGTTGTGTTGGATGGGGCGTTGGGGCTTGGGGGCTTGTTTGGCGGATGACATGGGGCTAGGAAAAACCATTCAGACGTTGGCGATGTTGCAACACCACCTTTCCCAAACAACGAAGGCTTCGGAGAAAAAGCCATCATTGTTGATCTGTCCGATGTCTGTGCTGGACAACTGGCAGCGCGAAGCCAGCCGCTTCACACCGAAGCTGCGAACGATGCTGCATCATGGTGCGTCGCGTCAGGCGGGGAGTGAGCTACAACGAGCGCTAAAGAAAACGGATCTGGTGATCTCGACCTATGGGACGCTGCTTCGTGATATCGAAACGTTTTCAAAGATCACGTGGCGGGTGGTGATCCTTGACGAGGCACAAGCGATCAAAAACCATCAAACCAAGACTTCGCGTGCTGCGGCTTCTTTGGAGGCGCAGCAACGAATTTCCCTGACGGGAACGCCCGTTGAAAATCACGTTTTTGACCTGTGGAGCCAGATGCAATTTTTGAATCCGGGCTTGCTCAAAGATCGTGCGTGGTTCTCTCGACACTTTTATGTGCCGATCCAACTCGAACGCGATCCAAAAGCCAGCCAAAGGCTCAAGCGCATCAGCGGCCCATTTGTGTTGCGACGGCTCAAAACCGACAAAGATATCATCGACGATCTGCCCGACAAGATCGAGTCCAAGGTGTACTGCCATCTGACCAAAGAACAAGTCGGTCTTTACGAAGCAGCGTTGGAGCAGATGACCGTGCGGATCGAAACGACGGAGAACCCGATGCAGCGGCGCGGATTGATCTTGTCGTTGTTGACGCAACTCAAGCAGATCTGCAACCACCCGGCGCATTTTCTCAAAGAAGGCATCGCACAAGCCGAACGCTCGGGAAAACTGTTGCAGCTCGATATGTTGGCGGCTCAGATCCTTGAGCGCGAAGAAGCCGTTTTGTTGTTTACACAGTACACAGAGATGGGCCGTTTGTTGGTGCGTTATCTGGAAGAGCGCTTTCATCGCGATGTGTTGTATCTGCATGGCGAGATCAGCCGAACAAAGCGAACAGAGATGGTGTCTGCGTTCCAAGCTGCCGCAGGCCCGCCTTTTTTTGTGCTGTCGCTCAAGGCGGGCGGAACAGGGCTGAATCTGACGCGTGCGTCGCATGTGGTCCACTTTGATCGGTGGTGGAATCCTGCGGTGGAGAACCAAGCGACCGATCGGGCGTTTCGGATCGGTCAGACGCAAAAAGTACAGGTGCATAAGTTCGTTTGCGTGGGGACGTTTGAGGAAAAATTAGACGAAAGCATCGAGCGCAAAGTCTCGATCGCAAAAGATGTGATCGCAGACGGCGAGGCATGGTTGACCGAGCTTTCGGATAATGCGTTGCGTGAAGTGTTTCGTTTGCGTGGAACCCTCGGAGAAGAATAAGTCATGGGATTCTGGCAATTCTTTGAGCGGTATGCTCCGACAGCCCCGCGAGACGTGCGGGCAGGGATCAAGGCCAAAAGCAAGCGCGGTGCGATCGGCGAGACCCCGTGGGCCGAAGCATGGCGCAACGTACTCGAAAGGCAAGACGATCCGCGCCTCAGTCGGGGGCGTTCGTATGCGCGGCGCGGCCAAGTCTTTGATCTGCACCTTCAATCGGGGCTTGTGGAAGCCCATGTCCAAGGCTCGCGGCCCACACCGTACAAAGTGAAACTCGCTATCCGCACGTTGCGAGAAAGCGACTGGACGGTGGTTTTTGGGATCTTGGCGCGGAATCCGTTGCATGCGGCCAAGCTGTTGGCAGGACAGCCGTCGATGGAGATGTTCGATCTCTTCCAAAAGGCAGGGGTGGGGATCATCCCGCTTTCAAACGAGTTGACCTTCTCTTGCAATTGTCCCGACTGGGGCGCTCCGTGTAAGCACGGAGCGGCGGTCTTTTATCTGATCTGCGAGCGTTTGGACAAAGATCCGTTGTTGTTGTTCTTGTTGCGTGGAAAAGAGCGGGAGGCCGCGTTGTTGGCTTTACAAAAAAGCGCGCACGAAGAACAGATCGAATCTGCGGCCTTTTGCGAACCTCTTCCTGTGGATCCTGCGATGTTTTGGGGTGGTACAGGCAACGCAGAGATGCCGACACCGCCGTTGATCTTACCCGATCAGGGGTTTTGTCTGTTGGATTCGCTCGGCGCGTTTCCTTTTTGGCAAGGCGAAGTCGAGATCGTCGAGGCGTTGCGCCCCTTGTATCGAGCGTGTCAGGAGGTTGGACTGCATCTTTCTGGTGTGCAAGAAGGAACGAGTGGTGTAGAACAGGATGATACCGAAGAAGATATCCCATAATACGGGAGGTTGAAGAATCGATGCGTCCGTCCTGTCTGCAATGCAAAAAAGAACTGGATAAGGAGCTACCTTTTTGTCCGTGGTGTCGGTTTCCTCGCAAAGTGCTTGCGGGAAAATACCGCTTGCTGTCTTTGATCGGCGAAGGTGGTATGGGCATCTTGTATCATGCCGAACACATCGGCCTTTCAATGGATCGAGACCGCGCCATCAAGTTGATCCCCGAAGCCCTCTACCAACAGCCTTCCATCGCCAAGCGTTTGCGCCGCGAGATCGAAGTCACTTCCTTTCTCTCCAAAAAATGCGATCACATCGTCAAAGTCTACGATGACTTCGGCGAAGAAGACGACATGGGCTTCTTTTACGTGATGGAACTTTTGTCGGGAAAGAGCCTGCGCGATTTTTTGCGACACCACGGATACTTGTCTTTCTCTGTGGCTCTACACCTGTTCGGCCAGATCTGCGAAGCCATCCATCTTGCCCACCAACACGATATCTTGCACCGCGATCTGAAACCCGAAAATATCTTTCTGATCCAACGCCCCGAAGATCCGCTTTTTGTCAAAGTGATCGATTTTGGTATCTCGCGTTTTTTGCACGATGCCAATACGCAGCTTACCCGTGGAGTCGTCGGAACACCCGTTTATATGGCCCCCGAACAATTTGGTAGCACCGAAAGTAGCCCACGCACCGACCTCTACGCACTCGCGCTGATCTTTTATGAGATGCTCACGGGCGCTGTACCGTTTGTCCTTCCTGACGATAGCCCTGTCGCCATCGGCATGAAACGATTGACCGAGCCCCCCCCCCACCTTTCGACCCATTATCCCTCTTTGCAGATCCCACCCCCAGTCAGCGACCTGTTGGTTCAATGCCTGCGCACACACCCGCATCAGCGCCCCGAAAGTGTAGCCGTACTTTGGTCCAAACTTGCACCCTTCGCAACACCCGCTTCTGCGCTCCGTTTGCCCGATCTTTTTTCGCAAACGCCCACACATCGAGGCATTCCCCTTGCCTCGGGAGTCCCTGTCGAAATGGATTCCGACGCTTTGCGATCTCTGCGGCCCTTTGATTCCGTCCAATTCCCATCCCCCGCTCCTCCCCTAGAGCATCCGAGCGAATCCAAGTGGCGGCGCGTTTTTTTCGGTGGACTCGCTCTCTGCGTGAGCCTTGTTCTCGGTGTCTGGGGAGCTTCGTTTGTCGCCAAACGCCTTTCCTCCCCAACTCCTCGCGTCCTCGCCCCGCTCCATACCACGCAATCTCCGCAATCTCCGCAATCTCCGCAACCTCCGCAATCTCCGCAACCATCGAACCTGTCCAAACTATCGAAGTTTTCGAGGTTACAAAAACTATCGAAGTTGGAAAAACTATCGAAGTTGGAAAAGCTGTCGAAGTTGGAAAAGCTGTCGAATCCATCGCAACCATCGCAACCATCGCAACCGACAAGTCCATCACAACCGACAAGTCCATCACAACCGCCGCAGCCGTCGCAACCGCCGCAGCCGTCGCAACCATCGCAACCATCGAGAGCAACAGATCCGTCTGCACCGTGGTTCAGCGTGTTGCCTGATCCGATGCCTGTTCGTCCTTCTGCGGTACAAGAGCCTGTGCGAGAACGTCCGACGGTGCGTGTGCAAGAGCCTGTGCGAGAACGCCCGATGGTGCGGGTGCAAGAGCCTGTTGTGGCTCCTCGGGTCGCAGCAGATTGGGGGGGGCCGTCGGTTCGTCCCGCGCAGCGGGAGAGGGCGCTTGTTGAGCGCACACGCGAGCAGATCGTAGCGGAGATCGCACGCGAACGAGCCGAAGAAGAACGCCAGATGCGCGCAAAACAGCGTGGCGTGGAAGACGGCCTTCCTGCGCGTTTTGTGACGCCTGTCAAGCCGCCCGAGATGAAAGAGTGGACGGAGGACACCGCAGAACGAGCGCGTTATCAGCACCAAACGGACTATCCTGCGGCAGATATCCGCCGAAAGATGGAGATTTACCGCTTTTTGTTGATGCGCCGCTATCTTGCCCTCGAAAAGGGCGGATACAGCGATGTGCGCAGCTTTGATTATTTTCTTGGCGACATTGAGCGTGTGTGGCAGCGTGCAAAGCAGCATCTTTCGGCAAAAGAGATCGCGGCGTTTGGGGATATTTATGCGCTGTCGATCCTGTTGAAGATCCGTGTGGATGAGGGCTTGCACTACCACAAATTTTGGGCGATCCCGATCCCTGATCTGTATGCAGCAGCGGGTCACGCCGAAAAAATGCACGAGATGCTGTTGCGCTGGGAGACAGCATACAACCAGAAGGCTTCGTTGATATCGTCCTTGTCTCCGCGCTGGTGGAGTTGTGCGTTGTTGGATCTTTTGCGGGCGGGGATCATGAGTTCGCGGCTGATTCAAGCTTTTCGGCCATCCGAAGACGATCAGAAGAAGTGGCCCGATTGGCCTGAGATGATGGTAAAAGTCGAGCGATGGGAGCAAGCCTTGCGCAAGGAGATCGTGCGCCTTTCTTTGGAGAGCAGACGTTGGCAACGAAAGCACCGCTTGACGGGATGGTCCTGTTCGGATATGGCGGGTGCGCTGGGCAAGTTTGCACGTTGAGGCGGTGTATCGGGGGGGG
>CAUJFU010000258.1 GCA_963169055.1 Myxococcota bacterium
CAACAAACAAAAACGCATTGAGATCTTTTCTCCATAAGGACGGATGTGGTTGGCAAAAGCCCCGTGTTCGCGGCATCTCCAGCGACAGATCTGTCGTTAACCTTCCAACCGCGTAAGTTCTATCTTCATAGGAATTACGCAGTCGCCAAAAAAAAGCCGTGTTCGTGACACTCCAAGCGAGAGAGTCGCTGATTTGAAAGACAGTGATCGTTTCGCCAACATGGGGGTCAAGGGGCGATAGTCCCTTGTGGGGTCTGGGGTGACACCCCACAAAACCATCCAACGGCATAAGTCCTATCTTAATTTGCGTTTGAATACAGCAACAAGTGTGTGCTGCTCCGAAGTCATGGCGACAAAGACGCCGAATGGCCGCTTGTTTGGGAAGAAAAAGCGATGTTGACAAGTGGGGGGGGGGATCTGTACATACCAAGGGCGCGCTCAATGGTGGGGCAACAAACATTGTGTTGGAAAGGATCAGTATGCAAGCAATCTTACTTTGTGGCGGATTGTCCACCCGTTTGGGAGAGATTACCAAGGAGACCCCCAAGATCTTGTTGGAGATCGGCGGAAAGACGGTGTTGCAGCACCAAGTCGAATTGTTGGTGGAAGCAGGCGTCGAAGAAGTGGTGTTGGCGAGCGGTCACTTGCACGATATCTTGCAAGAGCGCGTGGGTTCGAGCCTTGGGGGGACGCCGATCCGTTACGTTCGCGAAGAAAAGCGCCTAGGCACAGGGGGCGCGATCAAAAATGCCATGAAGGCGATTACACGGTTCCCGGCCTTTGTGCTCAATGGCGATATCTTGTTGGATGCTTCGCTGCGCGAGATGGCTTTGGCCTTGCGTCCAGAGATGGATGGGATCTTGCTTGGTGTTGAAGTCGAAGATGCCCGTAGCTACGGGAGATTGGTGTTTGAGCCAGACACGTTGCGTATTCAACAATTCGTGGAAAAAGATCCCAACCACCAAGGCGCAGGTCATATCAACGGCGGCGTGTATTTGTTCCAATCGTCGATCCAGTCGTACTTTCCGGATCGAGAGAGTTTTTCGGTGGAGTACGATGTCTTCCCGTATGTAAAGAGCCTGTATATCCATCCTTACAAGGGGACATGGATCGATATCGGAACCCCCGAGAGATTGGCCTTTGCGCGGGAAAACTTGACCCATTTGATCCAAGTTCAACGCGGCGAGGGGAAGTCGCATGGGTGAGCGGCGACCGATCATCACGATGACAACGGACTTTGGGACGCAAGATGCGTATGTGGGGATCATGAAAGGCGTGATCGCAGGCATCGCATCGGAGGTGAGTGTGATCGACTTGAGCCACCAAGTCCCCCCCCAAGATATCCAAAAAGCGGCCTTTTTGTTGTGGTCAGCGGTGGAAGCGTTTCCTGCGGGGACGGTGCATCTTGTGGTGGTGGACCCGGGGGTGGGCAGTACGCGGCGAGCGATCGCAGCGAGCGCAGGCGGACACTTTTTTGTGGCTCCAGACAATGGTGTGTTATGGCCGTCGTTGCAGCGCTTTCCAAAGATCCGCGTCGCTCATCTCGATAAACCCGCTTTTTGGCGCAATGAAGTTTCGCACACCTTTCATGGCCGCGATATCTTTTCACCTGTTGCAGCGCATCTGGCGATGGGAAGGCCGTTGTCGGAGCTGGGGACGATGATCGATGATCCAGCGGAGTTCGAGCTATTTGACCTTGAGGGCGACGGAGAACGGATCTGGGGTCGGGTGATCGAGGTGGATCGCTTTGGCAATCTTTGTACGAATATCTCGCGGGGGACCTTACGGATGTTTGAAGATATTTCGGGGATCGCGTTGCATATCGGTTCGCACCGTGTGACGAGCGGAATCCATCGCACCTTCTCGGATGTCGAGGTGGGAGAGATCGTCGCTTACTTTAACAGCTTCGGTTTGCTCGAAGTCGCGGCACGAAACGGCTACGCAGCGCGGATCTTGGATGTGGAGATCAACGCACCCGTCTGGTTAACCACACAAGAGGGCATATAACTGTGGCAAAAGCGGGGCGAAAAACACAAGCGAAGCGAGATGCACAGCGAACACAAGCGAAGCGAGGCGCACAACCAACACAGGCCAAGCGAGACGCACAACCAACGCAAACCAAAACCAAGCAAGACGCGCAACCAACGCAAACCAAGCGAGATGTGCGGCGCGTTGTTGAGGCGGAGAAAAAAGCGGACAGACGCAACGCAAAAGCGGGTGATCCTCAAGAGATCGGCCAGCTTTACGATGTGTTGATCCACGATGTAAGCGCCCAAGGATACGGGGTTGGGCGCGATCCGCTTGGACGTGCGGTGTTTGTGCCGCTGTCGGCCCCGGGCGATACGGTGCGCGCAAAAGTCGTACAACAACAGCCGCGTTATTGGCAAGGCGAGATCGTCGAAGTGTTGCAAGCTTCGGCACAACGGGTCGAACCGCGATGCCGCCACTTTGGTGTGTGCGGTGGGTGTGATTGGCAACACCTCGCTCCAAGCGCGCAGACGTCTGCGAAACAGCAGATCTTGTTTGAAACCCTCCGTCGTGTCGGAAAGATCGATCTCGCAGAAGCACCACGGATCTCTTCTTCTTCGCAGGTTTGGGGATGCCGTGATCGTGCGCGCTTTCATGTCGATGAACACGGTCGATTGGGCTTTTTTGCTCGTGGTTCTCGCCAACACGTCGCGATCTCTCGCTGCCCTGTCTTGCATCCCGCTTTGCAGCGTATCGTGTCGCTCTTGCGCGAATATACGCCCAAATTGCTGTTGCCTTTGCATGAGATCTGCGTCTTGGTCGAAAACTCATGGGAAACGAACGAAGATTCGGCTGTTGTCGAAGAGGTCGCTGTTTCCGAAGGTTCGGCAGATTCCGAAAATACGGCCATTGTTGCAGCGACGGATGTTTCGGATGGAGTGGCTGTTTCGGAAGGAGTGGCTATTGTTGCAGATGCTGATGTTTCGAGACGTTCGGATGTTTCGAGACGTTCGGATGTTTCCAAGGGTGATCAGCACTTGTTCGTGGATCTCTGTACGGTATCTTCGGAGGGGTGGTTGTCAGCGCGTGCAGAGGCGGGTGTTTTGTTGTCTTTTCATTTGGATCATGCGGCGCAGTCGTGGAATGCTGCAAAGTGGAAAGATGCAAAAGCCGAGTATTTGGGATGGTTCGCAAGATTGAAAGCGGAGGCGGTGAATATTCGGGGGGCTTCGTTGTGGTGCGAGATGAAACGGATCGCGCAGTGGGGCGAAGAAGTGTTGTTGGTGGGCGAAGAGGGGGTTCGCTATCGAGCCGAAGGGTTTGCACAGGCGAACTTTCGTCAGAATCAAGTGTTGCGCGATGCGGTACGTTCGGTGGTTGCGCGTGTTTCGCCCCGTCATCTGGTGGAGATCTATGCGGGGAGCGGGAATCTGAGTTTTGCAGTTGTTCAGGAATGTGAGCGGCTGTTGGCTTTGGAAGGAAACCCACAAGCTGTCGAAGACGCACAAGAAACACTGCGGATGCTTCGGGGTGAGCGGCGTCTGCCCTTGATGGGGATGGATATCCTGCGTTTTGATGATCGCTTCGATCGATTGGAGGATATCTGCGCAAAGATGGCGATGAAGGTGGACTTGTTGTTGGTGGACCCACCGCGTCGGGGGATCGCCAAAGAGATGATGCAACAGATCAACCTGTTGCGTCCGCCAGCGATCGTGTACGTCTCTTGTGATCCCGCGACATTGGCGCGTGATCTTCACGGATGGATCGGTCTTGGCTATCAACTCGAACACCTTGAGATCGTGGATCTGATGCCACAAACCGCTCACCTCGAAGCGGTATCGCTGTTGCGCCTGTCCCATCCGCGTCCAGCGACTCGGCAGTCATAACGCTGTGTATGACAGGCTGAGAGCAGGTCGAAAGACCCCTTTGGGTATGCTCCGAGAGCATACGGGCATCCTTGATGCTGCGGCTGTGAGAAGGGCGAAATACCCCGAAGGAAGGGCAGAGATGATCGAGACGTGGGCGGCACTGGTGGGGATGGTGTTGGGGGCAGCGTGGTTGGGGCGATGGTATGCGGTGCGCGTGTTGCGTCCGCGTTATCAGGGGATCGTGGAACGGGCTTGTGCGCGTTTGATGGCGCAGATGCACGATGCGCAACCCCCGTTGCTGCGGGCCGAGGGGATGGGGTCGCCTGAAGAAGGAGGGCAATGTCAGCGGGTGTTGTTGGTTTTTTCGGGGGAAGCGGAGATCGCACAGATCGAAGAAGACGGACAGTTGGCCGCGTACGATCAACGCTTGCGTGAGGCATTGCTTGTGGAAGGGTATCCGATGAGCTTGGTGGGGGCTGTGCAGATCGAGCGGTGGACCGAACGCGGTCGAAAGCAAGCCGAAAAAGCCCTTTGACCTTCGGGGCGAGATTTGCTATATGCCACCCTCTTTTGAGGAGACAAGCAAAGATCGAATGGATCGTGTTTGTTGTGTTTCTCCACCAAGATGAGGCGTGTCATGTCCCTAAGTATCGGTATTGTGGGTTTGCCCAACGTCGGAAAAAGTACAACCTTTAACGCGCTAACCAAAGCGCAAAATGCGGAAGCCGCGAATTATCCGTTTTGCACCATCGAACCGAACAAAGCGATCGTGGTGGTTCCCGATGTGCGGGTGGACAAACTCGTGGAGATGGCAAAGCCCCAACGCACGTTGCACGCAACGGTGGAGTTTGTGGATATCGCGGGCTTGGTCAAAGGTGCGAGCCGAGGCGAGGGCTTGGGCAACCAGTTTTTGGGCAACATCCGTGAAACCGCTGCGATCGTGCATGTCGTCCGCTGTTTTGAGGATGACAACATCTTGCACGTCAACAACAAACCCAATCCAGCCGATGATATCGAGGTGATCAACACCGAACTGATCCTTGCCGATATCCAACAGCTTGAGCGCAAGATCGAACGCACCCAACGCCAAGCCAAGACCGACCGCAAGCTACAGCCCTTGATGGATGAAGCCGCCCGCCTTAAAGGGTATCTCGATGCCGGAAATATGGTGGTTACCTACCAGCCCGCTCACCAAGAAAGCTACGACGCGCTGTTGCAAGAGATGCGCTTTATTACCCAAAAGAAGGTGATCTTTGCTGCAAACGTCGACGAGGCCGGTCTTACCGAAGACAATGCGATGGTCAAACAAGTCCGTGCTATCGCCGCCGCCCAAGGTGCTGAAGTCGTCAAGCTGTGCGCCAAACTCGAAGAAGAGATGGGTGGTCTGAGCGACGAAGAACGCAACGAATTTCTCGATGCTGCGGGTGTCAAAGAAAGTGGTCTTTCGCAAGTCATCCAAAAAAGCTTCCGAGCGCTTGGCCTGATCAACTACTTTACGGTCGGAGTAAAAGAAGTGCGGGCGTGGACGATCCACGAAGGTTGGACAGCTCCCCAAGCTGCGGGCGTGATCCACTCCGACTTTGAACGCGGGTTTATCCGCGCACAGGTCATCGCGTATGACGACTTTGTCCGTTGTAAGGGCGAAGCGGGCGCAAAAGCCGCTGGTGTGATGCGCGTCGAAGGCAAAGAATACATCGTCAAAGATGGCGATATCATGCACTTCCTCTTTAACGTATAGCGCCCCCACGTTCTCGTTTTTTTGCAATTTTGTGGGAAGTGACTTGTTGGATGGTGTGTGGCACCCCACACCCCACGAGAGGGCGAAGCCCTCTTGACCCCGTATCGGCGGGGTGATCGTTCCTTTTTCAAACCAACAACTCTGCCGCTAGGCATGTCGCGAACGCGTCTGCTTTTTCTTCTCCACTGCGCGATGATCTCGTTCAAAAAAGCTTATCGAGCGGGCTGTGTACGGAAATTCTACTTTGTTGCCACCGTAACCTTCTGTGCAATCTTTCTGGTGAATTTTATTCACGTTTCGTAGGTGTTCTTGTAGTGGTTCCACAAGAGTGCCGGGTAACATCGTCCTGCGAGCTTTCCCACCTTTGCCATCCTGCACCAAGATGATCCGTTGCCCAAAGTCGATGTCTTTGATTCGTAAAGATAAGCACTCTTGGGCTCTTAGCCCTCCACCGTACAATATCTGCGTTGCGAGTTTCGTTGCTCCTGTCATCTGGGATAAAATATGCTGTACTTCTTCTTTTGTCAGCACAGTTGGAAGATAACGGGATTCTCGTGCTCGTAGCGCATCGATTTTTCCCTTGAGATCGACTTTGATAGCGCTCCCCTTTGTGTACAAGTGCGGTCAAAAAAAACAAATCTCGGATGTTACGATGTCTTTGCTGCGTATTTGTACTTATTTTGATCGGGGAGCGCTATGAGAACTTGTTTGTAGAGAAACAGAAGTGCGTGGAATGCTTGATTTTGTGTCGAAGCAGACACGTTCTCTTCAGCTGCGAGGTGGGTCAGAAAGGCTTCGATTTCCATGCTTCCCATCTCTCTGGGATGTCGTTTGTTGTGGAAGAGAATGTAGCGGCGGATCCAGTTTGTATAGCTCTTTTCTGTTCGGTATGCATAACGCTGCAACCGCATCGTCTCCCTCACTTGCTCAAGCAATTTCGGCGATTTTTCCATCTTTTTGGTTCCTCCTGTGGCGGTTCGGATGGTTTGTCGGCTTTGTCAAAAATCATGCCGATACTTTGTCTTCGCTCGTTTTTGTTTCTTTCTGTGTGTAAGTTCTTGGATAAGTGAGGTCCGCGCATGTTGTGCGTGATATCTGTGCAGCACGAGCGTTATCCCGCACGGAGCGACGAAAAGACAGACGAGCCTGCGTGATAATCTTTTCTCTGGCAGATATCGAGGCAGAACACACTTGACTTTGTCGATTTCGTCGGTTATACCTAACACCTATGCGGTGATAACTGGCGAAATCCTGTGTTATCATGCAAGTCTGCTGGATAATGATATCGTTGGCGCCGCACACCGATAGGCGATTCTTGGCGTTCTCTCTACGTCATCCCGTCGAACAAATAGAACAGAACTTCCAACCCTCTAATTTTCCGAACTTCAGTTGCTACTGTTCTTTCCGAACAAATCGAACAAACTTTCCGCCATTCTAATTTTCTGAACTTCACTTGCTTACGAGAACACCGAACAAACAGA
>CAUJFU010000259.1 GCA_963169055.1 Myxococcota bacterium
GGCGAAGAACGTTGCAGCGGCGAGGTTTCAGGCGAAGAACGTTGCAGCGGCGAGGTTTCAGGCGAAGAACGTTGCAGCGGCGAGGTTTCAGGCGAAGAACGTTGCAGCGGCGAGGTTTCGGGCGAAGAGAGCAACGGCTCCTGTTCGGTCGAAGAGCGCCGTATTGTCGGAGTTTCCGTCGAAGAACTGCGTAGTGTCGGGGTTTCGGTCGAAGAACTGCGTAGTGTCGGGGTTTCCGTCGAAGAGCGCCGCAGATCGGTGGGGATAGGGGGAGAAAGATGTGGGTGATCGCTCTTGGCACCGAGTCCGATCACGACACGAGGAGCGGAAGGTGCGGGATCGCCGAGAGATGCGTTGGATTCCCTGTTGTGTGGTATGGGTTCGATATCGACGGCGAGGTTTTGCGGCAAACAGACCGTAAAACGCGAGCCTTTTCCCGGGATACTGTCGACTTCGATATCTCCCCCCATCATACGGCAAAAATGCCGACTGATCGCCAATCCAAGCCCTGTGCCACCGTACTTTCGGCTTGTCGAAGAGTCTGCTTGAGAAAAAGCCCGAAACAACAGCTTTTGCTGTTCCTGCTCGATCCCGATGCCTGTGTCTTCGACAGAAAACACCACCCACTGTTGTCCCCCACGCCGTATCTCGCTGATGCGCAATTTGACTTCGCCTTGTTGCGTAAACTTGCAAGCGTTGGACAACAGATTGAGCAGAACTTGGCGCACCTTGGTGGGGTCGCACAAAAACTCTTGGGGTTCGGCTTCCATCTTCAAAGAGAGGCGGTTTTGGTTTTTCTCTGCGAGCGGTCGGATCGTCGTCATCACGTCATGGATCATGTCGCGCAGCCGCACAAACTCCATAAACAATTCCATCCGCCCCGCCTCGATCTTCGAGAGATCGAGGACATCGTTGACCAGCGCCAACAAGTGCTTACCCGACGCATTGATCTTTTCCAGATCCGTCACGAGATCTTCGTAACATCCCTGCTGGATATCCTCTTGCATCATCTCGCTGTATCCGATGATTGCGTTGAGAGGCGTGCGCAATTCATGGCTCATGTTGGCCAAAAATTGGCTTTTGGCGTTGTTCGAGGCTTCTGCGCTTTCTTTGGCTTTGCGGAGTTCTTGCTCGATACGCTTGGTCTCGCTGACATCGGTGGACACCGAGACTCCGCCCACCACCGCGCCCTCTTCGTCAAAAAGCGGCGTATAATACGCCTCAAAGAACGCTCCTTCGATCTCAAGAATCGTAAAGATCGCCTCTCCTCCCAAGACACGCTCCGCGCAACGACGGATGGTTTCGTTGCCCAAGGAGACGATCGATTGCCCCACAAGCTCGGCGCTATTCCAGCCGATCTGATGAAGGTTTCGACCCAACGCCAACGTGATCACGCCCGCCCCATCGAAGACAAAGAAGTGGATCGGAGCACTGTCCAAGATCATCTGCATCCATGCTTGGTTTTCTTCGAGTGCTTCTTCTGCGCGTTTGCGTTCGGTCGACTCAAGCCCCGTCCCCAACACCAAGCGACGCCCCTTAAAGATGATCGGTGCCAACGTCAGATCCAACCAGCCGATCCCACCATCGCGTCGCTGAAAAGCGATCTCAAAACGCCGCTCTCCGAATTGATGCCGCAAAGACACCAACGCATCGTGAAGTTGGGTGCGTTCCTCTTCGGCGATCAGTTCCCAAAAAACTCCTTCGATCAGCTCGTCGCGTGTGTAGCCCGTCAACCGAACCAATGCAGGATTGACATACAACAGTTCTGTGTCATGCAACACAAACGTCGCAGCCGGCGATATCTCCGCCATGATCTGAAATTCTTCGCTGTCCAACTCGCGCTTGGGGGTTGTCTGCCAACGCGCTTGTTCCTCCGCCAATAGCGCCATCATCTCTTCGTAAGCGTCTTCGTCTTTACAAAGCTGCCTCAAGCGCCCACGCGACTCTCGATCCACGCCAGCCTCCGCATCCATACGACGCTACCGCGTCCATGCCATCGCGTCTTCCGCTCCTGTACGTCCGTTTCCAAACCGTTGACTGTAGCCGAGAACCCTGCGCCTTTGATCGTACCCAAAACACCGAGGCGTTAACCACCAAGCACCGACGTCTGGGGATGTTTGGGGCGGCACCACGTAGACAACGCACGAGCAAGCGTTTCTTGACGGACGGGCTTGGCGAGGTAGTCATCCATTCCTGCATCCAACGCACGTTGTTTGTCTTCTTCGAGGTCGCTTGCACTCATTCCGATGATCGGAAGTCCTTTCGCAAAGCGTTGTCGGATCAACGCGGTGGTTTGATAACCGTCCAGTTCTGGCATCTGGCAATCCATCAGGATGACCTTGTAAGGCACATCACACGACCGCTGCAAAGAGAACAAAGCTTCTTGACCATTCGACGCCAAATCCACCGCATAACCAAGCCGTTCGAGCGTCAGCGTCATCACGCGTTGGTTCAACAAGTTGTCTTCGACCACAAGCACACGGGGTCGCTCGGATTTTTCCGAAGCAGAGAGTGCTTCTCCTTGATCTTGTTGGAGAAAAGAGATGCCCGCTTTGTTGTTTTTGGGGGGGCGTGTCTGGGGTGCCTTTTCCATTCGTGCTTCCTTCTCCCCTACGCGCAATTCTTTTGTTTGCAAACCCCGCCCCCTCGCAGGATCGCCATCAAAACGCTTTGTCGGATGTTCCGTTCTTTCTCCACCCCCACGCGGAGAAAAACTTTCTGTGGTTATAGAATGCTTTTGTTGTTCTGTCGAGAACATCGTTTGAATCAGGCCAGCCTCCAGAGCGTTCGAGGATTCGCTGTTGACGGAAAGCGGGGAAAGATCATGCACACTTCGACGGGATTCACCTTTACGCGGGGGTTCATTTCGAGGGTGAGCACGAGACAAAGGGCTGCCTGCGGGGGGGGCTATCTTGTGTGATGCTTCGTCCACGAGCTGGTTTGTGTGGTAGGCCGGTTTGTCGTTGGTGTGGCCGATGCTGTATGCCAATCCATCCATCGCATAGCCGATGCCAAACGCCGAAGGATAGGCGAATTTTTCTGCATAAGGAGCCTGTTCTTGACCCGCCAAAACAGCCGAAGGATGGGGTGACAACTGCGAGGAGGGGGGGATCTGGGAGATCGCTGTCATCGGAGGGTGGGCTTCGCCCCAGCGATCTTGCGGATGATAGGAAGGAAACAGATCCGATCGTTCGAGGCGGATCGAAGTGCTCGATTGGGTGGTTCCTGCTTTTTTGTAGGGATTGGCTGTGACATGACGTTGCTCTTTTTGCCAAGCCAGCGCCAACGAAAGAACCCGCCGCATCTCCTCTTGGCGAACGCGCCGTTCAAAGACAAAGAGCCCTGTGCGCGCCGCCGCCCAACGAGGCACAAAATGGGGATTCGAGAGCGACACCACATACGCACAACGCGAAGCTACGGGAGATTCCGCATAACTCGCCAACCAAGACCACGCCTGTTCTTCCAAGCCATCGGCCTCGATCCAACACAACGAAACCCCAGTCGGTTCATGCTCCGACCACAACAGCCGCGCCTCGGCCTCGTCGAGGCTCGCAACGCTTTCGCACGTGCATCCCCACGCCGACAACAAGCGCATCGCCCAAACACGCCGCGCCCCGAGTCGATCCACCCACAAGATGCGCGGTGGCGGAACCCAACTTTCGATCCCAACCAACGGCAAAACCGACGGCTGTAAGCCATTCCACACCAGACCGCACGTCTGTTTTTGTGTCGTCAACGGCAACCACACCGCAAAGCAACTTCCGACGTTGGGGGTGCTCGACACTTCGATCCGCCCCCCCATGCGTTCCGCCAATTGTTTGGCGATCACCAACCCCAAACCCGTCCCCCCAAAGTGGCGACTTGTCGAAGCATGGGCTTGTTCAAAGATCGAAAACAGGCGAGGGATGGCCTCGGCTTCGATGCCGATCCCTGTATCCCGCACACTCAAACGCACGCTTTCGCCCAAGCGTTCGGCATTTACAGACACCTGTCCTGCATGGGTAAACTTTAAGGCGTTGGCGATCAAGTTCATCAAGATCTGCCGCAAACGCAACGGATCGCCCCAGATATGGCGCGGAAGATCGGGGTCGATCATACCCACCAGCGGCAGTGACTTGTTGTGCGCTTGGGGCCAAAAGAAAGACAAGACGCTCTCGATCAGGTCGGGAAGATGGAACGAGATCTGTTCGAGTTCGAGGCGGCCCGCCTGTAGCTTGGAAAAGTCCAAGATATCGTTGACCAGATCCTGAAGCATCAGGCCCGACTCACGGACGATTTGCAGCAGTTCGCTATCGTCCAATTGTCGATGCTCGTTTTGCAGCAGTTCCAAGGCTGTCAACATCCCATGCAAGGGCGTGCGGATCTCGTGACTCATCCGCGCCAAAAATGCAGAGCGCTCTTCGGCGGCTTGTACAGCTTCTTCGTGGGCTTGTTGTAGCTTTCGTTCGAGATTTTTGTGCGCGGTGATATCGCGCACGATCACCAAGGCTTCTTCGGGATGGACGGCCACGATCCGCGCCTCGTAAGCGTGTTCTCCCGCTTGACGCTGCTTGACGTTGTATTCCATCTGTTGCGCAACCCGCGAGGTCAGCACAAGATCGATCTTCTCTTGCATCTTTTCATCGATCCCAACGGGCCAAGGGCGTTCCGCTGCGCCTTGTGGATCGAACACATCCCGCCAACTCAAGGCATCCCGTACTCGGGCATCTTCGCTCACATGAAACAAACAATCGGGCAATGCGTACAACAAAGCCCGATGTCGCGCTTCGATCTGCTCGAGTGCTGCCTTCGTTTGCTCGCTTTCTTCTAACTCTCGCCGCAAGCGCCCCCCCAAAGCGTGCATCTGTCCAAGCGACAACCCCACCCACGAAAACAACGCCATACCCGCAAGGTACAAACTCGGCTGGTGGACGATCTCGCTCGGATAGCCCGCAAGATACAGCAACGTGGTTTGGTTTCCCATCGCCACCATCGCCGCCAATAAGCCGATGCGCCGGCCTGCGATCCCACCGCTCAATCCAACAGGAACCACCCCCAATAAACCTGCCAATGCGCCAAAATGCCGATACAACGGCAGATACAGCGCCCACATCCCGATCCATGAAAGCCACATCAAGATCACCCAAAGGCTTCTTCGATCTGTGATGTCGCTAATCTTCTGGCTCATCTTGCACCCCCTCGTGCATCACGTGCCAACCTATTCCGCCTCCAACCTTCAAACGTCGGCAGAACATAGATGCTTTTGACTCAAAAAGATAGCCCCTTAGTTTTGCAAAGCGTCCAACAAAGCGCGTCCGTATCGCCGCACACGCCACCCAGACATCCCCGGTACTTTGGCCAAAGACACCAGATCGCGTGGCCGATGGAGCAGACAATTCTTCAACAACTGACCCGAAAACAACAATCCCCCTTCGATCCCCTCTGCTTCGGCCAGCGCATTGCGCCAATCGCGCAGTCGATCAAAATGCTGCACATCCAACACAGGCTCCGAGACATGGCCTTTTTGCGTTCTGGGCTTTTTGGGTAGGGGGCGCAAAGGCCCTTGACTGCGCACCACCGCCTCGATCAAAAGCGGCCCGTATTGTCGGATCTGCGCGGGTTTCATGCCTCGTAAAGCCGAAAGATCCTTGATTGTACGCGGTTCTCGTAGCGCCATCTCGATCAAGGCATGATCAGGAGCCACCAAAAAAGCGGCCTTGTTGATCTCTTCGCAGATCAGGTGTCGGGCCATATACAAAGCGTGCAGCGTTTGAAGCTGTCGCGCAGAGAGTTCTTTGGCCCCCTTCAATCGAAGAAAACCGCTAGGTTCAAACACTTTCTCTTCGTAGAGGGTTTGTTGCGTGACGTTGCGTGACTCTTCCAATGCCGCATCCAACCAACCGCGTTCTTCGAGCTGATCCAACAACAAGTCCTTGAGTTCGAGCAGATGGCGAACGTCTGTGGCTGCGTAAGCAAGGGCCTCTTCGGACAAAGGGCGTATCGACCAATCCAACATCTGGAACTGCTTGGTGATCTGCAACCCAAAGAAACGCTCCAACAAAGCGCTCAATCCACGCCCGGGGAGCGCCAAAAATCCCGCTGCGATCTCCGTATCAAACAGCCCTTGCGCATGGATCTGATAATCTCTTTGCAGGCTCAAAAGGTCGTTGGCTGCGCTATGAAAGACTTTTAAGCGCTGTGCATCCGACAAAAATTCACGCAAGATCGCGATAGACGCTTCCCCAAGCGCCAACAGATCCAACAACGCCACCTGCCCGCGTGTCGCAACTTGCATCAAACAAAGCCGTGGGCGGTAGCTATGAACCCCATCGCTTTCCGTATCCACAGCGTACTCTTCTTCTTCGCGCACGCTCGCCCACCACGCCGCAAAGATATCATCCCGATCAATCCACTGCCACATCTGCACCACGCTCCCTCTCTCTTTGTGCGACCCACGTCCTCAAAAACGCCTCGCCTTCTTCTTGGGCTTGTTGCGCCAACGCCTCCAACTCCCCAAGCACCACCTCGGCACTTTCGGCACGCGCAGCCAGATCCGGCTCCAACACACGCACCAAGATCGGCTCCACAGCCTCACGCCAAGGCGAGTCAACCCCCACCATCGGCGGCATCTGCAACACCGGCAACCTCTCCAAGATCTGCTCTGGTGACATCCCTGCAAACAAGCGCCGCCCCATCAACATCTCCCACATCACCAACCCCCACGAAAACAGATCGGATCGCGGCTCCACAGGCCGCCCACAGGCCGCCTCGGGCGACAGATACGCAAAACGCCCTCGCAGCGAATCCCACGCTGTCTGCCGCAAGATCACATCCGACACCGCGATCCCCAAGTCCGCCACTTTGACCCAACCTGCAGTGCTCACCAATAGATTCGGCGGCGAAAGATCCCGATGCACTACCGATATCTTCTTTCCCTCCGAGACTTCGGCTTGATGAAGATAACACAGCGCACGCAAGA
>CAUJFU010000260.1 GCA_963169055.1 Myxococcota bacterium
GGCATTCGTTGTTGAAGCAGGGTTTGAGTAAACGGAGTGGAGTCGCGCAATTGTTCCCACGGACGGGTGCCAAAGTAGGTGGGCAGCGGGGCGATCGCGACGCCACGGATATCGATATCGGAAGTGGCCGTGGCGGTTCCACAAGCATGGGATCCGTGTAGCGTGAGAAAGATCAAGTGTTGCGGAAGTTGTTCGGGGCGCATCGCATGGATTCCTTTCAGCAGGTTGTCGTGCGGCGAAACACGTCGGAAGACGTAAGAACACAGCAAAGGTTTCGGTTGCGTTGGTGTTGGTGTGGAAGGCCACGCAAGGGGGTTGGAAACGGTGTGGATTTTGTGTATGAATGGGGCGTCTTTTTTGATAGCAGAGGAGGAGGATGATAATGAGCGATCAAGGCGGAAGCAACGCGCAAGTCGTCGCGATGTTGGAGCGGTTGTTGGAGCGAGTGGAGCGTTTGGAGAGCCGAGTGGAGCAGTTTTTGGGGATGGCGAACGAAGCCAAGCAGGTGGCGGCGATCGCGGCAGATACGATGGACGAGACGGTGGCGCAGCTTGGTAAAGAGGGCGTGGATATCCAGCAGCGTGCGATGCAAGGGGCTGCTTTGTTGAAGACCATGACAGAAGAGAAGACCTTGCGCACGCTCGATCGTTTGGTCAAACACATCGGCGATCTGGAGCCTGCGGTGGAGATGCTGGGTCAACTTCCCGGGATGCTCGCGATGGCAGGCGATATCTTCGATGAAACCGTTCAAGACCTCGCCAAAAAAGGGATTGATGTGGAAAAGGTCGCACGCAACTTCGCTTACGGTATGCAAAAGACGGCTTTGCTGATGGGGACGGAACCGTTTGAGATCTTGATGAATTCGGCGATCTTGGAGCCTTCGACTCTGCGCGTGGTGAGTTTGATGGGGGAGTCGATGGGCAAAGCGCAAAACAATCCGCAACCGGTTGGTTTGTTCGGACTGTTGGGGGCGCTCGGAGATCCTGAGGTCAAACGCGCCGTTGGATTTTTGATCGAGATGGCGCGGCATCTTGGAAAACATCTTCCCGATGCTTCGGCGATCAAGACACTCCAGCCAGCCTCCCATCCCCATTAGTGTTTCCACAAAATTGCATGGTGGCGTGGTGGACAACAGGCCGATGTTGAATGGGGGTGGATTATTCGCGTTCGTGAATGGTGATCGAGAGGGTGTATTGTCCCTTTTCACCGCGACTTTCGCTGATTTCTTGGATATCGCCGAGTCGTTCGGCAGCTTGTTTGATGGCGCGTCCTGTGGCCTCGGCGACGATGGTTTCGAATTGTCGTCGGCGTTCTTCTTGGCCGGCTTCGAGAGCGTCTGTGGTTTGTTCCTGAAGTTCGCGTTCGCGTTCTTGTTTGATGCGTTCGGCTTCTTGTTCGAGGATGTCGGGACTCCATGACTCGATGTTTTGGTTGATCTGGTGTTGGGTTTCGACGGAAGTGATGATCTGCATCTTGTCGGGGAGGTAGGTCCATGTTTCTTTGTCGTCGATGGCGATCGAGAGGCGTCCTTCTGAATCGGCCTTCCATCCGAGTTCTTGGAGTGTTTGCTGCATGATATCCTCGAAGCCTTGTTGTGTGACAAGGGGGACAGGATCGATGTGAAAGGTCGAGTGATCGGCGACGGTGACGGTTTCTTGGAGGCGGATGCGATAAGGTTTACTCATGGCGAGGACTCCCTGTGCATGGGGGTGTTATGCTGCTCCCCGTGTTGGGGAGATCCGTAAGATAGAAGCTAAGAGAAGATCACGGAGGTTGGCAAGAGTGTGTTGCACGTCTTGCTGCTCGGAGAGGCCAAGGAGCCATCGCGGGGGGTGGAGGGGAGGTTGGAGGGACGTCGGAGAAAGCCGATGCTGAGGGATGGGAGAGAGCGAGGGTTCGTGGAGGGGGGCTGGTGCGAAGCAAAGAAGCGCATGGAACGGGAGTTCAAGAGAGGAGTGGAGGTAAGGAGTCAAGGTGGTAGGCGTGACGACAAGCAGTCGAAACTCTCCGCTGGACGGTCGTTGATGGAGGATGGTGTGTTGGATATTGGGTTGGAGGGCGAGATGGGTTTGGCTGCCGACGCCGTCGATGCTGGTGAGAAAGAGCTTCCAAAGGGCGATATCATCGGTCCACTCTTTGGGTCCGAGGTAGTAAAACAGGGAGAGGACTTCTTGGGGACAAAGGCGGCGCAGATCGTTGGAGAGGCGAGCGAGGAAGCCAAAGATCAGCGCGTGGACGGGAACGGGTGCGTTCGGGGCCTTGTATCGGGCCTCTCCGAGGTCAAGATCGAGAAATATCGAGAGGGTGCGGTGTTTGGTGAAGGTGACTTCTTGTTCTCTTTGGAAGAACAGCAGCTCTTGTTCGACCCATCGGAGCGCGAAAAGGTCGATGTGTTGGGCTGAAGGGGAGTCTTCCCAGTAAAGGAGTTCGGAGGGAACAAGGCTTTCGATTTTGCCTTGGTGCGTCAGTCCGTTGAGTCCGCCTTCGGGGATGTCGCTTGGAGAGGGCAGGAGCATCTGCGCGTAGCCAAGATCGCGGATGTGGATCAGTTGTTGGTGAGTTTGGAGTGGCGGGAGAGCGGTGTAGATCTCGGAGAGTTGTTGCCAACGGACGCGCTCGAGTTTGGAGGGCATGAGTTCGATGTGTTGAAGGATCAAAAAGAGGCTATCGGGAAAGAGCAGTTCTTCGGGGGTTTGGACAAAGCGATCGAAGATGGCGTGGGCTTGTTTGAGGCTCCACCCGGGTTCTGCGAGGGCGAGATCAAAGATCTGTAGGGCTTCTTCGGGGTGTTGCCACCAAAGAGGCGGAGGATAGGGAGGGAAGGCGTCAGGTAGAGTGTGAGGGGGGAAGGTTTCGAAGAGCAGATCTTGGATCAGATGGAGCCATTGGGCGAGCAAGTAGACATGGGCTTGTTCGCGCAAAGAGAGGAGATCGGATATCTCGCTGGTTTTTTTGGTGGGGAGGGCTGTGGGGAGTTGTTGGAGTAGGTGTTGGACGCGAAAGAAGCGGGGGCATCGGAGGATGCGCCAGAGCAGATCGTTTTGTTGACGGCGAAGAGCGCGTTGAAGAGAAGGATCTTCGTGATCGAGGGTGCGCAAGGAGATCTGTTCGCCACGCTGGAGGATGCCAAGAAGATCGAGGAAAAGTCCAAGGGGCGGGGTTTTTCGTAGTTGCAGAATGACTTCTCGATGGAGAAGTAAAGCGCGTCGGAGGGTGGGGAGATCGTGGCGATCGTGGCGCAAAGACAGGGCAAGGCTGCCCCATTGGTACATGCGTTCGCGTTCTTCGTAGTAGTTGCGTTGGTGCGGGCTGTTGCGCTTTTCGGCGATCGGGATGGTGATCTTGGGAACGAAGAGATGGGGGAGGGTGGAGTGGGTCATCTGAAACCTTGTGGATGCGAGGGATGGTGAAGGGTCAAAACCAAGAAAGGACAAGAGTTTAGGCCAGATCGAGTAGCGTGGTGACACGTTGGCGAAGAGGGGTGAGATAGTCCTGTCGGTTGGCGGTGTAGGCGAGTAAAAACAGGTCTTCGTGTTGGACTTCGCCACGACCGAGAAGGAACGCATGAAAGCGGATGATGCGGTACAGCTTGATCAAAGCGCGATCGCTGATACGTGCGTATCCTTCGGTATCAAGGGAGATCACAAGGCGTTCAAACAACCGTCGCATATCGGCGGGAAAAAGCGGATCATCGCGATCTTGCTCGACGGTGGCGAGCAATCCTTCGTCGAGGTGCTGTCGAAGTTGAAGAAAGGTTTCGAGCTGGATCAGTGGGGGAGTGTTGCGTTGGAGCCGCCGTTCGAGTTCTTGGAGCATTCCTTGACGGAGCAGGGGATCGAAGTGCTCGCGTTTGACTTCGCGGAGTTCGACTTTGAGCAAGAAGCGGTCGCGAAGGGCTTCGAGTTCGGCGTCTTCGGCGATGCGATTGGAGGCAGCGAGAAAGATCTCGGTGTCTACGGGTTCTGCGCGTCCGTCTTGATAATAGCAGCGTTCGTTGAGGACGCTCAAAAGGGTATTGAGGATGGCGCTGTTGGCTTTAAAGATCTCGTCGATAAAGGCGAGCTTGGAGGTGGGGAGTTTGCCTTGGACGCGTCTGCGGTAATGACCTTCGCGGAGGGCGTGGATATCGATCGGTCCGATCAGTTCGCTTGGTTCGGTGAATCGGGTAATTAAGTAATCGAAGAGTTCGTGATCTTTGAGTCCGATGCGTTTGGCAAAGGTTTTGATCAGAGCAGTTTTACCCACCCCGGGGGGACCGATCAGGAGTAACGGCTCGCCAGCGACGGCGCAAAGGACGAGCAGATCGATGGTTTCTTCACGGCCTACAAACTCGCGTTGTAGGCTGCGAGCGAGCAGACGGAGTTGGTGGCGGGCTTCGGAGATGGAGATCGTTTGGTTCATGCGGGGGGTGCGACGTTAGGAAAAAGTCTTTTGCGTCGCGTCTCCTTTCTGCTAGGCATGGTTGCGCGGGGTATGGTGGTGCGTTTAGGGCAAGAGGACAAGGGGTAACTCATGCTGGAGTTGTGCTTGATCTTGGAGTGCTTGTCGGTATCGCAAGCGTGCGCGTTCGTAGAGTTCGTCGTCTTGGAGGGTTTGAGCGACTCCTTCGGCGTAGATGTAATGTTCACGAATCATCAAGGATTCTTCGATGGCGGCGAAGTCGCGGTAAAAGTGCAAGCGCAAAGCGATGCGTTGATCTTCGGAACCTTCGGTTTGATCGAGGAGTAAGCGTGCGCGGAGTCGGAAGGCCAGACGCATCCGCAAGGGTTCTTTGCTTTGGAGGTGGGCATCGAGAGAGCGCATCTGTTCGGAGAAGGAGAGGCCGATGGTTCGGAGTGTTTCTTCGAGGATGGCGCGTTCGAGTTTGACGGCGTCAGGAGCGCAACGGTCGAGATAAAGGACTTGATCGATGGCTTTGAGAGCTTCTTGAAGGGCGAGTTGGTTTTGTTTTCGGATGTATTCTTGGTAGTAAAGACGAGCGAGTTCGATCCATTCGTGAGAGGTGGGATGTTCGCCGCGTCGAGTGCGTTCGCGCAAGCGTTGTTCGAGTTTTTGGAGAGCGTTGTCTTGCTCGCTGCGGCGTGTGGGGGCGAGAGGAGTAGGCTCGACGATGTCTGTGGTGGTTTGCGCACGGAAAGGAGCGGTGGGCGCTTCGGATGGAGGAGGAGGCGCTGCGGTGGGAGGGCGTGCTGCGGGGGAGGGAAGCGAGACGGGTTCAAAAAGGATATCGAGGGCGGCGTGTTGGGCGAGTTGGCGCAATTCTTCGGGGTGTGCGCCGATCTGGTAATGGATATACGTCTCGATAGGGTGGAAGCTATCGCGTGGTACACACAACAACCTTGGCTGCGGTGTGTGTGCTTTGGGCTGAAGCAGCGTATAACGCCCATAATGCAAGCGGAAGGCGTTTTTGAGGACGTTGGGAGGGAGGGAGGGATAAAGACGAAAAGCGTGTTGGATGTAGAATCCGTCTTGAGGAAGAAAAGGAACGAAACCGATGGCTTGATCTGCATGAAACAGCGGAGAGGTGGGAGCAGGTCGATCATCGCGCAAGAAAAACAGCGGCTGCGTGGTTTCGGGAAGGTGCGTGATCGCGAGGCTCAAAGCCCGACGCTCTTCGATTCCCAACTCAAAGAAGAGGCTTTCGATGGCTTGGTGGGCTGGATCGCCTTCAAGCAGCCAAAGCATTGGGATGTCGCGTGGTTCGACGTGGATATAACGGAAGGCGATACGGATGGGAGGGGGAGGATCGAGGGGAGTGGTGGGTTGCGGCGAGGGGAGATCTTGGATGTGCAAGTGTTCGGCTGCGGCCCACCATTCGGAGGTTTGGAGGGATCGTGTGGAGCCATCGGCATCGAGGACAAGCAGGTGTTCGCCTTGTGGGAGGGTGGGCGCGAACGGGCTGCGTTGTCCGAGGGGAGTCAAGATCTGTGGTGCGTCTTGAAAAGATTGGTAGATGCGGATGTTGGGGCGAGAGCTGTATTTTAGGATCAGAAAGCTTTCGGCGCGTCGACTCCACAGCCAAGCCCGTTGTGTTGGGGTGTAGGTGCATTGCAGGTCGTGGTTATCGAGGGCGAGGTGATCCGAGACGAGTTCTTGAAGCATCTGGGAAGGAAGATCAAACAGAACCCATGCGAGGGTCGGGAGGGGGTTTGAGGATCGAATCTCTTGTGTTCCAAGAGCCGCGAGTAGGCAGGTGCCTTGCCGCCACAAAGCAGCTTCGACCATTTGAGGCGGAGAGGGCGGTGTGTGTGGGGTGATCGTGAGCAGAGTTTCGTCGGGGGCGGGTGTCAGGGGGAGAACAGAGACCGTCGTTGAAAAAGGAGGAGAAGACAGCGGGTGTGTGGTGCGCAAAAGCAAAGCAGAGGTAGCGTGAGGAGGGGTGTGGATGCGCCAAAGTTGGTAGGGATGCAAAAGTGCGCTGGATTCTTGGGACAAAGCGGCACGCAGATCAGGTTCGCGGGGGAAAAGATACCAATGAACTTTGGGCGACATAACAAACCCTTTATGCGATGGTGACAGGGGGTGATGGTGTTGCGTGTGGTTGGGTTGGGTGCCTTGGTATAATCAAAGAATGCGGCGCAGTTTGTGTTGGGCTTCTTGGACTTGTTGTTGAATTCCACCGCTGGTCCATTGGCGACCTGCGACACTGAGAAACACACGTATTTCAGCGGGATCTTCCCATCCGTAGGGCCCGGGGCGCGTGATATGTTGTTCGATGATCGCTCCAAAACGTTCGCCAAGGCGTAAGAATTCGGCGTAACAAAAGAGAAGTGCTTCGCGTTGAGAAAGGCGATAGGTGCGAAAGTGTTGGATCTCAAGAACTTTTTCGACGAAGTGCTCTGAAATTAAGCGTTTCCACCACAAAGGAAAAGTGCTGAGATGTGAAAAACGGCCTGTGCGTGGTGCGGTTTCCATCCACAGCAAAAACGTCGCCAATCGGGCTCTCAATTGGATGATCTGTTCTTCGGGTGGGGCTTGGGGCATCGGGGTGGGGAAGAAAGACCACTGATCCGCGAGGTAGGCACAAAAGAAGTGGAGGGCAGGGTGCTGTTGCAAGGCTTCGGCTTCTTCGTGTGTGAGGGCAGGATGACCGCTTTCTTGATCGAGGAGCCGAAGTGGCGGATGTTCGGGGATAACGGGACAGCGACAGAGCCGAGTCAGCGGGGAGACACGAGACAGGTGTTGCGAGAGAGTCGGGTGAGGATGATCAAGGAAGAGCTGCGCGATGGTGTGGTAAAACAAAACGTCGCCGCCTTGTGAGGGCGGGGGGATCGAGTCGATCTGCCCGGTGCGTAGGGTCTGTTCAAGAGATTGCAGAAAGGCCGAAGTGTGGGGCCCAAGAGCGAGGTTTGCGGGAGGGATATCCCACAAGCGTTGGCTTTGGGGATGACCGTCTTGTGGGATGGACTGAAGAAGCGCTCCCCCCATCTGAAAGAGTTGGTGGAGGTAGATGCTGCGAGCCGCGATAGCAAGGCGCTCCGCTGCCCCGAGCGTCTGGAGTTTGGGCGGGAAGGGGAGTCGTGCGCGTTGGCACAAATAACTGGCCAGTTCCAAGAGCGAGATCTCCAAGATGGCGAGAGTTGCGTGTTGTGTGTAGAGGCTCACGCAACACAAACACTCAAAAGTTTGTGAGGAACGTCGGGCATGGAGAGTATTTTGGCAAGGGCTGGGGAAGGTGGGAAGAGAGGTATTGACGTAGTAAGGATCGCGCAATCGTCGGAATGACGGGGAAGATCACATATCACCACGCACACGGAAAAGCCACACCAGTTTCCCCATATTTTTGAGGACGTTTGGCACACGACGGAACAGGTTGATGCTAGGTTTGCGTTTTTCTTCGATCTGGAGGGGGATTTCTTTGATGCGTGCAGTGGAACGCCATACGCGGATCACCAACTCAGAAGCAAACAAATCCTTGTCCACTTGGCAGGCTTCGACGAGCCGAAGGATACGGTCGCGGCGGAAGGCTTTGAGTCCGTGTGTATCTGTGCCTTCAAAACCGACGGCAACGCGGAGCATGTTGTTGAGGACTTGGCTTGCGGTATTGCGCAGCCATCCGCGATTGTCCAACGAACCCGACAACAGTTTGCTGCCGACCACCATATCTGCGGCATCACTGCGCAAGAGCGCCATCGCATCGCGGTAAAACCGCGTATCGCACAGATCGATCTCGTCGCAGATGACGTACGCTCCGCGTGATTCGAGGATACCAAGGCGCATGGCTTTTCCGTAGTTGGGTTCGCCTGCGTGGATCACGCGAACCGAAGGAAAACGCGACGCGAGGTTGTTGGCGAGTGCGGTGGTGGCGTCACGGCTACCGTTTTCTGCGAGGATCAGTTCGTAGGACCAGCCCATCTCTGTGAGGTTGCGCACGAGATCTTCGACCGAAGAAGTGATGATGCCTTCTTCGTTGTAGACAGGGATCACGATCGAGACCTCGGGAGCGCGGGGATCGGGGTTGATACCGCTCGATACAAGGGATTGATCGTGTGGTACAGGGGGATTATTGTGGGTTGCTTCGCGCAAAGCGGCTTGAGCTTCGTGGAGGATCTCTTCGGCGCTGCGTTGGAGTTGTTTGGCGGCTTTTTGTGCGGCTTTGATCACATCTTGCGCGGCATGAGAGAGATCTTCGCTGGCTTTGTGTGCGGCGTGGCTTGCGGTGTCAACAACTTCGTTGGCGACTTGGCGCACGGTTTTCGTGGCTTCATCGACGGCTTCGTTCAAGGCTTCTCCCGTCACTTGTGCGGCGTCTTCGAGCGCGTGGCGTGCGGCGTCGGTGGTTTGCGTTGCGGCTTCGACGATCAAGTGGCCGGCCTCGCTTGCGGCTTCAGCGATGGTCTTGGAGGCTTTTTGCGTGGCCTTGACAGCTTTTTCGGCGGCTTGGGTGGCGTGTTGGAGATGGCTTTCACCCTTTTGGACAACCGCTGCGAGCAGATCGGTGGGATGATCTGATTTTTTGCCTCGTGTATGCTTTTTCGGCGAACCTTCGGCGCTTTCCTCGGTGTGTTTTTGGGTGTGTTCTTGGGTGTCTTTCAATGTTGCGGCAGATTCGGGCTGTTCTTCTTGTGAAGAAGCCAGTTTCGCATCGACGGTTTCTTCGGTGGTTTCGGTGGATTTGACCTTGGTCTGTTTTGTGTGGGTGGTGACTTCGGTCTCTTCGAGCTTTTTCTTTTTCGCCATAACGCCAACGCTCCCTCAATATCGCCCGCGCCGCCGCGTGGGCTTGGAAAGATCACATGCTTGCATGGTTCGAGAACAACACAGATCGCGCTTGTTGATCGGTCGGTGAAGTATGCCTCATTTGCGGCAGAAGAGATGCCTCTTATGCAGCGCATTGTCAAGCGATTTTCCGAGAAAAAGCCTTGGTGACGATCGCTGCCAAGGTCTCGGTGTGGGCTTTCATTTCTTGGGCGAGGACGAGCATGGCTTGGGCGCGGGCGAGGTTGTGGGCGCGGCGGGTCGGATAACGCTGGTTGTCCCAACCAAAATAGCTATCTTCGAGATAATCCGTGGCAAAGCGAGCGGTCAGTTCGAGTGTGATTAAGCGGCCCGCGTGCGGCAAAAAGTCGCGTTCAGCCGAAGACAGCGATGGATACGTCGAAGCGTACCCTTCGATCAACGCTTGGAAGCGTTCGAGCGAAAAAGGCTGAACGCGATCTTCACTTCCTTGGCGACACCACGAACGCACCGCATCACCGACATCGACGAGGACGCTATGTCGGTTGCATGTATCGAGATCGATCAAGGCGATGGCGTGATCGTCCGCATCAAAGAGCAGGTTGGAGATCTTGGGATCACCGTGAACGATGCCACGCGGGAGTTCGGGGGGCAACAGCAAGGAGGGGATATCGGCTTGGACTTGGGTGGCGATCTCTGCGATATCCGACCACAGCGGCGAGTTTTGGAACGTACGGGCTGTTTCTTGGAGACGTGCAAGATGGTGTTCGGTCTTGTGGAGCGGGTGGGTGGATTGGAATGTGTAGTCGAAGTCGGCCATCTTTGCGTGAAATCGGCCCAGCAAAGCGGCGGCACTGCGCACCATCTCGTTGTGTTGGGGAGCTTCAAGACATCGCCCTTC
This sequence comes from Myxococcota bacterium, assembly GCA_963169055.1. Lineage (GTDB taxonomy): Bacteria > Myxococcota_C > UBA6777 > UBA6777 > UBA6777 > JAKLKB01. The sequence goes on from CAUJFU010000260.1 coordinate 10,079, forward strand.
AAGCCAAGTGGTCAAACGCCAGCGTTTTCCCGTCTCGTCTTGGTAGAAGCTTTGGTTCTCGCGTGTCCACACCAACCGAGGAACGGGCAATTCGCGCTCGATCAGCGCACGGTTCACGACCTCGTAATCGGCCATGATCCCGTCGCTTGCAAGTTTGGGGTGAAGTCCCTGCAAGCTATAAGCCCCTTCTCTACAAGCGATCCGATACGTTTGATGAATCAAACCCACCACGATCGGCTTGCATTCGAGCACTTCACCGATGGGATAAGCTTCAAGGGCAGGCATCCGCATGTCCATTCTTTGGATTCCTCCGTGCGATGGGGTTCGTCGATAAAAACAAACCCAACTGCGTCACTCCTATAGGACTTACGCAGTTGACAAAAAAACCCCGTGTTCGCGCCGCTTCAAGCGAGAGCGTCGTTGGTTTGGAAAGCAGTGATCTGTTCGCCAAACACGGGGTCAAGGGAGCCGCGCTCCCTTGCGGGGCGTGGGGTGGAACCCCACCACACAAGCCCAACTGCGTAAGTCCTATTTTATCAGGAATAGATCTCTTGCTCATCGGCGAACAGGATGTCGATGGCGGAATCGTCGGTGGATAGGATGGTTGCGGCGATCGCGTGGTTGTTGGTGAGCAGACGGTCGTTAAAGAAGCGGGCTGTGCAGATCTTGGCGTGATAAAAGGCCGCTTCGTTGTTTTTGCGCAAAAGATCTTGGAGGGCTTCGGGGGTGGTTGCGTGGGCTTTTTCGATGTGCTTTTGAAGCTGATCGTGAGCGATCGTCGCTGCGTGGGTCAGGTAAAACGCCGAGCAGAAGTTCCCGAACATCTCAAGATAAGTGGTTGCGTTGAGTAGGCCGTGGTTGAGATTGCCTTTGCGCATCTGTTGTTGAAGCACGAGCGTGCTTTCTTGCAATTGCTTTTGGGCAGCTTTGATTTGTCCAACAAGCCCTTGCAGCGGATGATTGGAGAGCGGGGCAAGCGTTTGATCGACGAGTGCCATAAACGTGGTAAAGCGCAAACCATCGAGTGTTCCGAGCTTTCGAGAAAGCAGGTCGATGGCTTGGATCCCGTTGGTGCCTTCGTAGATGGCGGCGATCTTTACATCGCGCAAGTATTGTTCGACAGGGTAGTCTTGGGTGTAGCCGTAGCCACCGTATGTTTGGACGGCCATATCGCAGACTTTGAAGCCCATGTCGCTGCCGTAGGCTTTGCAGATCGGGGTCAACAGCTCGACGAGCAGATGATAAAACTTCCGTTGTTCGGGGTCTTTGTGGTTTTTGGACAGGTCGATGTAAAGGCCCGTGTGATAGATTGTGCTGCGGATGCCTTCGACATAGGCTTTCATGGTCAACAGCATGCGGCGGATATCGGGGTGTTTGATGATCTCGGCGCGAGGGGCGTTGGGATCTTTGAAGTTCTTGGGATCGGCTCCTTGGCGGCGTTGGATCGCATAACCGAGCGCGCTCAAATAGGCGGCTGCGCCGCTTGCGAGCCCTTGGACACCGACACCAAGACGGGCTTCGTTCATCATCTGAAACATACAAGCCATCCCTTGGTTGACTTCACCAAGCAACCAGCCCTTGCATTGGTCATTTTCGCCAAAATTCATCACGCAAGTGGGCGAGCCGTGGATGCCCATCTTTTCTTCGATGCGTGCGCATTCAAGGTCATTGTGCGCGCCAAGGCTGCCGTCGGGGTTCACAAAGCGGGTGGGCACAAGAAAAAGACTGATGCCTTTGCTGCCTTGTGGTGCATTGGGAAGCCGCGCAAGCACCGCGTGGATAATGTTTTCGGTGGCGTCTTGATCGCCGCAGGTGATAAAGATCTTGGTGCCTTTGATCAAGTAGTGATCGCCTTGAGGGATCGCTGTGGTCTTGAGTGCGCCGACATCGCTTCCGGCCTGCGGTTCGGTCAAGCACATCGTTCCGCCCCACACACCCGTGTACATCTTTTCGCAGTAGGTCTTCTTCATCTCTTCGGTGCCGAATGCTTCGATCAGATGGCTTGTTCCGTTGGTGAGCATCGGCAACAGAGAAAACGAGGTATTGGCTCCTGTGTGGACTTCTTTGACGGCGACGCCAAACAGTTCGGGAAATCCTTGTCCGCCGTATTCTGGATTGGCGACTAGACCATTCCAGCCATTTTCGATGTATTGCTTGTACACCTTGTGAAAAGAAGCAGGCAGGCGAACACGGCCTTCTTTGTGGTGTGCGCCATCTACATCCCACACGCGGTTGTGCGGGCCGAGAACCTCCGTGGCAAAGCGAATTCCTTCTTCTAGGGTCATCTGGAGGGTTTCTTCGTCGAGATGTTGGAAGGCTTCTGCGGAAAGCACTTCTTTGACGCCGATCTGTTCAAAGAGCGTAAAAAAGATATCGCGTTTGTCTGCGCTAAATTCGATCGATGGCATCGTTGACTCCTGTGTCTGGTTGCGAGGAAAAATCCCTAAGTTGTTGTAAAGAAGGATGTTTTTGTTCCTTTGCGTGCGCCATCATAGCGGCACACCGAAGTAGACGTCAAGATGAATTTGGATTCATCGCGATTCGTGGGGGCATTTTGTCGGGAGAGGCGATGCGGGTGTTGTGGGGCGTTTGTTTGTGGGGTGTCGGGAGGCGTGGCGTTGACAAGGGAGCGTGTTTTCGCTAAGAGGTAGAATCTTTTTGACTTCGCAGCATTTGTTGATTGCGGTTGGACGAAGGCGCCAGCACAATGCGGTCGGGCAAAGGACGCCAGTACAAAAGCGCGTGAAGAATGTGTAGAACAGGCCCGTGCAGGGTCTGACGATGTAGGAGCGAAGATGGCGAGCGGACAAGGAGCATTGGGACAACAACAAGAATCCCAAGTCGTCGACTTACTGATCCAAGCCAAGAACCTGTTGGAACAGCAAAAAGCGGAAGAGGCGCGAGGTGTGTTGGAAAAAGCCCGCGCATTGGATGGGGAACACGTCGCCGTACGGACTCTTTTGGCGTTGACGTACTACAAGACAGGACGCCTTGAACAAGCCGAGAATTTGTATGGTGAATTGATCGACGAAGTCCCGATGGAATCGGCGCTGTATGTCAATCTCTCGATGTTGTACCTCCAACAACAACGGGTGCAAGCGGCGCGTAAACTGCTTGAAAAAGCCTTGGAGTTCAGCCCCGCAGACAAAAAAGTCCACAGTTCCTTGGGGTTGGTATACGCACGTTTGGAAGACTACCGCAAAGCGCATGAGCACTTTGAGACGGCAGGACAGGCCGAGATGGCCGCAAGGATGGCGCGCAAGATCGAAGAACAACCTGTGTTGTTGGCTCCCATCGAGCTTTCCAAGCCTGTTGCGGTTCCCGCTATCGTGGTTGAAGATGAGCTTGCCGTAGGGTTGGATGGTTCGATCTTGCCCTTGCAGGGGGCGATGACCAACCCCGAACAACGGGCGATTTCGTCTTCCGATGCTTTCTCTGCAAGTGAGAGCGACGGCGCGGCTCCGCTGTTGTTGTTGTCGAACAACGAGCCTGAGCACAGCATCCGCCCGACTGAACCCGTCAAAACGTTTCCTGTGGCCTCTGTGGTCGAAGTGCAAGACGAGTCGTGGCCTGTGGTGGTTTTGCCGCCCGAACAGAACAGCCGTGGCCGTCGTGATACCGAACCGCCACCTTCCGAAGATGTACCGTTCTTGCTCCAAGACGACGCATCGATGGGCGGTTTTGGCGATATCTTCTCTCCGCAACAACCCACACCTCCGCCTGCGCCCGCTGATCTTGCAGATTACGACTACAGCGCCATCGACGAAGTCTTGGGACTCGCAGATACATGGTGGGAAGTGGACGAAGACGCCGAGCCACCGACCTTTTGGTCCCGAGAAGCCGATGTCTTGGAGATCTATTGTGAAAGCCAAGTGTTCAGCCGCCTTTCGGGGCTGATCTCGGTGACGGGTTCGTTGGAGACACGGTGGGAATCAAAGCGTTTCCAAGGCAAACCGATCGAGCAGATCTTTGGTCCGCCCGAAGATCCGATGGCTTGCATCGAAGGGCGTGGTACGTTGCGCCTTTTTGTGGAGAAGGCAAAACATCTGACGATGATGCAGATCGCTGATCCCTTGGCTGCATACTTTTGCGAAGGCAGCGTCCTTGCTTTTGGCCCGCAGATCTCGTGGGAAAATGGCCGTGTTCCCTCGCCTTCCAATGAAGTTCCTGATATGCCCCTCGATAATCTCTGGGGTGAGGGGACGGTTTTGGTGGTGAGCAAAGCACCGCTGCGCGGCTTTCACATCAAAGCAGGGCAACGTGTGCGCGTGGCTTATGATCGATTGGTTGGTTGGGTTGGGGCGTTGGTGCCTCGTATCGTCCACGAAAAAGCCCTTGCGTTGCCTGATCGACCCACAGTAGCGTTTGTCGAATTTGAAGGCGAGGGCGGTATCCTCGTTCGCAAGTGCTAAGGAGATCTCGTATGTCTACGGCTATCCCTCCAACAACGGGCGACACGTCGGCGACTTCTGCGACCCCTCCTAACCCGACGCCTTCGGACGTCACTGTGGTGGTGGGGAAAGTCAAAAAGCGTTGGTGGACACGTCCTCGCCGAGAAAAACGCGAACGCCGCAAGCGAAAACCGCTGACTCCTCCCACGAACTTTCGCCGCGAACTGTACGCGATCCCCAATGTCCTCACTTACATCCGCATCCTGATGATCCCCTTGGTGCTGTTTGTTTTGGAACGTGACAGCCGCCTGTATAGCTTTTATGCGGCTTGTATCTTCGCTGCGGCTTGTGTGACCGATTTCTTGGATGGCTATCTCGCCCGAAAACTCAATCAGATCACCATCCTCGGTAAGTTGATCGATCCGCTCGCAGACAAACTGATCGTGGCTGCCACGTTGATCATCATGGTTCCGATGGGGCGTGTGCCAAGTTGGGTGGTGATCGTCCTACTCTCACGGGAGTTTGCGATTACTGGGCTACGAGGCATCGCTGCAAGCGAAGGTTTGGTGATCGCTGCTTCCAACCTTGGTAAGCACAAAACAGCCTTTCAAATGCTCGCCATCTTTGGTTTGTTGATTCACTACACCTATCGCATTGATTTTCTGGGTCTTGCTTCGATCGAGGTTTCCTTTCACCAAGTTGGGCTTGTGTTGTTGTTTTTGAGCTTGTTTTTCTCGTTGATCTCGGCCTTTGATTACTTTTGGAAGTTTGCTCTTTCGATCAACGAGCGTTACAAAGAAGCGATGGCCTTCTACGAATCCCAACACAACAAACAACCTTGAGGAACGTGTTCATGCAATACCGACGGATAGGCGGTTTGGATGCCGAAGTGTCCGTACTTGGCTTTGGTGGGGCTGCCGTGAGTGGTGAAGGCAAAGGCTATGGCTTTGGAGAGATCCAAGAACAAGCATCTCTCGATCTTTTGCGTGCAGCGCTGGATTTGGGGATCAATCTTTTCGACACCGCTCCGATCTATGGTTTTGGCCTTTCTGAGCAACGCATCGGAAAAGCCTTTGTGGGCAATCGCGAAAAAGTCTTTTTGGTGTCCAAATGCGGCGTTGCGTGGGATCGTGATCAGCGCGTTGGGATCGACAACAGCCCCAAAAAAACCCAAGAAATGCTGCATCAATCTTTGCGCGATCTTCAAACCGATTATATCGACTTGTATTTTGTGCATTGGCCCGATCCAAACGTCGATATCCGCCGAACGATGGAAGTTCTCGCAAAAGCCCGCCAAGAGCAAAAGATCCGCGCCATCGGTCTTTCGAACACATCTCCCAAAGATCTCGCTCGTGCGATGGAGATCGAGCGCGTGGATCTTTTGCAGGGTTCGTTCAATCTTTTCGATGGATACGCACGAGACGTTCTGTTTCCGCTTGTGGATGAGCATGGGATGGGCTTTATGAGCTACGGCACGCTCGACAAAGGCATCTTGACGGGGCGAGTGACTGCGGATCGCGAAAAGACGGGCAGCTTCGATGCAAGCGATATCCGTTCGCATGCGCCGTGGTGGAAACAAGCGGATCGCACACTCAAATACAAGGCGATGGATGCCTTGCGGCCCTTGCTCCAAAAGCACGGACACAGCGGCCTTGAGATGGCGCTTGGATATGTTCTGAGTTTTGCGCAAGTCTCGACAGCGCTTTGTGGCGTGCGTGACCGCCAACAACTCGAAAGCGCTGTGGCCGCCCTCTCGCATCTTCCTGATGCTGAATTGTTGCAAGAAGCCGAGGATATCGCGTTGGATTGTTTGGGCAAAAAGCGTTAGGGGGACGCACATCGAGATGTCCGAAAAATGGGCCATCGAAGAGATCCATCTGAACGCCACCATGGAAGCGACGTTTTGGAGCAATCCTGTCGAAGAATCAGGGTTTCGCTATCGAGCGACACATCTCGATGGAAAGCGCGCTCCCAAAGTCATTCTTTGCGATGACGAGCGTATCCGCCCCGGGATACCGTGCCTTGTGCGGATCAAGCAGATTAAAAAGCACAAGAATCCGAATCACGGGGCCATCGAAGTTGAATTTGTCCGCTTGCTTTCGTTTAAATTAGAGGGCGTCTACCTCGATCCTGTGATCTCAACCAAACTCCAGATCTTGCTCGAAAGTGGACTCAACATTCTGCTCGATGGCCCACAAGGGAGCGGCAAAACCTCGGTGGCAAGGGCGATTGCCAAAGCTCTTGGAATGCGTTTTGTGTTCTTTAATTGCAGCGCTGTGATCGAGGCCACCGACTTTTTGGCGACCATCCAAGTTCGCGCTACCGAACAAGGGCAGCCCGTCACAGACTTTCTGAAAACGGACTTTTTGCGCGCCCTTGAAGAAGCCCACGAACAACCCCAACAGCGCTTCTTGATCTTTCTCGATGAATTCAACCGCTGCCAAGAAAGCGCACGAAACGCCCTGATGCCCGCCCTCGACACTACCCGCCGCATCTACCACCCGATCAACAACGCTTTCCTCTCGATCCCCGATAACGTCCAGTTCATCGCAGCCGTCAACCGAGGAAACGAATTCTCCGGTACATTCGGCATCGATGCCGCGCAACTCGATCGGTTTGCTCCGCTACAAATGGATTACATGCCCGCCCAAGAGGAAGAGAAACTCTTGTTTGAGCGGCACCCCGAAGTCGAACCCGAAGTGGTCCGACAGATCGTCGAGATCGCCAATCGTGTCCGTCGTTCCGCAGAACTCAGTATGAACCTTTCTGTCCGCGCCACCGAAGAAGCGTGTATTTATCTCAAACATCCGCTGTTTCAAGATCGCCAATCCCGCATATTGGCCGAAGTGCTGAAATCTTCTTTTTGTGGGCGTTTTTCGGGGCGTTGGGATGATGTCCACTCCGACGCAGGCGCTGTTTGGGCCACCATCCAAGATGTCCTACGCATCGAACGCAAAAAAAATCCCTAGCGTAATGTATCAAGCCACACAACGTCTGTTGTCTGAGTTTCGCGGTTCGTGTTTGTGGGGCTCTGCCCCACGCCCCGCAAGGGAGCGCAGCCCCCTTGACCCCGTATCGACGGCGTGGTCGTGCGTTTTTCAAACAAACCACAATGCCGCTTGATCGGGCGCGAACACGGCTTTTTTTCCATCGCGGAACCCCGATGTTGTTTCCGTTCATCCCAAAAGGGCCTTTCTTGTTTCTCTCATACGAAATCCTGTTGTGTGATGATGTCCGTTCGATCCCCAATATCCCGATAGACGGGCGGTTCGCGAACCGCCCCAACACCATCCGATAACACAACGGGCGGTTTTCGTATCACGAAGGAGGTGATGTATGGATTCGCGTAATTTGTGGCGTCTCGTCTCGTTGTGTGGTCTGGTGGCTTTGTTGCTATCTGTCGTGTCTCTTCGGGGTGGTTGGCGCAGTCCTTTGTCGTGGGCTGGCGATCCAAAAGCTCCCTCTCCTACAAACCAAGGACTCAAACATCTCAAAGGAATGACACCCCAACAAATCGCTCGCATGCCGTGGAAGAAAAAGCCTGAGAATTATTGGAAAAAACATTTGAGCCCGTTGCAGTTCTATGTTTGCCGAAAAGCCGGAACCGAACGACCCTTCACAGGAAAACATCTCCACAACAAAGAAAAGGGCGTCTTTGTCTGCTCAAGCTGCGGACATCTTCTCTTCGATAGCAAGACCAAGTTTAATTCAGGCACAGGATGGCCCAGTTTTTATGATGTGTACGACAAACACGCTATCCGAGAAAATGTCGATTCCTCCCACGGCATGATCCGTAAAGAAGTCGTTTGCGCCCGCTGCAACGCACACTTGGGTCACGTCTTCGATGATGGCCCCAAACTCACCGGACTCCGCTATTGCATCAACTCCGTTTGCCTTGAGCATCGTTCCCATCCATACGCAGCGTCTGTAAAAGATGCCCATGGAAGACGACCATAGGGAGTCTCACGCTTCGTAAAACACGCAAAGAAAACAAAGTGAAGTGTTGCACGTGTTGCGCAGCAAACCATCCACCCCTCACATTTTTGGGGTTGGGCAGGGCGTAAGAGGAGGGCGGTTGGGGATGTCGGTGGTGGATGCCATCGCAGAGGGTGTGCAGAGAAATTAACCCATTGTAGGGGCGGTTCGCGAACCGCCCAACAAACGCCGTTTTGGCCTATGTGATCCCGTTGTGAAAATCCCCGATGTTGTAGGGGCGGTTCGTGAACCGCCCGTGGACGATGTACAAACTGTGGCGGGCGATGTACAAACCACCATGTGTGGGGGGATATACAAATCGCCCCACGATGCGAACACATATTCGACGGATTGATGCGGGCGGTTCGCGAACCGCCCCTACGGGCTGAACAACGCATCTTCTTTCCACCGCGTTGGGTTGGTTTGGATATATTGGCGGATATTGTTTAATTCTCCGTCATCACGGATGATACGTTCCCAATAATTGCGTTGCCATACCTGCACACCAAGAGTTTGGCGAAATTGGTTGATACGCTTGGTGGAGACGGTTTTGAATGCGCCAACCAAGCGACCCAATGTCTTGCGTGTTGTTGTCTCTGTCGTAGAGGCAAGCCTTGAGCCGTTCCTCGATGGAGCGACATGGTCGAGAGCCACCCCGTTTGCGCTGCCAACAAGGAGAAGGATTCCGTGTAGGTGGTTGGGCATGAGTACCCACTCGTCCAACCTAACATGGTTATAATTTTTTTCTAACCATCCCCATGACTCGGCAGTTCGCTCGCCGATTTGGTTCAAGCACAAACTGTTGTCCTGAACATCGCCAAATAGGCATTCTCTATTTTGGGTGCAGATCGTGACAAAGTACGCGCCGTTTTGCGAATAATCGTAACCTTGTAATCGTATCGAGCGACACTGAACCGTTGATGTTCGTATCATCCATAACCTCTATTCTGCCGATGTAGGGGCGGGTCGCGAACCGCCCCGAAGTGAACCGCCCAGATGTAAACCACCCGAATGCAACAGCCTTGCCGTACGGTTGGAGATTTCATTTTTCTGTTTCTTGCGGGAAGGCTAGTTCGTTTCGCTTCGAGGATGCAGATGGAAGGTCTGTCTTTTTGGGGTGGAGGGTCTGTGTTTTCTTTGGGCGCGGGTGCTTATACGAACTTTTGTGGTTGTGTGATCATTTCTGGTCGGTTCCTAACGCCTCGATATGCGGGCGGTTCGCGAACCGCCCCACGTGATGCGATCACATACCCAACGGATATGCGGGCGGTTCGCGAACCGCCCCTACATGATGTGATCACAAACCCAACGGAAATGCG
>CAUJFU010000261.1 GCA_963169055.1 Myxococcota bacterium
GGGGGGTGGGCTAAAAGCCGACAGAGAGGTTAAAAAAGCCGTTGATTCCGGGCATAGGGACGAGAGAGCTAAAGTTGGGTTCTCGGGCGCTGCGGTATCCGATATCGTTGTAGTTCCAGTTGAGGATATTTTCGGCGGTTGCGGAGAGGGAGATCTTTTTGATGGGCCAATTTTCGGGGGGTCGCCAGAGGTATCCTGCGGAGAGGTGGAGGACAAAGTAAGGTTCGATCTGAGGCCCACGCTGGACGGTAATCTCGCCGTTTTCGGCCTGATCGAAGCCCGTATTTTGGCGTCCTGATTGCACGTTGAGGCGGATACTTCCGAAGAAGTGAGAGAGATCGTGCGAATGGGAGCGAAAATCGAAGATCAGCGAGCCTTGAAGGAGGGGGATATCTTGGAGGAGGATGGGGTTTTCGGCTCCACCGCGAAGACCTTGGATATCAAGGCGCGGAAAAAGTACGGCCAGAGCAGCAGAGATATCCATCCAAGGCACAAGTTTCAAGACGGTGTAGAGCCGGCCTCCAAGCGTCATTTGATTTCCGATATTGATATTTCGGACTTCATTTTGTCGGAAAGGGACGAAGATCAGCGCATCTACGTTGTTGAGCCAGTGGTGAAAGACGCTCGCGGTAAAATACCATTTTGAAAAAAGCCCTGCGTAGACGTTGAGTTCGACCGAGTGTTTGTCTTGCGGCAAGAGGTCGCGTGCGTCGAGGGCACGAGCGACGTTGGAGCCGTAGAGCTGCCAGTTGGAGGGCGAAAGGAAGGCGTAGCCGTAGGAAAGGCGGGCCTGAAGGGACTCACCGAACTTTCCGATCAAAGAAGCACGACCGACGAGCGGCGCGCTAAAGCGGTAACAAGGCGAAAGAGGCCGATAACAGTTGGGAACGATATCCAGATCCCCACGCGCCCAATCCCAATCGGAGCGCACACCGACGCTTGCACTGAGCCAGTCAACGATGTTGACATCTGCTTGTAAAAAGGCGCTGAAGCGGATGTGTTCGAAGTGGTTTCCTGCGCCGGTGCTTGTGGGTGCGGCAGCGGCAAAGCGATCGGGATCGGGACGGTCGGAGATCACATAAGCCCCTTGGATATGTTCGATCGCGGTATCAAACCCTACGGACATACGCAGACGGCTGTTGAGCAGTTGGAAATCCAGTTTGGGTTGCGCTTGGAATGACTGTGAGATCACATAGTAATAGCGGGGTTGCCAAGCAAACTCCGTCCAAGTGCAAGGGATCTGGTTGTTGCCGGTGGGGTCGGTGCAAGGCTTTTCGGGGTTTACAAAAACGCGTTGTTGTCCATCAAAAAACACCCGAGAAGAGGACGTGGGGATCTCGTGTCTTCGGTAAACCAAGTTCAAGTTGAGATAGATGACTTGGGCCTTTTCACCGACGCCAGAAGACCACAGCTCGCTTTTGAGGTGGTGCAAAGAGACGGCGAGGTTGCGTACAGTCCATGTCGTGTTGGCTTGGCGCAAGTAGGCGGGATAGCGGAGTCCTTCGCCTGTGTCCATGCTCCACAAAAAGAAGCGCAAGAACCAGTTATCAAAGCGCAAGCCTGCTTCTCCGACAAAAGTCTGGTTTCGATCGGAGTATGTCGGGTTGGCATAAAGTCCGCTGTTGGCGGGATCATCACGAAAGGCCGAATCAAGGCGTTTGCGATAATTTGCGACTTCTTGATCGATCTTGCTTTGCTCGGAACTTGGGAAGGCGCGTTGATAGTCGAGTCGGTATTGTGCGGCGCGTTGGTCCAAAAAGCCTCGGATGTCGGGGTTATCGAGACTCCATCGTTGATTGATGCCGTCATCGCGTGCATCGCTGAGATAAAGGCGACCGCGCACGTACCAAGAAAACAGATTTTTGGCGAGGTTTTTGTTGCTACGTTTGTTGTAGCTGTGGCCGAGCATCAGATCGAGAGCCCACATATTGGTGCGGATATCTTTGGTAAAGGAGAGATCACCGTATCCATCAGCAAGATCTTCTGCTTTTTTGGTATCAATAAAAACGACGCCAGAGACGGCGTTTGCACCAAAGCGGGTGGCAGCAGGTCCGTAGAATACAGTGATATTTTTAATGAAATAGGTAGAGTATTGGTAAGAAAGCCAGATCGAGCGCCGCCAAAGATCTTGTTCGAGAACACCGTCAACAAAGAGCATAAACTTCTCGTTGTTTTGGGACTGTTCGCCGTCCATGATCAAGTTGACCCAACCTTGACCAAAACCACCACGGGTAGAAAAGCCGGGCAGATCGCGTAAGATCTCGTAAACCGAGCGGTATCCGCGTGATTGGATCTGTTGGTGAGTCAGAACGATCACCATGCCGGGGATCTCGTTGGTAAGAAGGGGATAAGCCGATCCTGTGTCGATGGTTCCTTCGATGGGGTTCACGCGTTCGTCCGCTTTGGCCATCGAAGGGAAAGAAAGAAGCAGCCCGAGAACAAGAGCCAAGATCCGTCGCAAACAACCGTCCATGAAGGCGCATCTCCCGACAGTGAAAACAAGACGAAGGGCCTCAGAAGCACAAACAACAAGGGCATCTTAGCCTCAGAAGGGGAGGCTGTGCAAGATCGGCAAGTCGGTCAAGGTTTTTTGGGAGGGATGGGGGGAAGGGGAGAAAATGGAGGTTCTTGGGTGATTTGGAGCAGTAGTTGTTGTGCGCTTCGGTAGTTCGGCTCTTTGCGCAGCGTATCTTGTAGATAACGCAAAGCAGTGTTGGGTTGGCCGAGTTGTATCCATAGCCAGACAACGATTCGTGCGGAATCAAGGGTGGGATCGATGTTTAATAGCTCGCGTGCTGCCCAAAGTCTCCGTTCAGCCGAAGCAGAAAAGATCAAACGCGCACGCGTGTAATCGGCATAGATCGGCCCGCCCATCAAGACGGGCAACGGGAAGACACCGACCACCTGATTGGCCCAGCGCGCCAAGAACAAAGTACGCATCCAATAACGCTGTTCTTGGGAGAGCTGCTTGGCGTTTTCGAGAACTCCGAGGCGCGAGAAAAGAGGAGGGAAATTGCCGGCATATTGGGCCAAGTCGAGGGTTTGTTGAAACGCAGGAGAGTGGGCGGCTGGCCGTTTGAGTAGGGATCCGCCTTGGGCAAGAAACCGCTCAAGGGCTTTTTCGAGTTGTTTGAGTCGCAAAAAGCCTAACAATCGGTATTTTGGTAATCCATACAAACGAAGATGGCGGTGCATGCGGTATCGAACCTCGCTGCGCTGCATGGTTTCTTGTTGCCATTCACGCAGGGCTTGCCTTTCGAGAAAGGCGAGCAGGTCTTGATCTTGATTGGTCAGCTTCATGGAAGAAGCGATCGAAAATACCCTTGTATAGGTCAAATCAGAAGGATCGAGAGGAAGGTCAAAGGGGAAAGGGCGGAAAAAAGAAGAGGCTCGGAGGTCATGCCGCAGCTCGCGCCGAAGAAGCGCAGCAAGATCAGTAGTTATAGAGGGCTGCGAAGCGGGGGGGGGAAATTTTGTATCGGAAGAGGCTGTGGGTTGAGAAGTTGCAGAGCGGCGCGTCGCGGTATTGGTCGGATTTATTTTTTGGGAGGGTAGAATGCGAGGACGAGAGGTTTGCGCGCAAAGCACCGAAGGAAAATGGATCGCGCACAGGCAAAGCAAAAAATAGCAGAGTCTTCGAAAGATGGACAAAACAAACAAGTCCATGATGTAACCGCCCGTGTGTTGGTTCGGTGCGTGTTCCTGAAGGATGAAGAAACAGCGCCCCAAAAAGTGATGCGAAGGAAGCCCCTGCGGAATCCAAAAAGCGCAACCAAGGCGAGAAGCAACAGGAGCGAAGAAGCGGGGGGTTTATACCACTTTATGTTTGGCGTGAGCAAGGAGGAAACGAAGCAAGAAAAAGCAAACGGGCTGCTTGGGGCTAAAGGGCTTGGGTGTTATGGGTTAGAAAGAAGACAGAAGGTTCCAGATCAACAACAAGAGCGGTCGGTCTTTGCCTCACGGAGAGGCAAGAGACAGAAGGAGTGATGGGAGCGGAACAAAGAAGGGGTAGTAGGAGCGAAGCAGAGACGAGGGGGGTTATTCGGCGGTGCTGGCCGATTTGGTGGTTTTATCGTAAAGATGAACCAATTCGATGAGGGCGACAGGTGCGTTATCGCCTTGGCGAGGGGCGAGTTTAAGGATGCGAGTGTATCCTCCGGGGCGTTGAGCGAAAACGGGGGCGTACTCGTTGAACACTTTGCGAGCCACATCTTTGTCTTGGAGAAAAGACAGCGCTTGGCGGAAAAGATGCAGGTATTTTTGTTGGTATTCTTCGTCGGGGAGTTCGGAAGGAAAAGAGGAGCGAAGGGCTCGTTTTCCGAGAGTGATCATTTTTTCGGCTTCGCGGCGAAGTTCTTTTGCGCGTGCTTCGGTGGTGGTGATCTTTCCGTGTTCAAGGAAAGAAGTGACCAAGTTGCGCATCATCGCGCGGCGATGGCTGCTGTTACGCCCGAGCCGACGGCCATCCTTGCGGTGTCTCATAATCGTATCCTCGTATGGTTATGCGTCAGTGTTTTTCTTTGCATGATTCCTGTTTTCGGACAGGTCAAGCGAATGAAAGAGAAGAAGCGTGCAAGGGACGCAAAAAGCGGGTATCTTGCAGCACAAACGCGGATGTTCTTTGCGGCATGATGAAGCGAGGGCGGTGCGGATGCAAAGCTCTGTACAACCCGCGAAGAAGCGCGAAGATTCAGGCGTTGTTTTTGCGTTCTTTTTCTTTCAGATCTTTCGGGGGCCAGCTATCCAATTTCATTCCAAGGCTGAGGCCCATTTCGGCCAAGACATCGCGAATTTCTTTGAGCGATTTGCGGCCAAAGTTTTTGGTGTTGAGCATCTCCTGTTCGGATCGCTGGACAAGTTCGCCAATATAACGGATGTTTGCGTTGGCGAGACAGTTTGCAGATCGGACAGAAAGTTCGAGCTCATCGACAGTTTTCAGCAAGTTCTCGTTGAGTTTTTGCTCTTCTTCGGAGACCTCAGCATCAGGCGCATCGTCGATATCTTCAAAATTCAAGAAGATCGAGAGCTGCTCACGCAATATCTTTGCGGCGAAAGCGACGGCATCATCAGGCCGAACGGATCCGTTGGTAAAGACTTCGATGGTGAGTTTGTCGTAGTCAGTCACCTGACCAACACGTGCGTTGGTGACGAGATAGTTCACTTTTTTGATGGGGGAAAAGATGGCATCCACGCCGATGGTGCCTACAGGGAGTTCTCCCCACTGTTTGCGTTCGGCGGGGACATAACCGCGTCCACTGTGGGCGGTAAACTCGGCCTGAAGGCGAGCATCTTCCATCAAAGTAGCAATGTGTTGATCGGGATTGAGGATCGCGATATCAGGAGGAGTTTGGATATCGCGGGCTCTGACGATCACCTTTTCTCCGGGTTTTCCTTTGACGTCGATACGAAGTTTGCGAACATCGGGTTTATAGTCGTCAAACTTTAAGACAACTTCTTTGAGATTCAAGAGGATATCTGTAACGTCTTCAAGAATACCGGGTAGGGTTTGAAATTCGTGGTGCGCGCCTTCGATTTTTGCAGCGGAGATCGCGGCACCTTGGATAGAGGAGAGCAAAACACGACGCAGGGAGTTTCCAAGCGTGACCCCAAAACCACGTTCGAGGGGTTCCGCAACGAACTTGCCGTACGTATCACTAAGGGAATCCTGATCGACCTGTAGGCTTTTGGGGCTGATCAGCTCACGCCAAAATCTATACATAGGCAATCACTCCATCGGCTCAAGAGCAAAGGGGCGATCCTACGACGAGTGAGAGGAGCCCCAACAAGATAAGATGCCCGATAACGGCTACCAACACGCATCGCGATACTAAAGCGATACGCGGGAGGATGAACAAAAACCCGCCCTCTTTCATCAAAGAGTGATGGCGGGTTGGATGCAACAGCAAAGAGTTCTTGCGAGGAGCTCCAATATTGGGTTCTCTCACAAAGAGAGGGATCCCACGAACCAAGCGTGGCGTTCAGACGCGGCGGCGTTTGGGAGGACGACAGCCGTTGTGTGGGATCGGCGTTACATCGCGGATCAGGGAGATTTTCAAACCAGAAGCAGCGAGAGAGCGCAAGGCAGCTTCTCGGCCCGATCCGGGACCTTTGACATGCACGGAAAGGCTTTTCATGCCATGCTCTTTGGCTTTGCGAGCGGCATCTTCAGCGGCTTGCTGTGCGGCGTAGGGTGTACTTTTGCGGGAGCCTTTAAAGCCACGCTCACCGGCGCTCGACCATGTGAGAACATTTCCAGAAGGATCGGAGATGGTCACGATGGTGTTATTGAAAGTGGATTGGATATGCGCGACGCCAACAGGGATATTCTTTTTAACTTTTTTGCGTCCGCTTTTGGCTCGTTTTGGTTTCGCCATCGTCGTATCCTATCGGGTGAATTAGCGTTTGCGCATCATGTTACGGCGGGGGCCTTTGCGGGTCCGCGCGTTGGTTTTGGTACGTTGGCCGCGAACAGGAAGACCGCGTCGGTGACGAAGTCCCCGATAGCATCCGATGTCCATAAGGCGCTTGATGTTCATGGAGATCTCACGTCGGAGATCCCCTTCCACTTTGTGTTCTTGCTCGATAACCTTACGGATACGTTGGACTTCACCTTCGCTCAACTGGTAGGTGCGCGTGGAAGGCGGAACTTCCGCTTTTTCTAAGATTTTGTTGGCAGTGTGAGGCCCGACCCCGTAAAGGTAGGTCAAGGCGATATCGATACGTTTGTTGCGCGGCAGGTCGATACCAGCGATGCGTGCCATGCTCTTTCTCCCTTAGCCCTGACGCTGTTTATGCTTGGGGTTATCGCAGATCACCCGAACGACGCCACGTCGTTTGACGACCTTGCATTTATCGCAGATTTTTTTCACAGAAGCTCGAACTTTCATTGTTTAGCCCGTGAGACCCAAGTACATTTGCCTTGGGTAAGGAGGGCATTCACCGACATTTCGGTTTCAGCCCATGTTGTAGAGAGTGAGGGATAGAGTGTTTCGACTTCTCCCTCTATTCGCGAATGTTTCCTATGGAAGGATTCTCTCAGGTTGGTTTGGGGTACACGATCACGATGAGATCGTCAAGCGGTAGAACTGTTTCGACCACGAATTTTTGTACCACGAGATCCTGTAAGGCCTTCGTAATGGCGAGTGATCAAGTGAGACTCGATCTGTTGGGCGGTATCAAGGGCAACACCGACAACGATCAGCAAGGATGTCCCTCCAAAATAAAAAGGGACACCGTACTTTGCGATCAAGATATTGGGCAGTACGCAAACAGCCGAGAGATAGACGGCTCCCGCGAAGGTGATTCGGGAAAGCACAAAGTCGATGTACTCGGCGGTTTGTTTTCCGGGACGGTATCCGGGGATATAGCCGCCGTTTTTCTTGATATTGTCTGCGACGTCGGTAGGATTAAACGTGACGGCAGTATAAAAGTAAGCAAAGAAAACGGTGAGAGCGACATAGATGCTGTTGTAGAGAAGACCATCAAATCGCAGGTTATCGGAAACAGGTTTAAGAACAGGAAGCCACTGGGAAACAGTGGCGGGGAACATCAAGACCGACGACGCAAAGATGGGGGGAATAACACCAGCGGTATTGACTTTGAGAGGCAGGTGCGATGCTTGGCCGCCTGTGACTTGGTTTCCGATGACGCGTTTGGCGTATTGAACTGGGATACGTCGGTGTGCGCGTTCAAAAAAGACGATCACACCGACAACGATGATCATAAAGGCAACGAGAAGAAGAAGTTCGACGAGCTTTTCGGAGAACATATCGACAGTTGAGGCAATAGCCGAAGGGAAAGCTGCGACAATACCCGCATAAATCAAGAGGCTGATCCCATTTCCGATGCCATGTTCGGTCATTTTCTCACCGAGCCACATCAAGAAAACAGCACCACAGGTCAGGGTCAACACAGTCATAAAAATAAACATGAAGTCGGCATAGACCACCAATCCGGGGATGGTGACGCTTTGGCTTCGCAGCCAAAATCCGATCCCGATCCCTTGCACGATGCTCAGCAGGATGGTGCCGTAGCGCGTGTATTGGTTGATCTTTTGTCGTCCGACCTCGCCCTCTTTGGAAAGGCGAGTCAACGTGGGGACAACGACTTGCAAGAGTTGGATGATGATCGAGGCGCTAATGTAGGGCATGATGCCCAACGCAAAGATCGACATCCGTTCAAGAGCGCCGCCCGTGAACATGTTAAATAGGCCGAGTAGACCGCCTCTTCCGCCGCCACCGCCACCAACCATCCGCATCATTTTTTCACGGTTCACGCCCGGGATGGTAATGAACACCCCGATGCGATAGACCGCGAGCATACCGAGAGTAAAAAGGATACGGCGGCGAAGTTCAGGGACGCGCGTGATGTTTGCGAAGTTACTGAGCACTTTCGATTACCTCGACGGTTCCGCCTGCGGCCTCGATTTTTTCGCGGGCAGCAGCCGAGAAGCGATGCGCACGAACAGTCAGCGCGACGTTAATTTCACCATCCCCAAGAACTTTGACGCCTGCGTTGTTAAGGTTCGAAGGAGCGAGGCCGCGTTGAGCGAGAGTCTCGACATCCACAACAGAACCAGCGGAAAACGCTTGAAGGTCACGCACGTTAACGACGTGGTATTCTTGGCGGAATAGATTGGTAAAGCCACGTTTCGGGAGGCGGCGTTGGAGAGGCATTTGGCCACCCTCAAATCGGGGATGGGGTCCTGCTCCAGCACGAGCATGTTGGCCTTTGTGGCCACGCCCTGCTGTTTTACCGAGACCAGAGCCGGGGCCGCGCCCCACGCGCTTTTTCTTTTTCACTGCGCCTTTTGGGGGTTGTAGGCGCGACAGCATCTTGTCAGACATTTTATCGTTCCTTCCACTCGACAAGGTGCTCGACAGCGCGAACCATGCCGCGCGTTTCTGGCGTATCGTTGATCTCGACACTGTGGCCGATCTTGCGCAACCCGAGGCTGCGCAGAGTGGAACGTTGTCGTTGTGGGCGACCGATCACGCTGCGAACTTGAGTGATTTGAAGTTTTTTTACCATAGGTTCGGTCTCCTCTTAGCGCTGGATCTCGTCAAGCGCCTTACCACGCATTTGCGCCGTATCTTCGGGCGAGCGTAGCTGCTCAAGAGCGTTGAGCGTAGCTTTTACGACGTTGTGTGGGTTGGTTGTTCCGAGACACTTGGTCAAGATGTTTTTAATGCCGGCAGATTCAAGGACAGCGCGAACAGCACCACCCGCGATAACGCCCGTGCCAGAAGAAGCAGGGCGCAAAAGGACGCGCGCTGCGCCGAAATGGCCGATGACTTCGTGGGGGATGGTTTCGTTCATCACGGGAACGGCGATCAGTTCGCGTTTGGCGCGCTCGCTGCCTTTTCGGATAGCTTCGGGAACTTCGTTGGCTTTTCCAAGGCCGCTCCCAACGCAACCTTCGTTATTACCAACCACGACTAGCGCGTTGAAAGAAAAGCGGCGACCGCCTTTTACAACTTTCGCGGTGCGGTTGATCATCACAACCCGCTCTTTCAGGTCTTCGGGGTTGAGCTGTTCCATTTGCTCGCGATTCAACGTGGCCACATGATCCTCCTAGAATTCCAGACCGCCTTCACGGGCGCCGTCTGCGAGAGCTTGAACACGACCGTGGTAAATGTAACCGTTGCGGTCGAAGACAACAGAAGCGATGCCGAGTTCTTTGCAGCGCTCAGCGAGCAGTTGGCCTACACGTGCAGCACGTTCCTTCTTTTTCAAGGATTTCAGCTCTTCACGGAGTTGTGGTGATTGATCCGAAACCGAGGCAAGAGTATGCCCGGCTTGGTCATCAATGATTTGCGCGTAGATAAACTTACTGCTACGAAAGACTGTCAGGCGGGGGCGCTCAGGAGTCCCCGAGATCGTCGCACGAATGCGTCGCTTACGACGTAAACGCGCCTGCAGTTTTGGATTGGTCTTGCCCATCCTAGCCTCCTTGGAGCACACCTCGGGATCAATGAGGGGGGCAGATAACACGTCGAAGAAAATACGTCAACGAAAAATTACTTTTTGCCGCCTTTGCCGCCTTTGCCACCAGTTTTTCCGACTTTTGTGCGGACTTGTTCGCCGGTGTAGCGGATCCCTTTGCCTTTGTAGGCATCGGGGGGGCGCAATTCACGAAGAGTGGCGGCGACTTGGCCGAGTTGACCTTTGTCGTTGCCTTTTAGGATGATCTTGATACGATCTTGAACTTCGGCTTTGATTCCATCCGGAATGGGAAAGCTGATAGGATGGCTATAGCCAAGTTCGCCTTTTTTGAAGACGATACAATCGCGTCCATCGACTTTTTCAATGGCAGCACGATATCCAACCCCAACCAATTCAAGACTTTTTACAAAACCTTGGGTCACGCCCGTGACCATATTGGCGAGAAGTGCTCGGTAGAGACCGTGAAAAGCACGGGTTGTACGCTCGTCATCTTTTCGGGTCAGAACGATCTGGTTTTCTTCGAAGGCGACATGGATATCGCTGCGAAAGGATTGGCTGAGTTCGCCGCGCGGTCCTTTGATCGTGACGTTTTGATTTTCGATCTTGACGTTTACGTTGGCGGGAACACGGATCGGCAGTTTGCCTATGCGGCTCATGGCACTTGCCCTTTTTGATCTAGCGAGAGGCGTGGCCTCGTCGCTGGTTAGCAATAACGAGAAACTACCAAACGTAACAGAGAACTTCGCCACCAACGTTGGTTTCGCGTGCTTTTTTATCGCTCATCAGCCCGCCGGAAGTGGAGAGTATGGCGATTCCAAGACCCGAACGAACGCGAGGAAGAGTGCGAGTATCCGCATACACGCGTCGCCCGGGACGGCTGATCCGACGAAGACCTTGGATGGAGGATTCGTTACGGCGTTTGTAGCGCAATTGGATGGTCAAGACATCTTGGGGCTGTTGTTCTTGCACCGAGAAGTCCTCGATGTAGCCTTCTTCTTGAAGGATCTCCGCGATGCGGAGCTTGATTTTTGACAAGGGAATCGTCACTTGCTGATGTTTTGCGAGGATCGCGTTGCGGATCCGCGTCAGCATATCGGCGATCGGATCAGAGATCGCAGCCATGGGAGCACTCCTCATTCTTCATAACGCTCAACCAGCCCTGAGGGCGGGAGATACAGCAAAGGGGTACACAGTCAGTTCCAACGCCCAAAGCACAGGGCAGATCGTTTAAGCGCGGCGGAAAGGCATCCCAAGATGCTTAAGCAGAGCACGGCCCTCGTCATCGCTTTGTGCGGAGGTCACGATCGTGATATTCATACCGCGAATCTTGTCGATCTTGTCGTAGTCGATTTCTGGGAAAATAATTTGTTCGCGAATCCCTAGAGAATAATTACCTTTTCCATCAAAGGCTTTTTGAGAGATACCACGAAAATCGCGTACGCGTGGGAGAGCGACGTTCATCAATCGCTCCAGAAATTCGTACATACGTTGTTTGCGCAAAGTGACACAACAGCCGATTCGCATCCCTTCGCGCAATTTGAAACCCGCGATAGAAAGGCGGGCACGCGTCACGATCGGTTTTTGACCCGCGATGATCTCAAGATCTTGAAGAGCAGCGTCCACAGCTTTTGGGTTTTGGACAGCTTCGCCAAGACCGATGTTGATCACCACTTTTTCGATCTGCGGGACCTGCATGCGGTTTTTGTAACCAAACTCCCGCATCAGCGTGCCGACGACTTCATTTTCATATTTTTCCTTGAGAGGAATTGCTCTCGCCATACCGTCACCTGTTTCTTTATATTACCGGTTCATCCATTAAAGAACGCGGTACGAAGACGACCCAAAGACGCATCACAATTTGCGTGCGTGAAAAGAGTGGTCTGTCGGCTTTTGCGGGAAGCGTCAATCCAAGATTTCGCCGCTTTTTTTGGCATAACGGACTTTTTTCGAGGGCTTGACTGGGGTGCCTGCAGTTTCGAGACGTTGACGTTCTTCGTCAGAGATATCAAAGACCAACTTAAATCCAACACGAGTGGGTTCGTTGGTTTTGGGATCCACGATCATCACGTTGCTAATATCGATCGGAGCTTCTTTACGCAGGATCTCACTCTCTGATTGACCCGTCACACCGCGTTTATGGCGTTTGATGATATTTACCTTTTCAACCCACACGCGGTTTTTGCTGGATTGTACACGGATCACGCGACCGCGGGTATCTTTGTATGCACCCGCAATCACTTCAACGAGATCGCCTTTACGGATCTTGGCAGCCATTAGAGTACCTCCGGAGCCAAGGAGACGATCTTCATGAATTGTTTTGCGCGCAATTCACGGGCTACGGGTCCAAAGATACGCGTACCGATCGGCTCATTTTGGTTGTTCAACAACACCGCTGAATTTTCATCAAAGCGGATGTACGAACCATCTGGACGTCCAAGTTCTTTGCGGGTACGAACGACCACGGCTTTATGAACGTCGCCTTTTTTTACTTTTGAGTTGGGCAGGGCTTCTTTGACGGAAACAACGATCACATCACCGACCGAAGCGTAGCGTCTTCTCGAACCACCCAACACTTTGATGCACATCACTTTTTTGGCGCCAGAGTTGTCTGCGACCTCAAGCGCGGTTTGCATCTGAATCATGGAACTCCTCCTGCGCCGAAACGCGCCAACAGCGCTTATTCGGGAGACTTTTCAATCGTCCGCTGAACACGCCAGCGTTTGTCACGGCTGATCGGGCGTGTTTCTTCGATCATGACGCGATCGCCAACACGACAAAGGTTTTGTTCATCGTGCGCTTTATAACGATTTCGGCGCGTCGTATACTTCTTGAATTGGCGGTTTTGAACAAAGCGCTCAACCTCAACCACCACCGTCTTGTCCATTTTGTCGCTCACAACGATCCCAGTTAGGGTTCGGCGATTGCCCTTTTGCTCACTCATCGGTAAACCTTATGCTTTTCAATGCTTGCTCGATCCGAGGATCGAGTCCTGCCGTAGAAATGCGCACCATACACTTGGGGAGGATCTTGTTTTGCGTGGACCCGTTCTTTGTGAGGTGCCAAGACGCATCAAAAGATCAAGCGGATTCTTAAAGAGCGCCGTTTTATACAGCAGTCTTCGATCTGCTGTCAAGCTATTTTTTGCACAAGAAGCGTTGCTTTTTTTGTGCGTTTGCGAGGTGGGCGCTCAAGGATAGGAGGAAGACGCGATGGGCTGGGCGGATGCCCGACTCAAGCGTTGAGTGCACGCTCACGCAAGAGCGTGCTGAGACGCGCAATATTTCGCTTCACATGGGCAATTCGACGAAAGTTTTCGAGCTGGCCTGTGTGATGTTGAAAGCGCAGATTGAACAGTTCTTGTTTCAAGTCGCCAAGTTGTTTGGACAACTCGTCGTCTGTACGTTTGCGCAACTCTTCTGTTTTTAAGATGTGTTCGGACATGATTTAAAACTCCTCCCGTACGATCACTTTGGTCGGGATAGGGAGCTTGGCGGCTGCAAGGGTCAACGCTTCTCGCGCCAAATCCTCGGGGACGCCTTCCAATTCATACATAACACGACCGGGTTTCACGACAGCAACCCACAATTCGGGGTTCCCTTTTCCTTTTCCCATCCGTGTTTCTGCGGGCTTTTTGGTCACAGAACGATCAGGAAAAATGCGGATCCACATCTTTCCACTACGGCGGATACGACGGTTGATCGCGATACGCGCTGCTTCGATTTGACGCGCTGTAATGCGCGCGGAACCTTGTGCTTGAAGACCAATATCACCAAAGCTCAGCGAATCTCCGCGCTTTGCGTTGCCGGTAACACGGCCTTTGCGCTGCTTTCGCCATTTGGTGCGTTTTGGAGACAGCATGACGACGACTCCCTATTCTCTTTGCACAACCGCTCAGACAGAGCGTGGTGCGCGATTCTTCTCTGGCAAGACTTCTCCACGGAAGATCCAGACTTTGACACCGATGGTTCCATAGGTCGTCTTCGCGATCGCGTAACCGTACTGAATATCTGCACGCAATGTATGAAGAGGAACACGACCTTCACGGTACCACTCTTGGCGGGCCATCTCCGCACCACCAAGGCGACCCGAACAACAGATTCGTATGCCGCCCGCGCCCATTTTCATGGCGGTACCAACTGCTTTTTTCATTGCACGGCGAAAAGCCACACGGCGAACCAACTGCGTTGCCACGGCTTCTGCCACAAGCTGTGCATCCAGTTCGGGCTTGCGTACTTCTTCGATGTGGAGGATCACTTCGGAAGTTGTCAGCTTACCCAGCTCGACTTTCAATCGATCGATCTCGGCACCTTTTCGACCGATCACGATACCGGGACGGGCTGTGTGGATACTGATCTTCACTTTGTTGGCTGCGCGCTCGATCTCTACTTTTGCAACACCAGCGTTTTCACACGCTTTTTTGACGTGTTTACGAAGTACGTCATCTTCTTTCAAGCAATGCGCGTAGTTTTTCTCTTCGTACCAGTTCGAGTTCCAAGAGCGGATCACGCCCAAACGAAACCCAACAGGATGAACTTTCTGACCCATCGCTTAATCCTCTTCTCTCAAAACCACAGTTACGTGGCTGGTGCGCTTGTGGATACGGGCTGCTCGGCCCATGGCGCGTGGCATAAAGCGCTTTAACACAGGACCGCCATCCACCCAAGCGTCTGAGACTTTGAGGGCATCCAGGTTCAGTCCTTCTTGTTCTGCGTTTGCAAGCGCTGATTGAAGCAATACGCTCACAGGTTTGGCTGCGTTGCGAGGTGAAAAATCCAAAATTCGCATCGCTTCATCCACGGATTTCCCACGGATCTGATCGATCACAAGGCGTACTTTGCGAGGAGCCACACGAACCGAGTTGAGGTGGGCGCGCGCAAAATCCAACTTGCCGTTTTCTTGACGCTGACGCTTGCGCACTTGGCGTGGGCTGCGTTTGCTTTTTTTTGTACGAATACTCTTTTTGTCTTCCATCGAACCCATCCTCCAGCCCGCCGCTCTTATCGACCTTTGCGATCTCCGGCGTGGGACTTAAAGGTACGGCTTGGAGCGAATTCGCCCAACTTGTGCCCTACCATATTTTCCGTCACGTACACCGGGGTATGCGTTTTTCCGTTATGAACAGCGAACGTATGGCCCACAAACTCAGGGAGAATCGTCGAGCGGCGGCTCCACGTCTTGATCACTTTGTGTGAGCTTTCTTCGTTGGCCTGAAGGACTTTCTTCAGGAGATGTTCGTCCGCGAAGGGACCTTTCCGAATCGAGCGTGCCATCGGCTCCTCCAGCTCTTTCGCTTACTTCTTGCGTTTGGTCACGATGTATTTATTGGACGACTTTCGCTTAGAGCGAGTCTTGTACCTTTTGTTGGTTTACCCCAAGGAGTACAAGGATGACGCCCACCGCTCGAACGGCCTTCACCACCACCCATCGGGTGATCAACAGGGTTCATCGCGACGCCCCGAACGCTCGGACGACGTCCAAGCCAACGAGAGCGGCCCGCTTTCCCCAAAGCAACGTTATAGTGATCGATATTTCCAACGTGTCCGACAGTTGCGCGACAACGTTGGGGGACTTGGCGGACTTCACCAGAAGGCAAACGCAACAAAGCATACTTGCCTTCTTTGGCCATCAAAATCGCACCCACACCCGCGCTGCGCACGAGCTGGCCACCACGGCCCGGTTTCATCTCGATGTTATGAAGCACAATGCCCGTCGGAATGTTGGCCAACGGTAAGCTGTTGCCGGGTTTGATATCCGCACTATCGCTGCTGACGACCTCGTCCCCCACGTTGAGACCTTGGGGAGCGAGAATGTAACTCTTTTCACCGTCGCGATAAAACAATAACGCAAGACGGGAAGTTCGGTTGGGATCGTACTCAATCGCGGCAACCCGCGCTGGCACATCAAGCTTGCTGCGCTTGAAGTCGATCACGCGATATTTGCGCTTGGCACCACCGCCACGATGACGGCAAGTAATCTCGCCCTCATTGTTGCGACCAGCGCGACGATTGAGCGTTTGCAGAAGGCGCTTTTCGGGGCTTGACTTGGTGATCTCGGCAAAGTCTGCCACGCTCATGCCGCGCCGCCCTGCAGAGGTCGGTTTATATTTCTTGATGCCCATGATCTTATCCCTGTACTGCTCAGGTATTTTCGAAGAACTCGATTTTTTGTCCCTCGTGCAAGGTCACGATCGCTTTTTTTCGATTGGGGCGCTTTCCTTGCGTCCGACCAAAGCGTTTAATCTTGCCGCGCACGATCAGCGTTTGCACGTTTTTTACCCGAACATCAAAGATCTTTTCCACCGCTTGGCGGATCTCGATCTTGTTAGCGTCCGAACGCACAATAAAACTCACCTGGTTATTCGCACCACGCAGCACAGAGCTTTTCTCCGTAAAGAGCGGATGCTTGATAATTTCGTAGGGAGACTTGCTCATTTGCTATTCCTTCACAAAGCAACTTTTGTTGTTGTATTCGAACTTTTCGCTCAAGCGACTTTTTCGAATACGCCCTGTCCTTGGTTTCAGTCGTCCTTCTTCCGAGGAGATCAGCCTTCGTTGCTTTCCGCTTCTTGTGCTTTGCGAGAGCGCGTCAACCGAGCCACCAGCGCTTCTGCAGCGCGGCGCGTCAGCACCAAATGATCGTAACGTAGCACATCAAACACGTTCACTCCGATCGGAGGAATGGTTTGAAAGTTTTCCAAGTTGCGGCAAGAAAGCAACAGATTGTTGTTTTCTTCGTCCACGATCAACGCTTTGTTCAGACCAAAACGCTCCAACACGCTTTTGAGTCCTTTGGTCTTGGCCTGTGCAAGGTCAAGATCTTCGAGAATCGTCAACCGTTGGTTTTTAGCACGATACGAAAGTGCGCCGCATAGCGCTTGTTGGCGCACTTTTTTGGGAAGTGTGTAAGAATAATCACGCGGGTGAGGGCCATGAACCACGGCACCGCCGACCATGTGATGCGCACGCGTCGAACCTTGGCGTGCGCGACCTGTTCCTTTTTGGCGGAACGGCTTGATACCACCACCGCTTACATAGGCGCGTGTCTTCGCACATGCTGTACCAGCGCGGCGGTTTGCGAGTTGGTTTCGCACCGCTTCCCAAAACAGGTGTTCTTTGACTTCGGTGCCAAAGACGCGATCATCCAACTCGATTTGCGAGACTTTTTCTCGATTTTGATTGTAAACATCAAAGGTCGCCATCGTCTCTTTCCTCACTTACGCCGGATCAGCACAAAGTTGTTGCTCGCCCCGGGTACTGCACCCTTGACCAGCAACAAATTGTTTTCTGCATCGACCTCGACGATCTCTAGATTGTGGATCGTCACTCGCTTATTGCCCATGTGGCCGCCCATGCGGTGTCCGGGGAAAACGCGCGCAGGGAAGGTGTTTTGGCCGATCGAACCAGGGCGACGGTGTGTCATCGAACCGTGTGTCTCACGACCACCACGGAAACCATGACGACGAACAACCCCTTGGAAACCGCGGCCTTTGCTGGTCCCAGTAACGGAGATGCGTTGACCCGCTTCAAAACCTTCGGTTTTGAGTTCTTGGCCCACCTCGTACGTATCGACTTGTTCGACACGAAACTCGGCGATCTTGTAGAACGCGCCTTTGTCCGCTTTCTTAAAGTGGCCTAGGGCGGGTTTGTTGCAGCGCTGTGCAACTTTTTCAGCAAAGCCCAACTGGATTGCGTTGTAGCCTTCTTTGCTGTGTGTTTTCTTTTGCAAGACCGTACAGGGTCCTGCTTGAATCACGGTCACTGGAACACGACGACCATCTTTGAATATCTGGGTCATGCCCAGCTTTTTTCCGATAAGTCCACTTGCCATGGCCTGACCCCTCTCCTCTACCTTCGTTGGGGTGAGTCCATCCTTGCAGGGGGAAGGACTTGAGTCATTGCCTCAAAACGCCTGAACGAAAGGCTCAGGGGCGTCAAACTTGCTTAATTTCTACGTCTACACCAGCTGACAGATCGAGCTTCATCAGTGCTTCGAGTGTGTCTTGGGTAGGATCCAAGATCTCCACGAGGCGTTTGTGGGTACGAATCTCGAACTGTTCGCGGCTTTTTTTGTCTACGTGCGGCGAACGCAGCACTGTATAACGGTTGATCTTCGTCGGCAACGGAATCGGGCCGGCGACTTGGGAACGCGTCTTGCGTGCAGTGTCCACGATCTCACGGGTCGACTGATCCAACAGCTTGTGATCGTAGGCTTTGAGGCAGATCCGAATTTTGGTGGTGTACATTCTTCTCGTTCCGTCGTTTCTTGGGTCTTTTTGTTTTGCGTTCGATCACCAGCCACCGCCCAGACTCGGGCTGGAAAGCTTTTGAAAGGAACCAAACATCATCAGCCGGATGAAAGAACCATCCGATGTTGGCGTTGCGCTCGCCCGCTTCGCGTTCAAGCGGGAAAACTTACCAACGATAGTGAGCAAAAGCTTTGTTGGCTTCGGCCATGCGGTGCGTGTCTTCACGTTTTTTCACCGCAGAACCGCGATCATTGAAAGCATCCAACAATTCGCCGGCCAATTTTTCGCGCATGGTCCGCTCGTTGCGCTGTTTTGCGTAGCCGATCAACCAACGAATCGCAAGAGCTGTACGGCGTTCTGCGCGTACTTCGACCGGAACTTGATAGGTCGAACCACCCACACGACGGCTTTTGACTTCCACTTGGGGGCGCAGGTTATCCAATGCCTTACGAAACACCTCAAGGGGTTCGCGGCGAGTTTTGGCTGCGATGATCTCAAATGCACCATACACAATGTGTTCTGCGACAGACTTTTTGCCGCAACGCATCACGTTTGCGATACAACGGGCCACCAACGCGTCCTTAAAGACAGGGTCCACATGGGCTCGTTTTTTGTGGACGACTTTACGCCTTGGCATCGGGGGTCTCCTCTACGTTTATTTCTCAGCTCATCCGCTTGTTGTTTTTTAGGCTGCATCTTGAACTTGTGGCCAACGTTCTCGTCTTTGGCCACACCAAATCAACAGGATCAAGATACGATCTGCTTTGATCAGGACTTGGGACGTTTGGTGCCGTATTTGGAGCGACCTTGACGGCGTTTTTGCACTCCCACAGAGTCCAGCGCACCGCGGATGATGTGGTAGCGAACCCCTGGAAGATCTTTTACACGACCACCACGAATCAACACCACAGAGTGTTCTTGGAGGTTGTGACCTTCGCCGGGGATGTACGCGGTCACTTCCATTTGGTTGGTCAACCGCACACGAGCAACTTTCCGCAACGCAGAGTTCGGTTTCTTTGGCGTCGTTGTATAGACGCGCGTACAAACACCACGTTTTTGGGGGCAGTTTTTCAAGGCAGGAGCGGCCGTTTTCTTCTTCCGCTGAACCCGACCGTGACGGATCAATTGATTGATTGTCGGCATAGAGTGCCTCTCCTCGTTCCATATCTGTGCGCATCCGCGACATCGCAGATGCCGCTGGGCGCTATACACATCACGCGTTTCGTGTCGAGTTTGCGATAAGATATACGCGCACACGGAAACACACGAAAAAACTCGATGCTTCGGAGCTTGTGTGATTTGCAGGCGATGAAACACTGCGAAAACAGGCGGGGAGGGTTCCCCGTGATCGAATGATCAAATGGGTGTAGCTGGGTCGCGAAACATAGTTCGGAGGACCCGGAAAGAAAAACGAATGCTTGAGTGCGCGAATATACGCTTTTCAAGCGTTTGCGTTGCTATCTCGCAAGTGGAGTGGGGTTATATCGCCCTTCTTCCTTTCTGTCAAGCTTTTTTTCCTTCCACTTCACGGTTTCTGTTCTTTGCGCGTGATCGGTGCCGTCCGTTGGGGATTTGCAATCACACTTGCTTCCGCGATCTTAAAAAAATGCAACAACCCTTGACCGATCCCTCGTGCGATCTCTGATCGATATCTCGCCGTTCCCAACAAGCGCTCCTCTGTTGGGTTCGTTAAAAAAGACGCTTCAACCAAAATTCCCGGAACTTCGGAAGCAAAAAGCAAATAAAACAATCCATCACGCACCCCCAAGTCCCGAACCTGCGGATACGTTGCCTGTACGCCCTGCACCATTCCTCGTTGGATCGCAACCCCCAAAACCCTCGAAACAACGGAGTGATTTTGCACTTGCATCCCACTCAAGATCAAATTGACGTCTTGGAAAAGACTTGGATCCACTCCTTGGTTTTCACGAGCCATCAACGCATCCGACGCCATCAACCGCGACGCATAAAAACGCTCGTCCCAATTTAACAAGTAGGTTGCCAGCCCCTGTAACTTTCGATCTCGGTTCGCGTTGATATGCACAGAAATCAGTAAATCCGCCGCTTTTTGCTTCACCAACAAAGCCCGTTGCGAGATCGACATGTACTCGTCTTGTTCCCGCGTCAAAAAAAACTCCACCGACGTTCTTGGACGCAGCCAATTCACCAACCGGCGGGCTATATCCAGCGTCACGGTCTTTTCCCGCAGCCTCGTTCGCAACCCAACTGCCCCATCTTCTCGCCCTCCATGCCCTGCATCAATCGCCACTCGGCGCACTCGAACAGGAAACGGCAAACGCAACGGACCCTCGTAACGCAAGACGTACGGGCGCTTCTCGGGCGGAGATGCCGGGTTTCCCTCAACAGGGCGACCCAACGTGCTGGACTCTCTGGCGTTCTGTTGCAACGCGGGCTGTTGGGCTGGCAAAGGGGTCTTTGTCGTTGGACGCACTGGCAACTTTTGATCCGCAAGATCGATCACGATCCGCACAGGATCGCTCAATACCGTGACTTGCGAGCGCCCCACCTCTCCTAACTCCAGAACCACCCGCGTGGTACGCAATGTGTGACGTGCCACACGCATTCGACGCAAACGCCGCCCTTGTACCAACAACGGCCCCTGCCTCAACCTCCGCACCGGCAAACAAGGCGTCAAATCAACATACAAGCGCGGGGGGAGCCCTTGATGCACGACCGCAGGCGCTTCCCCTTCTTCGATCTGCACCCGCCCGCTCAACAACAACACCACACGCGTATAATTCTCGCGTTTTTCGTAGCGAATCTCTCGCAAAACACGCATCCGCGTTCGCTTCGCTGCGTGGGGTTGTTCCACTCCCATCCATCCCAACAAAAAGAATCCTATGGCCCAAATCTTGTTGCGCATTGCTTCTACCGCTTTATTTCAAAAACACTTCCTTGCGCTTCTCGAACGCTCGTTTGCTTCTCGATGAATCAACACGAATGCGCTTGGAAACGACCGTTGGCTTGGTGTTGATGCTTCTTTCACAACGGCCCCTGTCCTCGTGTGTCTCTTCGCCCACCGCACGACGCGTTCGGTGCGTCGCTTTGTTATGCCAGAACCTACTCTCGCGCAAGTCCCTCCCTTTGACACCGCACCTTATGTGCCCGCCAACAAAAACACGCCTTCTTTACCTCCACGCGGTTGATCTCTGCGCCGGCATAGCGTAACATACACCCCCACTCTGCGCTTAAGTGCCGTCTCTTGCGAATCGAGGAGTTTGCCTTGACACGCGATCGTTCCAAATCCCCTCCAGATCCAAAACAGCCTTTTCGACCCTCCGAAACGGCACGCTCTCATCCACCCCAACCCACCCACCACACCAACGCGCTCCCCCATCAACACGTCGCTCAAGCCCCAAACAACTCACCATCTCATCGACCTACGCGCCCTCCTGCCTCCCCGCAACACCGTCAATCCTCCGCACATCCTCCTCACCCCCCCACACAAAAACAGACTTTTTCAAGCGACCAACTTCATGAAATCTCCCCAGAAGTTTGGGATATCGAAGAGAATCATCCTCCGCTTCCCGAACACTCGCCTTCTCGCTCTGTTATCAGCCCACCACGACATTATCGCCCACCACAATCAGACTATCCCCCTTCTACCTATCAACCTCGATCAAAAACCAACCTCCCACAATTCTCGAAAACAGATCTCCCTTCGGCCTATTCGCCTGCTTCCATCCAAATGGATGCTTACCCACCCGCAAACCATCCCGCTCCCCATCGCGGATTTTCTGGTTCTTACCCTGCACCCCATTTTGGGCAACAAGCTACCGCCTACCCCCCTTCCCCTCAAGGCCCCTACCCACAGCGCAGCCCCTCAAGCGATCAATACAACGCACGCCACTGGACCCCTCCCGAAGAACCCCTCGGCGAGTCCCTCTCTTTCGCCGATCTCCCCATGGCGGATGACCATCTCCCCGAACAGATCGCCATGCAAGAACAAGATCTCGATGTTTTTGATGACTTTCTCTCGGCCAACACCTCCCCTCCTTTCAAGCCCAACCACGACCACCCGCTTACCCCCCTCACCAGCGCACGAGAAATTAGCGATCTCCTTGGTGAACCCTTACGGTTTGAAGATCGCCTTTCTTCTGAAACAGAACTACCTTCTTTCTACGAACAACCTCCTCCCCACAATCCGCCTATTTCAGCTTCCGCACTCCCTGACCTTCCGTCGCTCTCCGAAGATCTACGCTCCGCCATCCGCAAAACCGTTGACCCTGTTCCTCCCTATCGGAACACTGCCTCCCATGCTCCCCCTGCCCTCCCTGACCCCAGCTTCCATCTCGCCGAAGCTCCGCCCTCACAAACACACTACCCTCGCCCACAACCCCGCAGCGACGAGCACCCAACGCCACCCGTTCTTGATGCCTCTCCAACCGAAGGAGGCCTCCGCTATTCCACAGGAAAGCGCAGCCCCTCTAAACCGAATCCCAATCCTGATACGGCTCCGCCCAAACAACCCGCCCCTCCCCGCCCGAATACCCTCCCCAACGAGAAAAAAAACCCGCCAAATCATTCAAAGATGCAAGAGCTTTTAAAAGACTTCATCCACAGCGAAAACGAGGCGACCTCGACCCTTCAGCGCTTTTTGATCCGCCGTGGTGGGAAGCAATTTGGACCCTTCCACGAAGAAGAAATCTTCGATATGTTGAACAAACATGAATTGGATGGCAACGAAGATCTCGCTCCCTTGCTCGCAGAGTCCCCCGAAACACTCCAATGGCAACCCCTTTACACTTGGACCAGCTTTTCACCCCTCATCCAATGGCTCGATCAAAATCCCCTTCGGGTCGCGATGCCGGGGACACGCACACGCAGCGAAGGCTCTACTCAGGCCCTCGTTGCTTCTTCGCGGGAAAATACGCCCGCCTCCACACAAACCTCCTTCTGGCGAAGCATCCACCCCGCCGTCTGGACGCTTGCGAGTCTTCTTTTCTTTGGCAGCATCTTCGCCACTTTTTGGGCCTTTCGCAGCGCATCCTTCCGACGAAGCCAACGCCTCAAAAAACCCCCGCTTTCCCTCACCCAACGCGCTCTCCAGCTCGATCACATCCAAGCGCACCGCACGCTCAGCCAAAAAGCCATGCAGGCTTATCAACAACAAAAAACCCCTGCAGACTGGCTCGCGATCCGCTACGCTTATCTTCTCTTTGATAGCCACGGCATCGAACGCTCGATGCGCGCAGATGTCGAGATCATCTGGCGCGATCTCCTGAAACAAAAGTTCCCTCCCGCCCTCCAAAAAGAATTTTCACTCGTCGAATTGAGCCGTGCAATCGCTCTGCGCTCCCAAGATGACCTTCAAAAAATCTACCCACAACTTCGACAATCTCTAAAAGAGCGCATTCAAGACCCCGCATGGGGATACGCGATCGCCCGAATGTTCGAACTCATGGGGCGCGAAAAACCCGCCATCGAGATCTATCGCTCCCTCTGTCAAAAACACGCCGCTTACGTCCTGCCTTGTTGGCGACAAGCACTCTACCACCTCCGACACAACCAAGAAAACCAAGCCACGGCTTTTTTGCTTCAAGCCAAAAGCCGTGCCCCCGAACATCTCCCTACCCTTCTCACGATCCTTCAACACGCTTGGCAAAAGGATACGCCCGAGTGGAACGCCCGCATCCTTCAAATCCGCCAAGCCCTCCAACAAAAAACCCTCGATACACGCTACCCACAGTCCCTGATGGCTCAATACCACGCGCTCGAAGCACGCTACCTCTGGAGCGAAAACCAAGCAGATGAAGCCCTCCGCGCCCTCGAAAAAGCCCACAACCTCGCACCCCAAAACGAGGACATCCTCCAGCGTCGCCTGCGCTATGCTTTTTGGGCTGGACAACCCCAACGCGCCTTGGACGCCATCCAAAAAACATACCCACAACACACCCCACAACAGCCCGAGATGCTCTTGCTTTACTTCCAGCTTTTGCGCCACTTCAACCTGCGCAAACCTTGGCAACAAGCCCTCCGTCACCTTCAGAAAAAAGGGCTTGCCCACCCTCGTAACCGCTTCCTCACTCTCTACATCCAAGGCCAATGGTTCGAACTTCAAGGCAAAACACAGATCGCCTTACAAGCCTACCGCCAAGCCCTCCAAGAGCGTTGGCGACCCCAAACCCCCTTTGCCTACCCTGCCCTGATGCGCCTGTTGTTGGCCCAAGAAGAACCCGATCCCAACGAGCGCACCAAATACCTCGAAGACTTTTTGCGCGATTACCCAAACCAACCTGAACCCCTCTATTGGCGCGCTCTCTCTCTCGATCCCACCAAAGAATCCGCCGAGCGTCTCGCCCTCCAACAAACTCTGCGCTCCCGCTTCCCTCGTTCCCCCTACGGCTACGAATTGGTCGCTCTTGATACGACACGCCCCCCCCATGAACGTCTCGCCTTTTTGCGCCAAGCCTACACCCTTGGCGACGGACGCATCCGCTTGATCTACCCGCTGATCCAGACGCTTACCGACCAAGGCCACACCAAAGAAGCTCTCCCCTACATCAAATACGCCCTCCAAACACGCCCTCCCACCGAACATTGCAAGATCTTTTCGATACAATCTCTTGTCCTCGCCAATCTCGCAAAATGCGAAGAAATACCCTCCCCCGAACAATGCCCTTCCCATCATTTCGCCCTTGCCAACGGCATTTGCCTCTTGCGCGATGCAAAGGCAGAACAGGCTCTCCCACTCTTCCAACGCGCAGAAGCCCAAAGCGAAGAAAAAACCGCGATGCAATTCGGACAAGCTCTTGCGTATGTCGCTTCCGAAAAACTCCCGAAAGCCATCCGTATTCTTGAAATCTTGCTCAAAAAAGAAACCGATCTGCTTCCTGCTTGGCTGCTTTGGCTTCAACTCGCCACAGACACCAAAGCCCGCTCTGCCTTGCGACTCTTTCACAAAAAATCCACTCTCCCTACCCACACAGATCTCCTCCACGCTTGGCCTTTTTTGCTGGATCTTCTGTTTCAAGATGCCCCTGCCTCCACAAAAAAACTCAAAAAGTGGCTTTCCTCCCCTCTCCCTTCCAAGCCCAAATCCCTTTCAAAAAAACAGAAAAAAAGCCACCCAAAACCCCCCACACCTGCCCAACTTCCGCGTTCCGCTTCTTCCGATACTCTCCCCACCATCACACCGCGCATCCGCGCACTTTTGCAAATCCTTTTCGACCTCCAACAACAACCCAACACCGCAAAGGCTCGCTTTGCCGCTCTTGCTCGTGACTACCCCCTTTGGGAGATCCCGTGGCTCGCACAAAGCGAGATCGCACGGCGCGAAAACAATCCCCCCGCGTGTCGCTCGCCGCTCGTTCAACTCCGCCACAGCACGCCACCGCCCTCCCCTTCTATGCGACTTCTGCTCGCTTATCTTTACGCACGTTGTCTTCCCCCAGCTTCCGACGAATAAGCCTTTTCACTTGATTTTCCGACCCTTCCAAGCCTATACCCTCTTTTTTCGTATCTCTGCCTCTCCCTAGATAGGAGTCCTCTCATGCCTTCTCCCTCGCGTACCTCACCCCATGTTTTGCACCTACCCCTCGCTGTCTTTGGCGCGCTATTGGGTGCGTGGGCCGTTATTTTTGGTTTCCTGCTTCCTTTCTTTTGGCCGCCGTCGATCCGGTGGCTCATCCATTCACCCGAATCCATCGGCGTTCCCATCTTCGGGATCTCTGTTCTCACCAGCGCGATCCTCAGCCCCTTTCTCTTGATCTTGGGTATGCAATCGATCGCACCCACGATCTCTACACGCCTCCATACCTTGTTCCGAAAGACCCTTGCCATCGAACTTTTGCTCGGTTCTTTTCTCTGGCTCTTGATCGATATTGTTCGCCTTTTCCAAGCCGATCCTTCGATCCAAAGCATGCTGACCCGCAAACTGATCTTGATGGATCCTGCCTTCATTCGGGCCTTTCCCGGCCTCTTCCTTGCGCCGCTGTCTCTTTCCCTTGGCTGCGGCTTGCTCATTCACGACCGCCTGCGCGATCAGATCGGCCTCTTTCTCACCACCCTTGCTTACGAAAGCCTCGTACTACTCGCCATCTTCGGATATATCCTCCAAGGTGCCACCGATCAAGCCGGATTGATCGCTCAAGCCATCACCCAAAAAGCCATCCTCGGACTCCATTCGGATATCGCACAACCCCTCGCAAAGCTCCTCCAATCGCTCTTTCCCTCGCTCACCGCAAGCACGCTGAGCAAACACATCGCTGGTTTGATCGTCGCGCTTTATATCGCCCTTCCTTCGGGTGCATTGTTGTGGTCATGGAGTAAACAACGCCAGTTGTCCGCACGTTCCACCGCGTTGCTTTTTCTTAGCCCTCTTCTGCTCGTCTTGCTGCTGGATCGGGCCTTCGCGCTCGCTTCTCCCCTTACAGCCAATCTCCTCCTCAGCGCGACGGCTGCGCTGCTCTCCGTCCCTCTTCTTCTTACCCTTGTATCGGCCTTACTCCCTCTTTACGCGCTGCTCGGCCTCTCTCTCCGACAGCCCAAACCCTCTTACCCCCAATTCGCTGTCATCTGGCTGCTTTTTGGGTTTTCTTTCTTCTTGCTTCGCCTCTTTGTCTTCTACAGCAACACCCTCCCCGCTGGACAAAACCTCCACAAGATCACACTATTGCTCGCTTTCCTCGTACCCATCGCAGGCATCGCGGGCGTTTGGTGTATGCAGCCCGAACTGCGCCTCCGCGCACAGCTGCTTTTTAGCGCGCCTCTTTGGGTTCCCTTCTTTTTCCTCTTTTTCCTCTGGTCACTTATCCTCAACACGACCCTCTACTTCCTCAGCGATCTCTCCAAACGCACGCTACAACCTCCGCTATGGATGCGGATCTTTCCTTTGTCTGTCCTCAGCTTGCTGCTCTTTCCGCTGTTGCTCGTTCTCGACTTTGTCGTGGGCATGATGCGTCAGCTCGGAGAAAATGCCCTCGACGCACTCTATCCACGCGAAGAACGCATCACTTCCGAGGGTGAATCCACCCAAGCACCCGCACTTTCCGTTGCTTATGTACTTGGTGCGCTGCTCTTGCTCAGCTTACCTCTGTGGGGCCTCCCCGCTCTGCTTTATCTTGCGGTTCGCTTGTTTGTCTACGAAGCCATCATCCTCCAATTGCTCGGTGGTTCCGATGAAAACGATGCCCCACAAGCCTCCGATATCTCCAAATAAAAAGGCTCACGACCCTAATCAGTGCTTTGCATGGCAAAGACGCCTTCCCAAAACGCTGGAGGGACGAGCTTCTCGGACGCTTGCGCAGAAACGACGACGGCACGATCTTCAAACTGATCGAACAAGCCAAAGCCTTGTTTTGGAGTCCCACATCTACCCCATAATGCCCGTCTATCCGTCATCTACACCATCTGCGTTGTTGGTTTTGTTTTTGTGGGGCGCGGCCCCACACCCCGCAAGGGGTCTTAGCCCCCTTGACCCCATATTGGCGAAGAGATCATCGTTCTTTCACTCAAGCAACACTGCCGCTTGAAATGCCGCGAACACAAATTTTATCTCTTTATAGGAGTTACGCAGTTGAAAAGGAAAACCCTGAGATGTCAGCACATTGTAGGGGCGGTTCGCGAAACGCCCGCGCCCGAACAATGGCCTTTTTCGTATCCAACAGCGTAAGTCCTATCTTTAATCTTGAAAATTTTTCGCGTTAATAACGAACAAAAAAGATGGAAGCGCAAAGAAGCGCCGCAAGGAAAAACGAAAACCTCACAAGAAAGAGAAACATGAAAAAAATAACCGTCTTTGTGTGTATTTGGCTGATGGGATGGGTGGTAGGCGTTTGGTGTGGGATGGCGATATACGAGCATCAGAAAAGTAAGATAGCATCAGGCCAAGCACCAGACAGAGACGGATGGCCCAGCTCACCGAGCGATGGATGTCGTTTGTTTCTCAATGCCTGCAAACAAAGCTGCGTCAAAACCCTAAGGAAGCAGTACAAAGCAGACAGCAAACAAGCCAACTCCTTGAAACTCACCAGCGGGTGCATCGAAGAGTGTTGGAGCCGCCGCCTTGGGGACGACACGAAAGAAGGAAAGATGATCCAGCAGCTTTGCCGAGAACCGTAATTTATGCAGAGAATACTCATAAGAAATCCGAGAGCAGCGTTATAGAAACGTCGATGCGCTCCGCTATAATTGCCCTGTTCTCGTACATCCACCGACATCTTTCAATCACGCACTTGGCAGATTTTGTATGATGTGGCAAACAGCCCCTGTGCTTGCAGGTGTGGAAACAACGCTGCGATTGATTTGAACAAGCCCTCGATCTTCCAAGATTTATTTTTTCTTCTTTTTGCTGCTTTTGTTGGCAGTTTGTTGCGAGGCAGAGGATTTCGGGGCGGGCTTGTGCTGATTCGGAGCATTGTTCTTTTTCGGAGGAGCGGCCTTTGCCGAAGGAGCGGTCTTTATCGAAGGAGCGGTCTTTGCCGAAACAGCAGAGACTTCATCCGAGGGTGGGTTTGCGGGTGCTTTGGGGGCGGCCTCTTTAGCCTTATTCGATGCCTTTGCAGGAGAAGATGTAGACGAAAGAGGCGGATCTTTCGGAGAAGATGGGCGCTGCCGATCTTTGGACGCTGCCCCGCTTTTGGGAGCCGAAGCCGAAGCCTTGAAAGGCGGAGGATTGCGATAGGGCGAAGCATCATCCCCCACAAAGGAGGTGCGATTTTGTTGGAGTCGGATCATCATTACCACCCCGACGAGGAACATCGGGACAGAATAAAACATCCCCGAAGTGAACCATCCCAACGACCAAGCGATGCTCGGATCGCGCACAAATTCAACCATCGTCCGAAATAGACCATAGAAGGCGACAAACGCCCACGCCATCACACCCCGCGCAGGCTTGCGGCTTTTGATAAACAACAAGATCAACATCAGCACCA
This sequence comes from Myxococcota bacterium, assembly GCA_963169055.1. Taxonomy (GTDB): domain Bacteria; phylum Myxococcota_C; class UBA6777; order UBA6777; family UBA6777; genus JAKLKB01. Next base: position 29,089 of record CAUJFU010000261.1, read on the forward strand.
AGCCCTCAAGCAAAGCCTCGTAAAGCTGCGAAGCGTGGCGTGGCTCTGTGTACGGGCGCAATGCCTCAGGAAGTTTGATCCATTTCTCGTATCCACCGACCTTATCGTAGAGGGGAAAGCGCATCCCCCAGATCGAAGACGTCTTTGTTCCGTAGAGTTCGGCGTTAAAGAAGTTCCCCATCCGACCGAAAAACAGCCCGGGCGTCGCAGCAAGAACCGCCCAATCCCCGATGTGCGAAAACTTGTAATTGTAGCGGCGCAAGAACAACAAGATCGCCACAAACACCCCGAACAATCCGCCGTGAAAAGACATCCCGGACAAGGCAAAGTGGCTAAACTTCCCATCAGGTCGATAATGGAAGCCGATGACTTCCCAAGGCCGCAAAACAAACACTTCTGGGCTATACAGGATATAGTTGCCCACCCGCGCACCGATCATCAAACCAAGGATCAGATACATCATCAAGTCGTAGAGTCCGCCCTCTTCTTCGAGCGAGATCTTGAACTCCTTGGTTTTGATATAATGGCGCATGATCAAGAAGCCAGACAAAAAGCCCAACACATACATCGTGCCATACCAACGCAGCGGGATATCTGGCGAGATAATAAACGGCGATAACCACTCTGGATACTTCATCAAACATCGCTCCTTTTCACAAACTGCACACCAAACAGACAGATCGAACACACAGCACATGGGAACTTTTTAACGATTCGGCCAACCATCTACACCAGCGTTCGGCCAGAACCCACAAGGCACAAACAAGATTTAGATCGCCAAACGTTGCTCGTCGTTCAACGAGATCACGCTCGGTACCCCACTGCTCACCCCAACGATGAGATAGGGCCAAACAAAACTCGACAAGCCCCGACGCGATCGCGCAGCAAAGTACAAACAAGCAACTCGGCACGCAAGTAGGCCCCCGCTCTCTGCACGTCGCACATACCGCCAACCCAAAGAAAGCTCTCGTGTCACTTACGGACAAAAACCCCCGTGTTCGCGTTCTTTCAAGCGGCAGAGTTGTTGGTTTGCAAACATCTGTTCAGCCCGCCAATCCGAGGTCAAGGGGGCAACGCTCTGTGGCGGGGCGGGGTACCTCGCCCCACATCCACAAGATCAACCACAAAAGCCCGATACTACGAAGGAGACGATCTCTTGAAAAAGAACAAACGCCTAAAACGAAACGTGCTGTGGCTTTTTGGCACAGCACTACTCCTCGGCGGCAGCCTCGCTTGTGAGCCCCGTCAGATCGCCCAAAACGTCGATCGCCTCACCAAAGCCCCTCTCAGCTTTATCGACTGGGGCTGGTCTACACCGCCGATGCCGCGCTTTGCGCCCTTGCGCTTTTCCGACAAATCTCCACTCCCCCCCACGCCTCCGCTTCCCCCCTCTTCTGCCCCTCCCACTGCGCAAAAACAACTCGCCGCCCTTTCAACCGAAGGCCCGCTGTGTTCATCCCAAAAACTAAAGCTCCAAGATCGCGGATTTGCCGAGCGGATCAAACGCTCCATCGGAAATGGCCGCAACTACCGGCTGCTCCTCGAAACCGATAAACCTCTCTACAAACCAAGCGAAACCATCTGGGTGCGCGGCGTCGAGATCCAAGAATACACCAACGACACCCGCCAAGCCCTTGATGCCGCAATCTTTGAATTGCGCGGACCTCGCGGCGATATCGTGCATCGGCACAAACTCCCCGTTGCGCAAGGCCACACCATGACCGCCTTTCCTCTCAGCAACGACGCAAAAGGCGGTGAATACACGCTCCACCTCCACTTCCAAAGCACCCAAAGCAAGGCCGAGAAAAAAATCTTTGTCATGGCCTATCAACCACCCCGCCTCCAAATGAAAATGGAATTCGTGCGCAAAGGATACGGACCCGGCGATACCATCGAGGCCACGCTGCGCGTCAAGACCGCTTCAGGGGGGATCTTGGCAAACCACCCCGTACGCGCAGAAGCCGCCCTCTCAGGTCGCGTGTTTCGCCAATGGACCGCCAAAACCAACGACAAAGGTCACCTTTTGCTGCGCGCCGATCTACCGAAAGAAACCACTTCCGAAGAAGGTACGTTGACGGCCTTTGTGACAGAGTCGGGCGCACAAGAATCGATCTCTCGCGCAATCCCCCTTCGCGCCAAGCGCCTATGGGTGGGGTTTTTCCCCGAAGGCGGCAGTCTGGTGAGTGGACTCCAAAACCGCGTATACTTCTCGATCCGCCGCCAACTCGATCAAAAGCCCCAAGACATCGAAGGGATCATCGAAGACAGCACTGGGGCCAAGATCGCCGAAGTTCGGTCTTTCTACGATGGTATGGGTCGATTTAGCTTCGTTCCAGCAGACAAACAAACCTACACGCTACGAATCACCCAACCCATCGGACTGACCGAACGATACCCCTTGCCCTCCGCTCGGCGCAACGTCGATTTGACGATGCGGCTTGTGGACGATTGGCAATCCCAAAACCCCGATCTCCAGATCCTTGTCGAAGCGCAAAAGCCCCGTCAGATCGTTGTCATGGCGATGCAACATGAACAGATCATCGGACACCAAAGCTACATCCTCAAACAAGGCGCACAACATCTCAAACTGCCATTGACCTCGCAAAAACGAGGGATCGTGCGTCTGACATTGTTTGATGCAGCCTATCGCACCCCGATGGCCGAGCGTTTGGTGTTTCGACATCTCGACCAACAAGTCAAGATCGAGATCTTCCCCGATCAACCAAGCTATCAGCCCCGTCAAACCGCGAATCTCAAGATCCGCGTGACGGACCTCCAAGGAAAACCGCTCAAAGATGCCCGCCTCGGGGTCGCAGTTGTCGATGATACCGTCCTCACCTACGCCGATGACCACGAACCACACATCCTCACCCAACGCCACCTCACCACCCAACTCGTCGGCAAGATCTACAAGCCCAACCGCTACTTCCGCGCCTCCAACAAACAACGCTTCGCGGCCATCGACCTCGTGATGGGAACCCACGGATGGCGCGACTTTTCGTGGAAGCTGCTCAAAACAGGGCGCCCTCCTAAAGCTCTTGTGGAACTCACCGAAACCCCGGATACTTCGTTTCTTCAACAACCGCTCGCCCAAGATGAATCCGCGATCCAACAAGCGCAGTGGCTCAGTCAACGCCGTAGGCATCGACGATTTCGCAGCTATGGTGGATACACAGGACAACGCTACGAATCCTCACCCGAACCCACCGCAACGATCCAAAGCCCAGCCGAACCACCAACAGGTTTGGGGATGCGAAGCGATGGAATCGGCGGCGGGGGAGCATTCGGATCGTTGGGCGGCACAAGACGCGGCAACATCGGCGGAACGGGGCGCGGCTATGGCAGCGCAAATCGTACAGAAAATGGTTCGGCCCCACGCCCCACAAGAGCCAAACGCCCAGCAAGAGCCAAACGCCTCGCAAGACCCACCACTACCGAACCGCCCGCTGTCGCATCTCCCGCCGAATTACCCACGCCCACCCCTGTCGCGAGGGCTGCTCCTTCCGCACGCACACAAAAGCCCGAATCACCGCCGCCTGCACGTATCCCGATGCCTGCTCCCGATCTTGAAAAAAGCGCCTCTGCTGTAAGCAACACACAAAACGCCCCCTCCGCAGAACCTGCGCCCTCACAAGAACAACAGCGCGCCAACCCCGATCCTGCGCCTGTGATGGGCAGCGTAGACGAGAAACAATCTCCCCCTGCTGATATCGTCCGACCGTTCAGCGCAGACGAAGCAGCACGTCCGAAAAAATCGCGAGCTCCCGCTCGTCGTGTACGCCGTTCTCGTCGTGGAATGCGTGGCAAGCGAGACAGAGCCCGACGCAGATGGAACACCATCGCGGCTCATAGCGGAATGGCTCCCCTTACAGCGATCGCGACCGCGCCCACTGCTTCGTTGTTTGCACGACTCTCTTGGCAAACTCCTCGCGTCTTCCCAATCCGCTTTTACGCCCAAACCAACACAGCCCCCACAAACCCCACACAACCGACCCAAGCCCAAGCCCCCACAAAACGCACAGACTTTCGGGAAACCCTGTATTGGAACCCGTTGATCAAAACGGATGCTTGGGGAGAAGCCAAGATCAGCTTCGGTCTCAACGATAGCATCACCTCTTTTCGGATCCTAACCACCAGCGTTGGAGGCGGATACATCGGGAGAAAAACACACACCATCGCCTCCAAGCGGCCCTTCTTCCTCGCCGTTCGCATCCCCAACGAAGTCTCTTCCTCCGACGCGATGGTCCTCCCCATCACCTTGCGCAACGACAGCAAAACCCCACTCACCCTCCGCACGAAAATCCAGATCAGCCACCATTTTAAACTGCTCGAAGATCCTTTCGCAGACGGCCTCACCCTCCAACCCAACGAAGGCATCACCACCTTTTTGCCGCTGCGTGTTCAAGCCCAACGTGGCGAAGGCTCCGTCAGCATCACCGCCTCCTCCCAAGGTCTCTCCGATGCGATCTCGCAATCCATCCGCATCCGCCCTCGCGGGTTCCCCCGCCAAGTCGGTGTTTCAGGCACCCTTCGACACGAAACACCCCAACAATTCGCCTTGCAACTTCCTCCTGCCAGAGATTTCACCAATCTCCACACACAACTCAAACTCTACACCTCTTCCCTCCAAGGCATGACCCAAGCCGCCGCTGGTATGCTCCGCTATCCGTCGGGTTGCTTTGAACAAACTTCCTCCACCAACTACCCCAACATCATGGCCTTGCGCTACCTCAAACAAAAACGCATCGACAATCCCGCCCTTTACGCCCGCGCCCATCGCTATCTCGCTTCGGGATACCGCCGCCTGATCAGCTTCGAGATCCGAGGCGGCGGCTTCGATTGGTATGGCTCTCCTCCCGCTGACGAAGCCCTCTCCGCTTACGGCCTCCTCCAATTCCTCGCCATGCGCGATGTCTATCCCGTCAGCGAATCTCTACTCAAACGCACGCGCCGTTGGCTCAAAAGCCGACGAAACGGAAAAGGCGGCTTTCGTACAGGCCGAAGCTACGGCGACTTTGGAAATACCTCCCGCGACGTTCACAACGCCTACATCACCTTTGCTTTGTTTGAAGCAGGCGAACGTGACCTATCCACCGAGCTTTCCGCAGCCCAACACACCGCAACCCAAACCCAAGATGCCTACCTGCTCGCTCTCGCCACCCTCGCCACTCAACACGCTCATGGCCCCAAAAGCGCCGAAGCTGCCGCTTATTTGAAGCAACTGCTCAAACAACGCCGCGCAGGTGGGCATTTCCGAGGCCGCAAAGGCTCTTTTGTCGGATCCTACGGTAGCAACCTCGCCATCGAAACCACCTGCTTCGCCATCCTCGCCATGCTACGCGCCCAGATGCCCGAAGAACGGATCTCTCCTTCTGTGTATTGGCTTCAACAACGACGCAGTATGTACGGGCGTTATGGAGCTACTCAAGCCACCGTCCTCGCTCTGCAAGCCCTTGCCGCCTTTGAACAGCGCTTCCCTTCGACCTCCACCAAGTACGAGCTGCTCGCATCGCTTGACGACACTCCCTTCTTTACCCAAACGCTCGACCCCCAACACAGCAACCTAAACCGTTCCATCTACCAAAAAATCCCCCTGCACCCGGGCAAAAATCAACTCAAAGTTTCGCTCAAAGGCAAAACCAACATCCCCTTTAGCGCCCACGCCTCTTTCTACATCTACACACCTCCTTCCGCCCGCAACGCACCGATACACCTTGAGATCGAGATGAGCAAGCGTCGCCTCAAACTCGGCGAGATCACCCGTCTCTCCGCCTCGATTCTCAACAAAAGCGACCAACCACAAGCCATGACTCTCGCACGCATCGCCTTTCCCGGCGGCCTCACCCCCCAGATCTGGCAACTCAAAGAACTCAAAGAAAAAAACATCGTCGACTTTTACGAACTCCATCCCCGCGAACTGATCGTCTATTTGCGCAGCATGAAACCCAAAGCCCGACGCACCCTCCACCTCGACCTTGTCGCCCACGTCACCGGCAACTACACCGGCCCCGCCTCTTCTGCCTACCCCTACTACAGCGACGACCTCAAGTTTTGGCAACACCCCCTCCGCATCAGCATCATCCCTTAAACCCTGTCTCAGCCCTCCACAACTCATCGCACTTTTCCTGCCCGCTTCTTCGCAAACCGCCATATCGCCCTTGACAGGCCGCGAAACGGATTGGTATGTTCCCCCCCCGATTGCTCTCGATTGTCCCCACCACCGCCGAGATGATAGATCCATGAAAAAAATCTACCTTGTCCGACACGGTAAAGCCCTCAAACAAGCGGGCCTTCTTGACGCCGAACGCCCTCTCGTCCACGAAGGGGTCCAAGAATCCCGTCATGCCGCCCGATTCTTGCTCCGCGCAGGTCTCACTCCCGCGCTCTTGCTTTCAAGCCCCGCACGCCGCGCAGCAGAAACCGCCAAGATCTTCTGCGAGCGATGGGAACGCCCCATCGACAGCATCCAGATCAACGAGCGCATCTACACCGACGATCACGAAGGATTGTGGCGACTCTTGCGTACACTTGACGATCAGCACGAAGCCGTCTGCTTGTTTGGTCACAACCCCTCCTTTGAAAACCTCGCCCGCGCTCTCTCAAACCAATACAATCAGCCACTCCCTACAGGCGGCGTCATCAGCATCTCCTGCCCTGTCGAGTTTTGGCGCGATCTCCAAAAACAAATCAATGCCTTCGATTTTCTCGAAGTCCTCCCGCTCAACTCAACTAAACGTTTATAAAAACAAATCAACACAGAAAAACAAATCAGATCAGAAAAACAAATCAGCTCAGAAAAACAAATCACCTCAGAAAAACAAATCAGCTCAGAAAAACAAATCAGCTCAGAAAAACAAATCAGCCCAGAAAAGCAAGATCAAAAACACTTACAAACACAACTCATCGAAACACTCGAATCAGCCGCCAAAACGATCGTTTCAGAGCTTTCGCTCAAGATGAAAGAGATCATCGAAAAAGCCGCAAAAAAACTAGCAAAAAAAATATCTCCTGAAAAAACAGAGAGCGAAAAT
>CAUJFU010000262.1 GCA_963169055.1 Myxococcota bacterium
ACGACTTCGGCGGTTTTTTTGGAGGAGGTTTCTCGTTTGCTTTCTTTGGCTGACAACACGGAAGATTCGGTGCGTCGGCGGCTTGGAGCCGAATCTTTTTCTTTGGATTCTTCGCTTTTCTTCTTGACGACGATCGCCAACTTTTTGTCGGGCTTTGCTGCGGTACTCTTTTTTCTTCGCTCCGAAGAGGCCGATGCAGCGAGATCTGGTTTGGCTTGATCGGCCTGTTCTTGTTCCACTGAGGGCAACGCCTGTTCTGGTTCCGCCAAGGGCAACGCCTGTTCTTGTTCCGTTGATGCGGAAGTTTCTGAGACGACAAGGGGAGAGGGCGTTGGGTTGCTTGGGACAAAAGGTGTTGCGGGAGGAGCAGCCATCGGCGGGATCATCGAAGAGGATCTCGATGACGCGGGAGACGGAGCGACAGGGACAGAGGGAGGAGCAGCCCTTGGTACGGGTTGAAGCGGAGCGACGGGGGAAGATGGCGGAATAGCCGATGGGATGGGCTTTGCTGCGGTAGGAGAAGGAGCGGATTGAGGTGGAGACATCGGCGCAGGTTGAGGTGGAGACATCGGCGCGGGGGCAGCAGTCCTTGGGAGAACAGGCCGAGAAGGAGGTGGGGCAAAGCTCGGACCTGCGGGAGCAGGAGCGGCAGAAGTGGTCGGAGCGGCAGAAGTGGTCGGAGCGGCGGGAGCGGCAGAGGAGGTAAGAGCGGCAGAGGCGGTAGGAGCGGCAGGAGCAGTAGGAGCGGCAGGAGCGGCAGAGGGGGGGGATTGGGTTGCGTTTCGAGCGAGGGTTTGCGCGATCTTTTGGGCGTCGTGGAGGCGCTTGTTCGGGTCCGTTTGGAAAAGTTCTTGTAAGAGATCTCGATCTTCGCCGTGGAGTGAGGCGTGTTGGAGTTGTTCGGTGGGGTTTTGGATGATCTGTTGAAGGCGCGAAAAGTCGCTGTCTGCTTGGAAGGCCCGCTGTTTGGTAAGCGTTTCAAAGAGATGCGTACCCAAAGAAAAGAAAGGCGTTGCGGGGTGGGTGGGTTTGCCCATCGCGAGTTCGGGGGACAGGTTACCGATGTTGGCTTTTAGGGTGCCTGCGCGTGTTTGGGTTGGGCGATCAGAGGACAACGATGCAAACAGATCAAGGCGCATCCATCGGACTTTTAGCGTGATGGGATCGACAAAGATCTGTTGTGGAACGATCTGCGTCACGCGCAGATCGAGGGACTCGTATTGTTCGAGATATCGAGCGAGAAAAGAAAACAGCGTGAGGGCTTGTGCGCGAGAGAGGCGGGGCTTGACGGATTCGAGGGTTTGCGAAGAAGCAAAGGCATCAAAAACAAAGCAAAGTGTGGGGCCTTCGTTGAACCATTCGCGCAGGCGCAAGTTGGTTTCCATCTCGATGGATTGGAGTTTTTTGGCGCGGGCAATCGTTTGGGAAAAAGCTTCTTCGAGCAAAACGGAAGCATCTTCTGCGTGCCAAAGGAAAAGCCACACGCTCTCGGAAGTGCGGGTGTCTTTTGCGGCAAACAGCACACCTGATGCGGCCTCTTGCAAGACCTTTTGGATCAAGAAAGAGCCGATATGTGAGCCAATACGTTCTTGTGCGACCATGCGGAAGATTCACCTCTTGCCAAAAGGGGGGTGCTGCTGCACAACCAAACCTTTGTTTCTTGCCGAACAGGCGTGGAAGTGGGAAAGAAGGATACAAAAAACAGTATGCAAGAACTATCGATTGAACGAAAGACGCCGCTTTTTGGTTTTGAAGAGGTGGCGAAGGATCCGTCTTCTGCGGCGCGTTGCGGTCGTTTGGTGACGCCACACGGAGTGATCGAGACGCCGATCTTTATGCCGGTGGGAACGGCAGGAACCGTCAAAGGCATGAAGCCCCGCGAGCTTGAGGAAGTCGGCGCGCAGATCATCTTGGGAAACACCTACCATCTGTATCTTCGCCCGGGCCATGATCGCGTCGAGCGATTGGGTGGGCTGCATGCTTTTTCGGGGTGGAAGGGTCCGATCTTAACGGATAGCGGAGGATTTCAAGTGTTTTCCCTTGGAGACCTACGCAAGATCACCGAAGAAGGCGTCACCTTCCGCTCTCACATCGACGGGTCGCAACATTGGCTCAGTCCAGAGCGTTCGATGGAGATTCAACAAGCGCTCGGCTCGGATATCGCGATGGCTTTTGACGAGTGCGCGGCCCTACCCGCCACGCGCCAAACTTTGTTCGACGCGATGAATCGGACAACGCGATGGCTAGAGCGTTGCATCACCGCCCATCATCGCAAAGATCAAGCGCTGTTTGGCATCGTCCAAGGCGGAACCGAAGTTGAATTGCGCGAACAACACCTCGAACAGTTGATCTCCTACGATCTACCGGGCTATGCGTTGGGTGGGCTTTCCGTTGGCGAGCCTCCGCCTGAGATGTATCGCGTGGTCGAGGCCATCGCTCCGAAGATGCCTGCTCACAAACCCCGCTATTTGATGGGTGTGGGCCGCCCCGAGGATCTTGTGGAATGTGTGTGGCGTGGTATCGATATGTTTGATTGCGTAATGCCCACCCGCAACGCACGCAATTCGCATCTGTTTACAGCAACGGGCTGGATCAAGATCCGTAATCTGCGCCATGCTGACGACACCCGACCGATTGACGAGTCTTGCGCTTGTTATACATGCCAACACTTTAGCCGTGGTTATCTGCGCCACCTGTACAAAAGCGACGAGATGTTGGGGCCGATCTTGGGGACGTTACACAACTTGCACCATTATCTCGATCTGATGGCCCAGATGCGCCTTGCGATCCGCGAAGGAACCCTTGCAGCGTGGCGTGCGTCCTTTTATGCTCGCCGTGTTGCAACAAACCACCAAGAAGACCCACAAGAATAGGACAGGAGACAAGGATGGTGACAAATAGTAGCGATCCCGTGTTGCAGTTGTTGCGTCAAGCAATCAAACGCGGCGTCTTTCCGGGAGCGGTGCTTTGTGCATCGCGAGAGGGAGATGTGCGCTACGATCATGCGTTGGGTTGGGCGGCTTTGGAACCTGCGCAGCTTCCGTTGGTTGCGCAAGCCATCTTCGACGTGGCGTCCTTGACCAAGCCCGTCGCAACAGCCGCAGCGGTGATGGCGTTATTGGATGCGGGCGAGTTGGAGTTGGACGCGCCTGTCGCCAAGTGGATGCCTTTGTTTGCGCGGCCCAACAAAGAAAAGATCACGATCCGCCACCTACTGTGCCATGCAGCGGGGCTACCCGCTCATCTGAAATTTTATGAGCGCCTTCATCGGATGCGCCAAAAAGAAGAAGGCCCTGCGTTGGGAACGGCATCAGTGGATTGGGTGATCGAAGAGATTGCTCGTTTGGAGACGCTGCCACCGGGAGAATGTACCGTGTACAGCGATCTTGGATACATCGTCTTAGGCCGATTGATCGAGGTGATCGCAGGGGCTTCTTTGGATGACTTTTGCCGCGAAAACATCTTTCTTCCTTTGGGGATGGAAGACACCTTTTTCTTGCCGTTGCATCAACCCGAAAAGCGCGAACAACGCTTGCGTGGGCGTCAAATCGCCGCAACGGAGCGCTGCCCTTGGAGAGAGCGGATCTTGGTGGGCGAAGTCCACGACGATAACTGCCATGCGATGGGAGGGATCGCGGGCCATGCGGGCCTATTTTCAACGATGGCCGATCTGCACCGTTTTTCGCTTACGTTATTGCGTTGTAGCCAAGACCGGGCTTCTTTTTTCTCGCCGTCGGTGGTTCGGGAGTTTTGGCGCACACAAGGACTTGTCGATGGCTCGACGTGGGCGTTGGGATGGGACACCCCCTCCCCCGAAGGAAGCTCCGCAGGCGAACTGTTCTCTCGATGCAGCGTCGGACATCTCGCGTTTACGGGCTGTTCCATCTGGATTGATCGTGATGAATCGATCATCGTCATCTTGCTGACCAATCGCGTCCATCCTTCTCGTTCCAACGAAGAGATCCGACGCTTTCGACCGCTGATCCACAACACCATCTACGGCCTGATCACCAAACCGTCGCCGTTGCCTCCTCCCGGGCGGATGGGTGCAGCACCCGAGCCCCTTCATATCGGAGACGCGATCTCCATCCACCCACTCAACCAACAACGCAACCGCCTCGCTCCACCACCCTTCTCTCGACAAACCACCTCCATGCTAGACACCTCCAAAACCCCCCACAATATCCCACCTCCCCTCTCCGAGATGGCTCAACATACCCCCTCCTCTTACGCCACACGCTTCCATCAACCCCTTCCACCGCCTAGCGCTCACCTTCCCCCCTCGTCATCTCCCGAGATAGCGAACGTGTCGGTGCGTCACGAAACATCCGACGCATCGGCACATCCCGAATCAGCGAACGTATCGGTACATCCCGAATCGCTGACGACAGATCATGCGATAGCCGTGGATCGATCGGACTCAAAGTAGGATTAGGGGGGAGCTATTCGAGCGGACCCGAAGTGGGATCAGGGGGGAGCTATTCGAGCTGTTTGAGGAGTTCTTTGGCTTGTTTGCAGATGGGGTTTGTTTGGGGGAGAGTATTTGTGATCCGCAGGAGGTAAGTTTTGGCGGTGGCGCCTTTGGCTTTTTGGGCTTCGGAAAGCCATCCTTGGGCTTCGGCTTGGATCTCCTCGATCTTGCTTTTGCTGACGATATGGCCGGGACGTTGCTTGAGCGCTTTTTGAAAGCTGCTGTAAGCGGAGCCATATTGTCGCTCGCTCAAGGCCATCAGGCCCGACATCGAGTACATGTTGGCGAGCATTTTGCGCAACTGCACGGTGTAAAGGCTCTTTCCTTGCCCGAGTTCTTGATCGATTTGGAGCGCTTGTTCAAGTGCGGGGATCGCTGTTGTGTGGATGCGGTTGTTGTGACTGCTTTTTCCGCGTGAATACGCATCGCGGAACTGGTCGATCTGATTTGCTTTGTTGCTGTTTCCTGCTTTGATCAGGAGATCTTTGGCTTTGTTGAGATCGCCTTCTGCAAAAGATTCTAAGGCGATTTGTTCGGGGGTTTTTGCAGCAGGCACTGCGGGGGTTGGGGTCGGGGTTGGGGGCGGCGGGGTGGGAGCAGAAGCACGAACCCAACGGCCATTTTTCTTGACCCAACGCGGGCGTGCGGAAGGCTTGGTTCCGCCGTTTCGGACAGGAGGGGCGACCGCGACAACGACAGCAGGCGCAAGAGCTTTTCGGACGCTGGATTGGAGGCGCAAAAGATCTTCTGCATAGACCGAGCCGGGGGCCAGTTTTTCTTCGATATCGGCTAGGGCTTCTTGGGCTTCTTTGTAATTTTTGTCCGTGATGAGCAAACGAACCTTTTTCAATTTGAGATCAGCGTCGTTTTCGGCCCTTGCGTCACGAATATACTGTTTGATATCCATGCGTTTGCTGTCATGGCTCAACGCTCGCTCAAAAGCGATCTCTGCATCGCGCCATTTGCGTTGCCGATACAGATTGAGTCCTTCCTCAAAGGCTTCCGTGACCATCTGTTTCTTGCTGTCGTCTTGGACGGTTTTGCTTCCAGAAAACAAAAAGATCCCTGCCCCGATCCCGCCCGAAAGAAGGACCAATCCGAGCACCAGAAAGATCGCCATGTTGGATTTGGCCTCGACCGGGGCATTGGGCTGCCCGAGCATGAGGTATTGCAGCAACGTCTTTCCTGCTTGGATGCGGTCGCCGTGTTTGAGCGTGGCTTTTCGGGTGGCCTTTCCGTTGAGCAAGGTCGGGTTTCCGTCGCTTAATCCTTCGAGATCGTGCCCGTTGGGTTTGCGGTGGATCTTAAAGTGGTAGCGGCTTACGGACAGATCAGGAAAAGAGATGGTGTTGTCTCTTTCTCGACCAAACGAGACGGTTTGCTCAAGGATCGGGAATTCTTTTCCTTGTTGCATCCCTTCCAAGATCACCAACTTGGCCATGGCTCCGAGACTTCCCTTAATATCGTCGTGCAAGATGGTTTTTTCACTGGCGATATCTTTGGGGTTGATGCCGCCACGCGCAGCAGGGGGAGCCGATGCCGGGGGGGCTTGGTGTGCTGCGTGTGGAGAGATCTGCGCGGTTTGTTGGAGTTCTTGGCTCGGATCTTCGAGCAATCGGGTCTCTTCAAAGCCCACAGCTCCTTGCCCTTTGGGTGGTCCATAAGATGCGTAGGGGGACCCGGGTGCGTTCCAGTTTCCGTCTTTCGGACCGTTGTTCATGTCGCAAAAATCCTAAACGATGACGGGCCTCGCACAACGCAGCACACAGCCAAGATCATGCGCAAGCCACAGGGAAGAATAAAGGTACGGATGGTTTGTCTTATCGAAAAGCTGCCCATCTTTCAAGGGTTTGTTTGCAACATCTCAGAGAGTCGCAAGTGTTGAGGCGATTTGTCATCAAAGTATTTTAACAACCCCTCGTACACCTGCTTTTTGGTGGCGGGGTTCCGATCGGCCTGTTTGAGTCCTGCAACATAAAGCTGGTTTCGGAATTGTTCAAGCTTTTTGATCTGCTTGGTGGCATGAACAAAGAGAGGAGGCGTCGGGGTTTTTCGCAACAAGTAGAGGCGACAATTTTCGTAGGCTTCGATGGCACGGGGGGTATGTTCGGGTTGCGTTTGGAACGTATCGAAAAGATCGTCTCCCTGTTTGCAGTAAGTCTTGGCGCGGCGGAGGTTGGTGAGCGGGATCTCTTTTTCTTCAAAGCGGACGTGTGTCAACCCCCAACGGTTGTCTGCGGCAGAAACGCGCTTAAAGGTGATCAGGTTTTCGCCGTAGCGCAAGAGTCCACGCGGGATCTCTGCACGAAAAGGCAACCACTGTTGAGGATTGGGGTGTAGGCGCTCGAATTCGGTGCCGTTGGCGAGCAGACTGACGCTATCAGGTCCGATCAAACGAAAGGAAACAAAGAGTTTACCGTCGCTGTACTTGATCGCGAACATGGTTTCAAACAGATAACGCGCGTCAAGCTTGTTGTATTGGTTGTAGCCGAAGCTGCGTTGGTAGATGCTTTCGATATCCTCGGCGCGTACATGGACGGGTTCGCTTTTTTGTGCGGTGACAGGTTGCGCAATCAAAAGATTTTGGGGAGGGGAAACGGGGATCAAAAACGTCCCAAGCGTGGCAAGAAGCAACACCAAACCAAGGATCGAGAGCCGAAGAACATAAGCGCGTTCTTGTTGTAGAGAGATCCCGGGCCGATCAAGGGACGGACGCCGAGGAGAAGCCTCCGAAAAGCCGCTTGTTTGGGGAGAAACAAGATTTCTTGAAGAGGCAGATGCGCCAGAGAGCGGTGGAAAGGCCGATTGTGGAGACGAAGACTGCGAAGGGATCGACGGGGCAAACGCAGCCGATGCTGCGGATGGCGGATTTATCGAAGACGAGTTCGGATAAGAGGCTGCGTCTCCAACGGCAGGCTGTGCAGACCAGACAGGCGCGGAAGCTTGGGGCGCGTAGGGTGGCCCAGAAGGAAAGGGAGCAGGAGCGCCGTTGTAAGGGGCAGCAGGAGTACCAGGCGAACCATAGGGCTGTGATGGCGAACCATAGGGCTGTGATGGCGAACCATAGGGCTGTGATGGCGAACCATAGGGCTGTGGTGAAGAGTACGAGGGGGCAGACGTGCCGTTGGGATGAAGAGGGGAAGGCGGACGTTGTGGATGCGCGAATCCAGCGGCAGGGTGGAGGTTTTGAACAGGAAGGTGCTGAGTGGCCGAGACGGGAGGTAGGGGAGCTTGGCCTTGATGGAGTTGATGTGCTGAAAATGCGCGTGTATCGCCTTGTGGGGGAACGGGTAAGCCCGAACCGACGTCGAAGCGTGGGCGTGCGATCGGGGCCGAAGGATCGGGGTTAACCCAATGTTCTGGAATGGCTTCGACTTCCATTTGGGTGGAGTCGCCGCGTTCGACTTGAAGGGTGAAGACAAAGCGAACAGGCCCGATATCGATGCGGTCCCCTTCGGAGAGCACGTTGGGCTGCGTCAGCGGGTAGCTGTTGAGAATGGTTCCGTTGCTACTTCCCAAGTCTTCGATAATAAACTGTTGATTTCTATAGTAAATTACGATATGGCGGCGAGAGACAGCCCCATCATACAAAACAAGATCATTGTCAGCCGTCCGACCAAGAGTGACCTCAGGTTGTTGAAAGGTAAAGCGTTCACCCCGTTCTCCGCCAGATTCGATCACCAGCGAGAACTCGGGAACATCATCGTATTGCTCCAAAATGAACCTCGGTGTCTTGGTGCCCTTCGCAGACCTTGGCGTCTAGCGTCTCCTTCGTTCACAATCGTCACATGATAAAGGAGGGCAAAGAAAAGTCAACGGCGGCGAAGGTTCGCGGGGGAGCGGTTCGGGGAGAAGGAGAGCTTTTGGCGGATAGAGCGGATCGCCCATGCCGCGTGCTCTTGGATCAGAGGTTCTGGATCACACAGCGCACGTTGCAGCGCAGGGAGGGCCGTCAGATCACCGATGTTTCCGAGGGCAACAGCCACGTTGCGCAACAAGCGAGAGCGTTTGATGCGACGGATTGGGGATTCCGCAAATCGCTTTTGGAAGCCTTCTTCGTCTAGCACCAACAGATCGAGCAGTTTGGGCAGCGTCACTTCTTCGGGCGGAGAGCCCCAAAGCGGGCTTGGGCCGTCCCCTGCAAAGCGCATCCATGGGCAAACTTGTTGGCAGACATCGCAGCCATAGATCCAATTCCCCACCAACGGGCGCAGATCCACAGGGATCGACCCCTTTAATTCGATCGTCAAATAAGAGATGCAACGGCGTGCATCCATCTGACAAGGCCCCACAAAAGCTTGTGTCGGGCAGGCTTGCAAGCAGCGTTGGCAGCGGCCACAGCTTGGCATACGAGCGGGAGGGTCAGGAGGAAACGCCAACGTCGTTAAGATCTCGCCCAAAAAAAAGCCGCTTCCATAGGTGGGATCGATCAGCATGGTGTTTTTGCCGACAAACCCGAGTCCTGCACGACCGCCGAGGTCGCGTTCTTGGATCGCGCCTGTATCGATGTAGTATCGGGTTTTTCCGCCAGCTTCTTGCTCAAGCCAAGTGCAAAGCGTCTTGAGCTTCTGTCCGAGGATATCGTGATAATCGCAGCCCCAAGCGTAGCAAGAGACCAGACCGCGCATCGCATCCGTCGCTTCGGGAAAAGAAGACGGCCAGTACGGCAGAGCAACAAAGATCAGGCTTTGAACTTCGGGCAAGATCAATCGAAGATCACGCCGCCTCGCCAAGCGATCTTCTCGACCGAGGTACGCCATCTCCCCGTGGTATCCGTTGCGCAACCACGCTTCGTAGTGTTGGAGTGTTGCTGCGGGTTCTGCGTGCGTCCAGCCGATCCGTCCAAGCCCTAGAGCCTTGGCCTCTTGACGAAAGCGCTCTTTCAAAGAAAGCCAATCGATCGGTGTTTCAGAAGAGAACGGTGGGGGATGTTGCATGGTGTATGGGCGGTTGGAAGAAAGGGGGATCAGATCTTTTCGAGCGCGCTCTCAAGGTCTTCGATGATATCTTGAACGTCTTCGATGCCGACGGACAGGCGGCACAAACCGTCCGTCAAACCCCGCGCAAGCCGTTCGTCTTTGGGGACTTCGGCGTGGGTCATGGTGGCGGGGTGCGTGATCATGGTCTCGACAGATCCGAGGCTTTCAGCAAGCGCGCACAGTTTCACGTTGTTCAACAGCGCAACGCCCGCAGGGATGCCACCTTTGAGCTCAAAAGAGATCATACCGCTAAACGCGGACATCTGGCGTTTTGCGACTTGATGACCGGGATGGCTTGGCAAGCCGGGATACGAGACACGCGACACTTTGGGATGTTGTTCCAAAAAGGTCGCCACCTTCATTGCGTTTTGGCTGTGGCGTTCCATCCGCAGGGCCAAGGTACGAAGCCCACCGATGATCAACCAACAATCAAAGGGGCTAGGAACCGCACCGATGGCTTTTTGCACAAAGCGCAGTTGTTTGTGGATCTCTTCGTCGCTGGTCAGTACGGCACCACCGATGATTTGGTTATGTCCGCTGATGTATTTCGTGGTGCTGTGCATCACAATATCGATGCCAAACTCGGCAGGACGCAACAACGCTGGCGTTGCAAAGGTGCTATCCACACCGCAGATGATCTTGTGTTCTTTGGCGATCTTGGCGATGGCTTCGAGATCGGTCACTTTCAACAGCGGATTGGTGGGGGTTTCGAGCCAGATCAGCTTGGTGTTCGGGCGGATGGCTTCGGCGACGTTGTTGGGGTTGCTGCTGTCGACGTAAGTAAATTCCATCCCATAGTGGCTCAAGATGCGGTTGAAGAGGCGCGACACTCCGCCGTACACATCATCGCTGGAGATGATGTGATCGCCCGGTCGAAACATCTTCATCACCGCGTCGACTGCGGACATCCCTGATGCGTAGGTGACGGCGTATTTTGTGCCTTCAAGGGCCGCCAGCATCGACTCCAACTGCGCACGTGTGGGGTTGGAGGAGCGCGTATAGTCGTATCCACGGTTCTTTCCGATCTCGGGAAGAACATACGTTGCGGTTTGATAAATAGGAGGGACGATCGCGCCTGTTGTAGGATCGGGTTCAACCGTTGCGCGCACCACTTTGGTATCGAATCTCATGATCAAATATCTCCGTATATCGGCCTATCTTGCCGAAAGATCGTCTCTCCAAGATACGCTGCTTCCTTGAGAGGCGTATCTTCCGAAGAGATCAGATAACATCATTTTTTGCTTAGATTGCGTTTAGCGTGGGTTAAGCATTTTCTTTTGAAAAGCCATGCGCTTGCAACCACTTGTCGCTCACGAACTTGCTCAAGTAATTGCGGATCGAATCGGGCAACAACACCAAACAATTTTGGCCTGCTTCCAATCCTTGCGCGGCTTGCAAAGCAGCCCATGTTGCGGCACCACAAGAGCCGCCACACAACAAGCCTTCTTCGCGGATCAAGCGGCGTGCGATCTCAAACGAATGCGCATCATCCGTCTTGATGTAGCGATCAATCAATTGATTGTTGAGAACATCGGGGAAGAAGTCGTAGCCGATGCCTTCGACATGATAAGAATGGATCTCATCGCCCCCCCCAAGGATCGAGCCGTGCGGATCGGCTCCCACGATCTGGATGTGGGGGATCTCTTCTTTGAGTCGTTTGGCAACGCCTGTAATGGTTCCGCCCGTCCCAACGCCCATTACCACCATGTGCAGATCTTGACCAAAGTCGTCGATGATCTCTTGTGCGGTGTATTTGTAGTGGGCATCGGGGTTATCGGGATTGCCGTATTGATCGAGGATATGTGCGTTGGGCAGTTCTTTTTGCAATTTCTTGGCGATACTGATGTGGCTTTCGGGCGCATCCCAAGCAGCTTCTGTCGGAGTACGGATAATCTTGGCTCCCAATGCTTCCAACACCACTTGTTTTTCTTGGCTCATCTTTTCGGGCATGGTGATGATCATGTTGTAGCCCTTGACGGCGGCTGCAAGGGCAAGACCGATCCCCGTATTCCCGGACGTCGGCTCGATCAACGTATCGCCCGGCTTGATCTCGCCCCGCCGTTCAGCTTCCAAGAGCATATTGTAGCCAATGCGATCCTTTACAGAGCCTCCCGGGTTCAAGAATTCACACTTTGCGTAAAGGTTGCATTTGAGACCTGCGCCGATCTTTTTGAGCGGAACAACGGGGGTTTTGCCGATCACTTCGAGGATATTGTTATAGATCATACCCGATCTTCTCCTGAAATTTCGATGGTTCGAGGCTTTGGCCTCGTGGGATGCAAGACGAATCGTGCCTTTTTATCTAGGGCGCGCATCTTAACGACAAAAGAAGCGGTTGGCAACTGTTTCGATACCACAAACGTACCCGCTCACAAACCCAAGCCAAACCGATCATGGATAACCGCTGCTCCATCCATCGGAGGCGATCTGCTCCATCCTCCATCCCAAAACCGAAGGCGATCTGCTCCATCCTCCATCACAAAATTTGCGAGCGATGGCTTGGCGTGGCAGGTTCGCTGGTTGGAATGTATCTTGATAGGCCGCTGCGGGGTGGCTTCTTTTGCATGGCGTCTTCTTTTTGGATGGGCCGAGAAGTCAACGACCCACCCCTAAAGGGGCGGGCTTGTGAAAGCAAGCCCGGTTGACCAGACGACAACAGAGGAAGTGGCGCAAGCCAAGTTGTTGTGCACGATAGAGAGTATGCAGAGACCCTCGGATGCCGCCTCAGTTCGGGGCCCTCTCGTGGCACTGTAAACATCTGCTTGGGTGAGCGGAAGTCAACCACAATGCGAAGGCTCTTCTATCCCGTCGAGAGGATGTCGGACTCTGTGCTTGCCTCAAAAAGCACAGATACGCACGACCTGAAAAGGAAAAACGTCTTGTTCGTTTTTATTCAAAACCAACACGGTGAGCCCTTGATGCCTTGTTCTCCTGCCAAGGCTCGCCGTCTGCTCAACGATGGCAAAGCCAAGGTACTCCGAAAAACCCCCTTTACGCTCA
>CAUJFU010000263.1 GCA_963169055.1 Myxococcota bacterium
TCACCTATCATCGCCCAAAAGACCCAATCCATCACAGCTTCCGACTCTTCACGACTCTTTGTTGAAACCAAAAAGCTATCATGCGAAAGTGCCGAAACGCCTTTGTTTAGGATCAACTCGACGTGGTGTTCGTCCTGCTGAGAAAAGGGCTGCGCTGCTTGAAGCTTGCTTGTCTCCACGAGCAAAATCGGGGTCTTTTCGCGTTTTAACAAAAGAACCTTGTTGGCGATGGTCGCAGAAAGTCGGCCCGTCTTTTGGCGGGGCAACGTGGCCACCGTCAAAAGCTTAGCGGCGCACATCGCATATCTCCATCTCTTCGGGGGTTGCGAGCGAATCAAGCGCAGAAACAGCTTTGGGAGAAGGCGTGGGGAGCGGATCAAAGTTGGGAGAGGGCTTGGGGAGCGGATCAAAGCGAGGGCATCCACTTGCGGTTGCGCGGCTCTCAACAGAATCGTCCACATAAAAGCAGTATCCAATGTGCTTTTTCACACCAGTTCTCTCGGTACGGAAGTTCGCACACTCTCCGCAAGTTCGGGACTCGTCGAGGCGAAGTTCCACCCAGCCCTGATCATTTCCATGCTCTTTGACGGGGATCGAGGCGATGGCAGGAGTCGGCGGGGGAGGCGGAGGAACAGGCGCAGGGGTCGGCGGAATGGATGAAGAGGTCGAGACCATCGGAGGAATCGGGCGAAGACCAAGACGAAGACGGTTGCGCCATGAGACTTCTGCGCGGCGTTGGATCTCTGCGTGGATATCCACGAGCGTTTGGCGTATTGCGCTCAAATTCTTGGTGATCGTCGTCTTCTGTCGAGTGAGTTCTTCGAACTGGCGGCGTGCCTCTTCCATCCATGCGATCAACAAAGATGCAGGAATATGGCGGTAAGTCGGGGAGGATGACGGATTCATGGGGCCTCCTATGCGGTTTGGGGGCAGCGTCGGGTGACGCGCTGTGGCATAAGAGAGTTATTCACTATAAGTGAGTTTGTGTTAAATGAAAATATCTACCTTGAGTGAATGTATTTAACAATCGCAGTTTTGCGCAGTACTGTTTGTTTTATCTATACAGACGGAGGGATACCATGACGCCACTAGAGCGCAACTTACTGAAAATGCAAAAGCACGAACTGGTGGGGATTGGGAGATCGCTACGACAATGCGCTATGGGCGGGATGATGCAAGAGCCGCCACCATTTGGCGAACGGCTTCAACTTGATCAGGGGGGAGACGAGACAGATTTTCCAAAATCTCCGATATCTCTGTTAGCTTCTCCAGATCCACAGATGGCTCCTGAAGAAGACCTTGCGAAATAGAAAACGCATCGGCGATCTTTGCTAGTGTTTGAACTGACCCTTCCTTCTCCCCTCGCTCCAGCATAGAGATCAGCGACTGCGACAAGCCGATATGATCGGCCAACTGTTGTAGCGTCCAGCCTCGCTTTTTCCGTAGATATCGAATCCGTTCACCGACGAGCATAACTTCCTCCTTGGGGTACCAAACAAACACAATCTTAACACGGAGTGAAGTTTTATCAAGGAAATCCACTAAAGGTGAAGAAGTTTCTTGACATGAGAATCACCATTGGTAAATATGCATATGGAGGTGAGCAGCGATGAAACTGAAGGAATACCCGGAGAAAAATGAGATCACCCAAGCAGAGCTCGCCGAAAAGGTCGGCTGTTCTTTGGGGATGGCAAGCCGCGTCTTGCGCGGGGTTCTACCAGAAATACTCGAAGTATTCGTTTGTTATTCATCTTCCCCGCCACGGAAATGAGACCAATCCAACCAATCGAAATGGTCGATTGTTTCTTTCGCGGCAGCAAAGAGCTTTCGCTCAACAGGGTCGCCGAGGGCAATGTCACCGCTGAACTTAAAGGAACAGATACATGCTTTTGAGTCGCAGAAGACTTCCTCAACGGAATCGGCAACACCGGCAAGAGCCGCCAGCCTCGCAAACGAGATCATTTCAATTCACTCGTCTGCTTTGGAGTAGCGACTGGTGATCTTGATACCAAGGGCAACTAGGTCTCCGGGTTCGACTTGCTTTGCCTTCTCATCGAAATACGAGGCCATGCGATCTCCTTGGTTGTTGATGCTGAACGAGACGATTCGCTGCTCACCATGAGCGGCATCCAGAAGGATCTGAAGTTTAAATCCTAGTATAGGGGTTTTGGAGCTTTGTTCTCCTGTGTTGGTTGGCAGCGGTGTTGCTGCGGTGGGTACCGATAACCTACAGAGGATGGCATTTTTTCCCAATGATCGAACAGACCACGCCCCGCGATGACAAGCAAAAGCCTCGATAGGTAGGGAGAAATCCCCTCGGTTCGAGTCCGAGCGAGGCAGAAGTACACGGGGCCACATCCCAAACAGCCCGACTCTCGTGCGTGATAACGGGCAAGGACAGAAAGATGACTTCTCACCAAGGCCAAAACGCCCGAAGGAACAGGAGTATCTCCACGATTCTGGGCCGTCTGAAAAGTGTCAAAGCAACCCGAAAACACGGTCAATGGGAGGCAAAGTGTCCCTCTCATGACGATCAGCACCGTTCGCTTTCGATTGGAACCGATGCCGATGGCAACGTCCTGTTGTGTTGCCACGCCGGTTGCTCTTTCGAGGACATCCTTTCGGCCTTGCACTTGCCAAATACGGCTTCTTCCACCACAACCCCACCGATAAAACAGCCCGAAGGCAAGGCTTTTTCCACAGCCAACGAAGCGATCCAAGCCTATAAGTTCGGCAAGCCTTCGGGAAGATGGATCTACATGCGAGAAGACCAACCCGCCTGTGTGGTTTGCCGATGGGAAGGGCGTGATGGGAAAAAGATCATCCGCCCCGTCTCGAAGATTGGGGAGCGTTGGTATCAAGCGCATCTCGAAGGGCCACGCCCGCTCTACCAAAGCGAAGCACTCCCTCCAAACGGCCCGATCTATGTGGTCGAAGGCGAGAAAAAGTGCGTTGCAAACACCCAACAGGGCTTGTTTTCGGTGACGAGCGCAGGGGGCGCAAACGCCGCCGCCAAAACCGATTGGACGGCACTTCAAGGAAGCGACATCGTGATCCTCCCAGATGCCGATGTCGCAGGAAAAAAATACGCACAAGAAGTGGCGGATATCCTCAAAGGGGTTGGCGTACGCACGATCAAGATCGTCGAGCTTCCTGATCTCGAAAAAGGCGAAGATGTCTACGATTGGTATCACCGACTTGGCCGAACATCCGAGCAGATCAAACAATTTGTGGCGGAAGCCCCCTTTGTCTTCGAGGATACCGCTGGTCTTTCTGGCTCCGCTGACAAGGGGGCTTTTGAGAACTTCAAGCGTTGGCCGGAGCTTTATCGCATCGCGCAAGGTCTGCCGATGGATCCCCTGCCCATTGTTCCAGAACGCCCGAAGGCATGGGAGTTTCCGCAGATCTCCCTCCAGCCCGTGATCGAAGCGATTCACGACATCACCCGCGCTCCCTACGTTCTTTGCGCGCAGTCTGTTCTGGCCGCAACAGCGGTCGCAACGCAGCACATCGCCGACATCTCCATACCGGGTCTCGGTGGCCCCGAGACTTCT
>CAUJFU010000264.1 GCA_963169055.1 Myxococcota bacterium
CTTCTGCCAGACAAAGGGCGTGGAGCGACACGTCAGACACCTGCGGCAAACGCCGACGGTGCAGGTCGCCGTGAAGCGTCAAAAAACAGAGCAGCTCATCCTGCTCGAAGCTCGGCGCTTTAGGGCCGAGTAGTTCACTCAAGTTGTGGCTCTTGGAGTCCAAGGCTCTCGCACAGGCCGCGATACTGTTTTTCCAAACCCATCCCTGTCGTGGCTCTTGTCCTGCAACAAGATCTTTCCACGATACGCCACGTTCGCAGCCTTTGCTTCGGTGATCCGCCGAAAGCGCTTCTTTCTTTTTTTGCCGCGTAACGATCTGCCTTGCCTCCGCGAAGATCCTGATTGGATCACCCTGTTCTGCACACGCCCTCGAAGGGGTGAAAAACCACCGCGCAGAACACACCCAAGGCGAACGCAAGATGTGGACAACGCACGAGGACAGCACCTTGAAAAGCCATCGCACAGAAGAAGAGACACGCCCTTCTTCGCGGCCTTCTGCGTCTCTCAATACATCCGAAAAAAGAACCTTGCTTTCGCGCTTTGTCCAAGACCACCTCGACGAGATCCTCCAAACCTTGTGCATCTACGTCTACCGCGCTGGACTCGCACAAGGCCCGCAGATCCGAGACGAAGCACAAGACCTCCTCCATGCCGTCACCGAACACGCTCTCCACAGCGCCGAACGCTTTGATCACAATCGCCGCCCGATGGCTTGGCTCCTTGGCATCGCCGCCAACCTCATCCTCCAAGAAAAACACAAACGCGCCAAACAAGCCCGCCGCGAACCCCTGCTCTTTGACCTCGCCTCCCCTCCCGATAACCACCCCCAAAACGATTCATTCTCCGATATCCTCCCCAACGCACTGCTCGAACCCAGCATCCGCTTTGATGAACTCCTCCACGACCAACAAGCCTACCTCCACCTCCTCGCCAAACTCCCACCCCAAGACCAAGAGATCTTGCATCTCTCCATCATCCAGCATTACTCGGCCAAAGAGATCGCACAACGTCTGCAATCCTCCCCGGGAGCCATCCGCGTCCGCATCTTCCGCGCCCTTAAACGATTGCGCGAACACATCGCTTCGTGAGGCGACACACCATGCACAGTTACCTCCTCCATTCCAAAGATTACGATGCGCTGCTCCTCGCTTATCTCGATGCCCTCGACCACAGCGACTTCGACCAAGTCTCCGTCATCCTTCGTCTCGCTGAATACGACCCCCAACTCGAAGAAGCCCTCCGCGAAGCACATCAAGCCCTATACTCCGAAGAAATCATCAAAAAGATCCACACCGACGCCCTCTCCACCAAGCCCCTCCCCACAAAACAACACACCCCTCCTCCCCTACCCTTCGAAGAGATCACACCTCATCCCTTCACCATCCCCCCCCAAACACCCTACCGCATCCATCCCGTCAAAACTCCCGCTCCCTTTTACACACCCTTTCCCAAAACCTCCGCCACGGCTCCCTCCTCATCGACATCTTCCGCTCCTTCGCTCCCTTCCGCCTCTTCGACTCATTCGCGTGGTTCGGTGTCTTCGGTGTCTTCGGTATCTTCCACATCGTCTGTCTCGGCAGCAAAAACACCGACAGCCCCATCCGCCCTGCCTGATTCGACGCCAAGACTCACGAAACAAGAGCCTGCTCTATCCATCAACACCAGCTCTCCCGCCATCCAGCGCTCTTTTCGATGGCTTGGAGCGTCAAGCGTGTTCCTGTTCTGTTTCGGTCTTGCTCTTTGGTACATCCCAGTCTTTCAAAGCAAACCTATCCACAAGCCGCTCGCCCACACAGCTCCCCTTGCCGCCGTTCCTCCACGTGCGCTCTCCGTGTGCCTTCAGTCACAATCTTATCCCCCTCAAGAACAATGGCTGCGGGGAAGTTGGATCAACACTCTTCAACAGCAACCCCAAGTCCTGACGCGCTTGCTCCAAAAGCCCGCGCTGCGCGAAGATCTGCTGGCCCTCCTCCAAAACCATCGCCTTCCCAACGCCATCTCACGCGCCGCACCCACCCACACACTCTCCCCTTTTCATCGAGTGATCCGCGCACGACTGTTTTTGCGGATGGCCCACTTCCACCGCAAAAATTATGACCTCGCTCTCCAATACCACGAGGCTGTCTACACCCGCCGTCTCCAACAAGTCCAAGCCACCCAGCTAGGCCGCTACTTCCATTACTACCTTGGCCGCCTACGCTGTCTGCAAGGACAACGCGAACAAGCCGTCGCCGCACTCCAAGATGCCCTCCAACAGCCCGATTCACCGCGCAAAGAACGCATCAAAGCATGGTTGATCGCTTGCCAGCCCCAACCCGGCCCGCCCCAACAGATCGCCGCCCAACTCGCCAAGCTAGACTTTTCACAAGATCCCGAAGGATGGGCCGAATGGATCTTTTTACACCACAAACTTAATCTCCCCGCCCAAACCTCACCGCACCTCCAAACCCAACGCACCCAACTCTATGCCCGTGTTTGGCAACAGCAACCCGTCCACTGGCCCCACACATGGCAAAGCCACCCCATCGATCAAGAAACCATCGAAGAACAAGGCATCCGCTCGACCATCGACTACTACGATCCTGTGGTCTTCTTGGTGATGGCCGACGCTTACGCACAAAACGCGCTCCGCCTGCTCAAAGACACCTCAGATCAAGATCGCTATGCTCCGTTTTGGCGCGCTCATGCGTTCGATCTCTTGCGAAAACGCTCGCAAGCCTTGGCGCAATGGACTCAGTTTCTTGACGCCCCACCCCAACAAATCCAATGGGAATATCTGCTCTTTTCGCATCGCCACACACCCGCCTTCTTGCGAGACGAAGCCTGCTATCACACCGCCCTCGCCGTCGGCAGCACCAACCCCGATACCGCCCACTCCATCCTTCACCGACTCGCTTATGCACCCTTCCCCACGCGCTCGCTCGCAGGGCTCGGCATGTTGCAACTCCGCTATCAAGAACAGGCCGCTTACGACTGGCTTTTGCAAGGCGTTCAATTCGCCGAAAAAGAACGGGCGCGATTGCGCCTTCGGTTTGAACATGCCATACAACGGGCCTCTTCCACCGAAGAAGATCAACAAGCGCGCACACTCCAACAACTTCAACTCGATCACTATGCCGTCGGTTCCCTTTATGTCTGGGGCAGCATCGGAGCCGTCTTGAAAAAAGATCCCGCCCTTGCTTCGCGCTGGATGGAACGCCTACATCACAAAGACGAACCCTACCGATTGGCGGGGCTCAACGAACCCTTGCATTTTGCTTGGACTGCGCACACCTACACACACGCCGGAAATCTCGCCGTCGCAACGCTCTTTTTTGCGCAAAATCGTGAAGCCCACCCTGCCCTCACTCAACTTTGGTCGCTCGTTCGCCTCTGGCGCATCTTCGAAGGCATGCAAACACATCCCACCATCAAAGGCGGATAACGCTCGATTGACGAGCGATAACATCAACGCATCGAATGGTGTTTGTGGGGTGCCACCCCACGCCCCGCAAGGGAGCTTTGCCCCCTTGACCCCGCATTGGCGAAGAGATCACAGGCTTTTCAAACAAATAACACTGTCGCTTGAAAGGCCGCGAACACGGCTTTTTTGGCGACCACATCGCTTCTGTGTACCGAACAGATGCGTTGAAGGAGATGTTCCTATTATGAGTGAATATCAATATTACGAATTTCGTTGCGTGGATCGCTCCCTAAGCAGCAAGGAACAAAAAGAGATTGCGGAGCTTTCGAGCCGAGCGGAGGTCAATTCTTCTACAGCTTCATTCGTTTACAGCTACAGCGATTTTCCTGGCGACACAGAGGAACTCATGCTGGAGTATTTCGATATGATGCTGTATATGGCCAACTGGGGTTCAAGGGAAGTGATGTTTCGCCTTCCTCGCGAATTCGTCGATACAGAGCAAACGGAGCAGTACTGTGCAGTCGAAGAAATCGAGCAATCCATCGTTGAGGACTTTGTGTTGATCAAGATCAGTTTTCATGAAGAAGACCAAGGTTCATGGATTGATGGAGAAGGTTGGTTGGAGCGAATGCTCGATATCCGCCAAGAACTGCTCCAAGGCGATCTTCGGGTGTTGTATTTGGCTTGGCTGAAGGCGACAGGGGAGATCGTCGAGTACGAAAGCCCTGAAGATGATATACTCGAACCTCCCGTCCCTGCGGGATTGGGAGAGTTTTCTCCTGCGCTAGAAGCCTTTGTTGAATTTGTGGATCTCGACACGGAATTAATCGAGGTGGCGGCAAAGAACAGCGAAAAACAGAAGAAAGAAGAACCGCAGCGATTGGAGAGATGGATCGATCAAATGCCTGAAGCCGAGCAACGAGATTTTCTCTTGCGGTTGAGTCGAGGAGAAGCCCATCTTTCGGCGATCTTCAACAAGCGATTGCGTGCGTATGCCCCCCAAAGCGAGCAGCCCAAACAACCCACCCAAAAGAGAAGAACCATCAGCGAGATCGTCAAAGCCGCCGAGATATGGCGGGAAGAAAAACAAGAGAGAGAGAGACAAGAAAAAAGGCAAGCGCGCATTCGAGAGCTAGATGCGTTGGCTGCAAAAGAAAAGAAAGCATGGGAGGAAGTAGACGCATGGATCGAAGAGAAAAAAAGTGCATCTTACGATAAGGCAGTGGCGCTTTTGCTCGATCTTCGAGATCTCGCTGCACATCGCGGAGATCCAAAAAGTTTCCAAGACCGGCTCGCTGTGATCCTCCAAACCTATCCGACCCGTTCCGCTCTTTTGAGGCGGATACATGAGGCGAAACTATAGAAGCGCAAAAGTTTCGACGAGAAGAAGAGCCACACCGTCGGCCAAGCCCCCATGCTCGGAGTGGCGTAGTTGCCAAAAAAAGCCGTGTTCTCGGCACTTCAAGCGGCAGAGTCGTTGGTTTGAAACACCGTTGTTCTTCCGCCAAATGTGGGGTCAAGGGGCGACAGTCCCTTGCGGGGTGTGGGGCCGCGCCCCACAAACACAAAACAACTCAGCAAGTGACGCTTGTTTTAGTCGGAAGAGATAACCGAGGAAGATTCGGAAGAAGGAGGGAGCTTTTCGAGGATCACAGCGGTTCCATAGGCAAGGATCTCTGCGGCTCCGCCCATCAGCATGCTTGTGGTGAGATGTGTCCCGATTACAGCGTTTGCGCCGAGTTGAACGGCTTGTTCGACCATCCGATCCAGCGCTTGTTCGCGGCTTTCGGCCATCAGTTTGGTGTATTCGAGGATCTCTCCGCCTGCGATGTTCCGCAACACAGCGAGGATATCGACGCCGATATTGCGGGCGCGGATGGTGTTTCCACGCACGAAGCCGAAGACTTTCTTAATGCGGTAGCCTTCGACGTGTTCGATGGTGGTCAAGAGGAGTTCGTGTCGGAACCCCGTGGTTGCCCCTGTCTTGGACTTGATCAAGTGTTTTTCTTTCACTGGTCGATCTCCCGGTATGGATCGTGTTGCAGACCGCGCACACGAAAAAACAGAACACGCGCCAACAGCGCAAAGACGCCGATCCCCATCAATCCCACCCCAAGCTTGAGCAACACAGGGACTTTGGGATCCGCCATCAGATGATACCCGCCAAACGCAAAAAAGATCAGCGCGCCCAAACATAACAGCAACAAAGCCACCCCGTCAAAGCGACGTATCGTTGCAGTCGGACGGATCGGCTCGATCAGAGCATGCGAGAGGATGCGCTGGCGCAGACCATCCGTGGATGCTTTGATCGCAAGAAAATCATCCAAAGCGGCCTGTTCTTCGGGATGTTCGAGGAGATAGGCTTCCAGTTCTTTTTGTTCGAGCGCCGATATCCGACCATCCACCGCTTTCATCATCAGCGCTTCGTAGTATTCTTGTGTTTGTTTTGTCATGCGTTGTTCTCTTTTCTCGGATCATCCAACCGAAACTGCGGATCATGAAGCAGCACTTTGCGCAGCGCCTGACGCGCACGATAAAGCCGACTCATCACCGTCCCCACAGGGCATCCGAGGATATCGGCGATCTCCTCATAGCTGAGATCTTGAAAGTGCCGTAGTTCGAGGATATCGCGCATCTCTTCGGGGAGCTGAGCGATGGCGTGGTTGATCGCGGTATGTTGTTCGTGTGCAGCCAGACGCGATTCTGCCGAAGGGTCGGAAGAGATCGTTTCGGAGATTTGTTCTTTTGGGGCGTGTTTGCGCTGGCGCAAACGATCCAAACAGTGATTTTTGAGGATGCGATAAAACCACGGATAAAAGGGCTGTGCAGGATCATACTTATGCTGCGCAGCGAGGGCGCGGGCGGCGGCTTCTTGGCAAGCATCGCGGGACTCCTCGGCATTGCCAAGGATACGAAATGCCGCGATATAGGCACGTTGTAAAGAAGAAGAGATCGCATGGTAAAGAAAATCCGTCATGAGTGTGCCGTAGGTGAGAGGTCAAAGAAAACCACTTGATCTTGCCATACGCACGAGCAAATGGTTTATTCCTTGCGCGGTCAAAGTGACGCACAAACACAGAGGGTTTTTATGCAAAGCAAAGTATGTATGTTCGGATGGATCGGGATCGTGGGTGTTTTGGCTTGGGCGAGTGGCTGCAAGCGCGGTGGTGAGGAAGGGTCGATCAAGCAAGGCCCCACCACACAAAAGGCGCACAAGCACCACACAAAAGGCCATCACAAGGGTAAGATGGATTACAAGCATCACGACATGCAACACGACTTTAGCGACGTCAAGAAATATGCCCGTATCTTCGAGAATCCCCAGCGCACCGCGTGGCAAAAACCCGCTGAAGTCGTCGAGAAGATGCAGATCAAAGCAGGGATGCACATCGCAGATATCGGCGCAGGGACGGGCTATTTTCTTCCATACCTGCACAAAGCGGTCGGTGCAACGGGCCACGTCGAAGGACTGGATATCAACGGGCCGATGGTCAAGCACATGGCCGAGCGCATCCAAAAAGCCGGATGGTCTAACGTCAAAGCCCGTCAAGTCAAGACAGATGATCCACAGCTTGCAAACCAAAGCGTGGATCGGGTGTTGGTGGTCAACACATGGCACCACATCGCCGATCGAGTGGCCTACGCCAAGAAGATCAAAGCTGGGCTAAAAGTCGGTGGTTCGGTGTGGATCGTGGATTTTACGATGGAAGCCAAGCGCGGCCCGAACAAAAAACACCGCCTCAGCCCCGCACAAGTGATCAAAGAATTCCAAGAGGCCGGTCTCAAGGCGCGAATCGTCCCCTCCTCCTTGCCTGATCAGTATATTGTCGAAGGTGCTCTCTAAGGTTGGGGGGAATACGTGATCTCATCCTTGCCTTCTTCGATCAAAAGGCGGTAGTTGGCGCGGACGTTGGTAAAGGTTTGAAGGGTTTGTTGTGCGTTGGGCCA
>CAUJFU010000265.1 GCA_963169055.1 Myxococcota bacterium
GAGGGCTTTTCCGCAGCTTTTGCATATTTTCTTTTGTTGGAGCTTAGCGCGACAAAGCAAGGCATCCATCCGCTGACTGAGAGCGCGCTTTTGTCTGATCATCTCATCGATATCAGCGGAAGTGACGGCGTGAGCAAACAAGGGGCGATGGGCCAACCACAAGAAGATTTCTCTCTCACCCACCGCTTGCTCAAGGGCAAGCAATTCACGGCTTGGCTCAGATGATTTTTTGGGCAGGGATATCTCGTCAGGAAGGGGGAATTCGTCATGATAGAGCGAAGAATGGACACATTGCCCCCAATAGGACAGGGTTTCGCGGTTGACGGGGGCTTGCACAAAAGCCAAACAACGTTCGAGGCCCAGCGCTCGCTGCATATCGAGGGGGATCATCGCGGCAAGTTCGATCAAAGGCCGCGTATCACAGGGCGAAAGCAGTGATTGAAAAGAAGACGGTATCGCCCGCAGTTCGGCCCAATAAGCAAGTCGATCTTGCAGCGAACCCGCAAGCATCTCAAGCTCCTGCAAGGTCGGTGTAATGCGAAGAGTGGTGGGTTTTTGGACGGTTGCGGAAAACAGGTGCTGGAGGTCATGTTGAACGTCAGGCGAGCAAGCCCCTACAGCGCCAAATTCATGCCATCCAAAACGACCTGCTCGCCCTGCGATCTGTTGAACTTCGGCGGGTGTGAGCAGGCGCCGCTGTTTGCCATCGAACTTATGCAGCGTCGTAAAGGCGATATAACGGGCAGGAAGGTTCATCCCCATGCCGAGGGCATCGGTGGCGACACAGATCCGCGTGTCTCCACGCAAGAAGCGTTCGGCCTGTGCGCGCCGAACATCGGGAGGAAGCGCACCATACAAAACGGAGGTGGGGATGTTCTTTTGTTCCTCGAAGTAGCTTTTGAGGACCAGTGCGTCGATGCGTGAAAAGACGATGTAAATGCAGCTTTCTGTGGGCTTTTCGATCGGAAACAAAGCATCGTGGAGTTGTAGTGGGCAAAGGCGTTGGTGGTGTTGGACGGTGGGCTGCGGATAACCAAGCACCGAGACAAAGCGCTGCAACAGCGGCAACGCTTCGGGCGCGCAACATAGGTAGAGGGTTTTGGCTTGAGCGTGGGTAAGGACACGAGTCCATGCCCCGCCACGTTGGGAGTCTGCGGCCATCTGCGCTTCATCGAGAACAATGATCTGTTCTTCGGTGGGACGGAACATCTCGACGGTTGCGGCTTGATGGCGGGCGTCCGGGGTGCGAATCACCTCGTCACCCGTCACGAGATCGCAGGGGACACCTTGCGCATTCAAGCGCTCGTAGATCTCCCACGCCAACAAGCGCAACGGAGCGAGATACACACCGCTTGGGGCGGCAGCAAGGGCCTCGATGGCAGCGTGCGTTTTACCAGAATTGGTCGCCCCAACGGACAGGATGACTTGGGGCCACGTTGCGCGTGCTGCGCTCGGAAACATCGCCATCAGTTGTTGTCGATCGCGTTCTTGTTTCTCGATAAGTGCTTGACGTTTCTTGGCTTCTTTGGCTTCTTTGGCGCGTTTGGCAACCTGTTTTTTCTCTTCGAACTCCGCTTCAAGCACCGAAAGTTCCGGGATCGGCTCAGGAAACAAAACACGCACATCCCCCCACAGATACAAGCTGCTGCGATGTATGCCTCCTTGGCTCCAAGGCAGGATATCAAGTTTTTGCAAGCGTCGCCGCACCGTCTGGGGCGTCACCCCCAAACAGGTCGCCAAAAAAGCCGTCTTCACCGTAGAAAAAGACAGCAGTTGTTCACGATGGGCTTTGGCTTCGTGCAGATCATACCACGTCCATCCTTTGGCATCGACGCACGAAGCGATCGGCAAGACCGCCAAGCCGCGCTCTAACATCGACTTGCGGATGCCCAAAGCCTTGACCAGACCAGACACCGTCACGATGGATTCTCGCTGCTCACGAAATGCCTGAAATGCCCGATTTATCGCGTTCGCGATTCGCTTTCGTTCGGCCTCTCTTTCCGCAGCAAGGCAGGCAGCTTCCGCTTGTACCCGTTCGGCCTCGATACGCTCGGCCTCTTGGCGCGCCAGAATTGCTTGCCGACGAGCTTCGAGTCCCTCTGCAAGCACGCCTTCCGCCTTGTACGTTCCACCAACAAGCACCAGCCCACCACCCGCCAAAAACTCCGCGATCAACGTTCTTTTGTGAGAAAGGCCCTTCAGATCGCCTTCTTTGAGCGTCCCTTCCGCCACCGTCAAACGATCCAACAACACGGACTTTGCCGCTTCGTAATCCATCGTTTGCCTCCGTCAAAAAACAAAAAAAGTCTCGGCCATGACAGACGACAAACCAAACCGCTCACGCGATGCGAAGCGCGTCGGATCAAGCGGCAGCGAGCGACTCTTGTTTTTCGGGGTAGCGGCCCCATAGCAAGGCCACCAAATAAGTCATGGCCATCATCAAGAAACCGTATGCAAGAGCGGATGCGTCCGTTAGTGGATCTGTAAAATAAAAAGCCGATATCAGCAAGGCAAACGGGACATTGCGAATCCCTGCCACCATCGCAAAGCTCCGACGCAACAACGGTTTGCTTGATGTCAACATCCCGATCACAAGATTCAACAAGATCAAAAAGACACAGCATCCCAAGCCTAACCACCCCACACGCAAAAAAACACTGAATTTCGCCAACAACAGCCCCACCACCACCAAAAGCAAAAGCAGATTCGCGATCTGGTTCATGGGTTTGCTGTAGCGTGCAGCAAATAACGGACGATGGCGTTGGATCAACAGTCCGACAGCAAGAGGAAGCAAAAGATAAAGTACCAACGTGGAAAACATCGAACCAAACAGCCCAAACGACCCGGCGAGCGTCTTCTTCGTTCCGACAATCAACGCTAACGTCAAGGGGGCACTCATCACACTCAACAGCGAAAGCAAGATCATCGTCAGCGTGGCCACAGCCACATCGCCTTTGGCTTTGAGCGTAAACAAGGGTCCAGCCACGCCTCCCGGGCTAAGCATGCACAACAACAACCCCAAAACAACAGGCTGCTCCAACGGTAACATCGACAAAAACCACCAAGTCAAAACAGGAACCACAAGCAAATTCAAAAGAATAGCCAACAGCAAAGAACTTTTGTGTTGACGAAGGGCCGCAAAATCCGAGATCTTCGTCCCCATCCCGATCGCAAGCATCGTGACGATTAACAAAACAGTCAGCGCAATCTGTTGCATAAAGGCTCCATCCCCTACGCATCCATTCCTTGGGCGCGCAGGATCGTATCGGGGTGTTATCCAAATTGTTGGGGTGCGTAGAGCCTGTCTGGTGCGGTGCAACCGACTCTTGCATTTGTGGGGGGCTACAGGTATAGATGCCTCGCCTTTTGGTGTCAACACCAACTCCATGTTTTTCTCTTTGCCTTCTGTTCGAGCAAAGAACCCGATGGCCTTCGTTTTTTGAGCAAAGAACCGCCGTGGCCAGAGTCACCCACATTTTGGGGGAGGTTTTTATGAACCCTTTTCTTCTCAAGCAGCTCGAAGCCTCGGCGTGGCTGCGTCAGCTCTTTCAGCGGTTCGATGGAACCCGAGAAGATGCGCCCGTGAGCCTTGCGATCGGCAACCCGCACATGATCCCCCCCGCTGCTTTTTATGCAGCCCTCGATCGGCAACTTCGCCAGCCTACCGAGACGCTGCATCACTACACTCCCCAAGAAGGTCTCGCAGATTCGCGAGAGCAGATCGCAGCGCATCTTCGGGCATCTTGTCAAACGAAATTCCGCGCTGAAGATATCTTCCTCACGATGGGTGCTTCGGGAGCCTTGGCGATCCTGCTCAAGACGCTGTTTGCGCCTGATGACGAAGTGCTGTTGTTGGCTCCTTATTTTTTGGAATATCCCACCTATCTTGCGCTGTATTCGCTACGCCCCAAGATCGTCCAAACAGACGCGCATTTCCACCTTGATCTCGATGCCATCGCACAAGCCATCACTCCCCAAACGCGGGGCTTGATCCTCAATTCGCCAAACAACCCAACAGGCGTGATCTACACACGCCAAGAACTTACCGCCTTGGGAGCGTTGCTCTCGGAGAAAAGCCGCACTTTTTCTCATCCAATCTACCTGCTCTCTGATGAACCCTACCGCTACATCAACCTCACCCAACAAGACATCCCTTTCCTCTCCGATCTATACGATCAATCCGTCTTGATCACCTCTTTTAGCAAACAACTTGCGATCCCGGGAGAGCGCATCGGCTATCTCGCCCTCTCTCCTTCTTTCCACGAACACGAACAGGTACGACAAGGTCTCAACCTCGCCCAACGGCTGCTTGGCTTTATCAATGCACCGAGCCTGATGCAAGCCGTTGTATGCGAACTTTTGGACGTGACCATTGACTTGGCGATGATCTTGGAAAACAAAGCGCTGTTAGAGGATACGCTTCGGCGCAATCATCTCGATTTTGTCGAACCCGAAGGGGCGTTTTATACCTTCGTTCGTTCGCCGCTTGCCGATGATGTGGCTTTTTGCGCCTTAGCCCGTGAATCCGGCGTGTTGTTGATGCCGGGAAGCGCCTTTGGTGCTCGTGGGTGGTTTCGTGCGTGCTTGTGTACCTCCACACCGATCATGCGCGCTGCTCTCCCACGCCTCCAAAAAGCCATCGCGCTCGCCCACGCTGCGGAAAACAAGCCGCGATAGCACACATCTCGAAGACAAAACGACCCACCAAAACAGCGGCCTCTCCCCCACAGCGAGAGGCCACGGAGCAGAGCGATGGCGACTCGACGCATCATCCCTTGTTTGGACGTAAGCCACGGGCGCGTCGTCAAGGGTGTCAAGTTTCAAGGTTTACGGGATGCGGGCTGCCCCGTCGAACTCTCTGCGCGTTATCAAGAACAAGGCGCGGATGAGATCGTGATCTTGGATATCTCTGCAACTCCCGAAGGACGGGGAAATCAGCTTGATACGGTGCGCAAAGTCCGCGAGGTTCTGAGCATCCCGCTGACAGTAGGGGGCGGCATCCGCAAGATCGAAGATGCAAGCGCGTTGTTGCAAGCAGGCGCAGACAAAGTCTCTATGAATACTGCGGCGGTCTTCGAGCCTGCGCTATTGTCGGCGATCGCAGAACGTTTTGGCCGTCAATGTACGGTGCTTGCGATCGACGCAGCAGCCAAGATCGGCATGGAGGGGTGGGAAGTGGTGGTACGTTCTGGAACGCAGCGCATCGGACGTGACGCGATCGAATGGGCCCGAGAAGGTGAAGAACGCGGTGCAGGGGAGATCTTGTTGACAAGCTTTGATCGAGATGGCACACGGTCAGGTTATGATCTTGCGCAGTTGCGGGCTTTTTCGCAAGCCGTCAAACTTCCGATCATCGCATCAGGCGGAGCCCACAGCCCCGAACATCTGCTCGAAGCCTTGGACGCAGGAGCCGATGCGGTGCTTGCGGCCTCGATCTTCCACGACGGGGATTGGACGGTTGATGCGCTCAAGGTGTTCTTGTTGTCGCGTGGTGTCGACGTGCGCCCTCCTTACACAACCCAAGCCAGACCCTCTACCACGACAAAAAGTCCCGATTCATCGACCCATCCGACGGAGGGTAGCCAAGCATGATCATCCCATCGATCGATCTTCAAGACGGGCAAACAGTACAATTGATCGGCGGAAAGCAGAAAGCCTTGGATGCGGGAGATCCACATCCGATCGCGGAGCGTTTTGGTCGGGTCGGTGAGATCGCAGTGATCGACTTGGACGCGGCGATGGGAAAAGGCCGACAATCGGCATTGATCGAGCCGTTGTTGCGGGTGGCGCGTTGTCGGGTGGGTGGGGGTATCCGCGATGTGGAAAGTGCGCTGCGTTGGTTGGATGCAGGAGCCGTGAAAGTGATCCTTGGAACGGCTGCGCGGCCTGATATCTTGCAGCACCTACCGAAAGAACGGGTGATCGCAGCACTGGATGCGGTACATGGCGATATCGTGGTTGAGGGATGGCAGACCAAGACGGGCAAGCGCGTGGAAGAACAGATGGCCGCGTTGTTGCCCTATGTTGGGGGATTTTTGGTAACGTTTGTGGAGCGCGAAGGTCGGAT
This sequence comes from Myxococcota bacterium, assembly GCA_963169055.1. Lineage (GTDB taxonomy): Bacteria > Myxococcota_C > UBA6777 > UBA6777 > UBA6777 > JAKLKB01. The sequence goes on from CAUJFU010000265.1 coordinate 6,068, forward strand.
GGTCGGGATCGATCTGGAAGAAGTCGCCCGCTTAAAAGCAGCCGCAGGAGACGCCCAACTGACGATCGCTGGGGGCGTTGCAACGGTCGAAGAGATTGCTGCGTTGGACGCGATGGGCGTCGATGCACAAGTCGGGATGGCTCTGTACACAGGAGCCTTTGATCTGGCCGATGCGATCGGGGCTTGTTTGAAAAGCGATCGTCCTGATGGAAAGTGGCCGACCGTGATCACCGATCCAGACGGGTTGGCGTTGGGTCTGGCCTACTCCGATCAAGAAAGTCTACAAGTCGCTCTGGATCGCGGTGTGGGAGCGTATGCTTCGCGCAAACGCGGACTGTGGATCAAAGGCGAAACGTCGGGCGCAACGCAGCGCTTGTTGCGCGTGGATCTCGATTGTGACCGCGACACCTTGCGCTTTATGGTCGAGCAGCAAACACCCGGCTTTTGCCACCTCGATACATGGACTTGTTGGGGCGAAACAGAAGGGATGCACGCCTTGATGCAAACGCTTGCAAAACGCTTGCAAAACGCCCCGACAGGTTCTTACGCTCGTCGTCTCTTCGATGACCCCGCCCTCTTGGCCGCCAAGCTGCGCGAAGAAGCCTCCGAACTCAGCGAAGCCACCGACCCCCCGCACGTCCGCGAAGAGGCCGCTGATCTGCTGTATTTTGCGTTTGTTGCGGCCACACGCGCTGGAGTTTCGCTGTCGGATCTTCATCGCACCTTTTCGATGCGCGCCCGCAAAGTTTCACGGCGCCCCGGGGATGCGAAACCTCCGTTCCTTGCATCGGCATCTGCCGAAGAAACCTTGCCCCCATCCAACGACTGATCCATCACGAAGATCGTTGTGCTAACACCTCGCTATGATCGCTTTCACCAGCGCCGAAGAACAAAGGAAGATCCATGTCGAAAAATACACGGTTGTTTTACGGGGGAGTGGGTGTACTAACCGCCGCGACCTTGTTGCTTGAACTCTCGCTGACGCGGATCTTTTCCGTGATCATGTTTTATCACTTCGCCTTTCTGGCGATCTCTCTTGCGTTGTTTGGCATCGGACTCTCGGGGATCTACGTTTACTTGCAGCCGCGTCTTCTCGAAGAACAAAGACGGAACCGCGTCCTTGCGTTGTACGGCATCCTCGCGGGAGTATCGGCCTTTGCCTGTTTGCCACCGATCTTTCAACAATCCGCCCATCTCGGGTTTCGCACACCGACTTTTTCGGCGCTTGGTGTGATTTATCTCTTTGCCTCGGCTCCCTTTTTCTTTTCAGGGGTTTGTTTGACGATCCTGATCGAACACTTCCGAAAAGATATGGGGCGGTTGTATTTTTACGATCTGGTGGGGGCGGGGATTGGATGCTTGCTGTTGACACCGATACTCGGGGAATTCGGAGGCATCCATAGCGTCTTGTTTGCGGGTTTGTTGTTTTTCGTCAGCACATGGATGTTTTTGTGGGCAGGCGGAGCATCGCGCAAGACATGGGCGGTCTTTTCATGCTTTGGGATCGCAGCACTCGGCTTTTTTGTTTACAGCCTACGCACACCGATCCTCAAGATCCCTTCGGTCAAAGAGATCGTCGAGCAGCGCGTGATCTATCACCAATGGAACTCGTTTTCCCGCGTGACTCTCGAAGATGTCCCTCACAAATACTACATGTGGATACGCATGGATTCATCCGCAGCCACCGCGATGAACCGCAAGCACGCCATCGACCAACCCGAAAAATACCTGTTTTCCGACGCAAGCACCAAACTTGGGAACCTGTTGTACTACCTCGATATCCCGGGCGAAGCGGTCATCATTGGCCCGGGCGGTGGAACCGAAGTAGCGGCTGCCGTTGCGCGTGGCCGCCAACAAGTGATCGGCGTCGAACTCAATCCGATCATCATCGATATCGTCAAACGCCGATATCGCCATCTCAACGGAGATATCTACAACCATCCGAACGTGACGATCCACAACGCCGAAGGGCGCAACTTTATCCGCTCTTCCAAACGGCGCTTTGGCTCGATCCAAGCCACTCTTGTCGATACTTGGGCTGCAACAGCCGCCGGCGCGTTCTCGCTTTCAGAAAACTCCCTCTACACCCGTGAAGCCTTTTACGAATACCTCGATCATCTCTTGCCCCAAGGCATCCTTGCGATGCAGCGGTGGAAACAACCGCAGCATGAGTTCTTGCGCCTGTTGGTTCTTGGGCGTGCAGGTCTCCAAGATCACGGAATATCGGGCGAAACGCATTACAAACACTTTTTTGCCGCTTCCAAGGGCATCTACACCTCGATGTTCTTGAAAAAAACTCCCTTTACCGCCTCCGAGATCGCCCGACTTGAGCGCGAATGCAACAGCGCCAAACTGGTGATCGAACACACACCTTCGCGCCCGCTGAATAATCCTTTCGCCGAATTCTTGCGCAAGCCGCGTTGGGAAGAAACCGTCCAAAAGCATCCGTTTGATATCTCTCCTCCCCCCGATGATCGGCCTTTTTTCTTTTATATGCACCGCCCCACAGACTCGCTCCAACTGTTTTCTCTGCGCGGCCTGCCAAGCCACAACCACGGTTTGCTGATCATTCTTCTTGCGCTGGTGGTTGTGAGCATCTTGTTGCTGTTGTTTTTCTTGTTGCCGTTGTTCTTGTTTCGACGCGAAGCGCTGCGCGAAAACAAGATCCAAAAGATCCGCTATCTGCTTTACTTTTTCTCCCTTGGGATCGCATTTATCGTGATCGAGATCGGGATGATGCAACGCTTCTCGTTGTTTTTGGGTCATCCGATGTATGCGTTGATTGTGATCTTGTTTACGGTGTTGGTTGCGAGCGGCATCGGTAGTTTGGCGATCCGCTCGACCCCTGAAGCCGAAAGCCTCACAAAGATCAAGCGCCACATCTTCTTGTTGTGTGTGTTGATCGCTGCATACCACATCGCGCTACCGACGATCTTTCATGCGTTTGCGGCAGCACCGCTGTTTTTGCGGATCTTGTTGACCGTCGTACTCCTTACACCGATGGGCTTTTGGATGGGTTCGCTGCTTCCGCTTGGCATCCAAGGAGCCCCCTCGGCCTTTCAATCTTTGATCCCTTGGGCGTGGGGAATCAACGGTGCAGCCTCGGTGTTGGGTTCGATCCTCGCGATGCTGCTTGCGCTTCACATCGGCTTTTCGTATGCCATCTTTGTTGGTATCGTTGTGTATCTGTTTGGCTTGCTGATGCTGCGCGGTACAGAGGTTCCTCCCGCCATGAAAGAGGCCGTCCCTTCGCCGCAAACCACATCCTCGACGCAAGCCTGATTTCCACGAGGTCATTGATGCTTCCCCTTCGCCAGATCCCCGCACAATCCATCCCCTCCCTTCGTCGTCATGCGCTTGACGCACAAACCCTCTCCCAAGCCGCTGTGATCGTCGAACAAGTCCGAACGGGCGGCATCTCCGCTCTTCGTGATATCGCCCTGCGCTTTGGCGATATCAGTGAAACACAGCCGATGATCTATGATCGAGCAGCACTTGCGGCTGTCCTACAAACCATTCCACCGAAAGATCGGGCGTTATTGCAGCGAAGCATCGCACGTGTTCGCCATTTTGCCGAAGCTCAACGCGCCGCTCTTCACCCCACACGCACCGCGATCCCGGGAGGATGGGCCGGTCAAGAGATCGCGCCTGTTGAACGTGCGGGTTGTTATGCACCCGGTGGACGCTACCCTCTCCCATCTTCGGTGATCATGACGGTTGTCACGGCTCGCGCTGCGGGTGTTTCCGAAGTCTGGGTGGCTTCTCCCAAACCCACACCGATGACACTCGCAGCAGCGGCCCTCTCAGGAGCCGATGCGCTTCTGGCGGTCGGCGGCGCCCAAGCCATCGCCGCGCTTGCGTACGGCGCAGGAGAGATCCCGCCTTGTGACGCCATCGTTGGCCCGGGCAACCGCTGGGTGACTGCCGCAAAGCAACTGGTTTCGGGGCACGTTGCGATCGATATGTTGGCGGGTCCATCTGAGCTGGTGGTGATCGCCGATGCGTCGGCAGATCCAGCCACTCTTGCCGCCGATCTTCTCGGACAAGCCGAGCACGACACCGACGCGATCCCGATCTTGATCGCACTCGAACAAACCATCCTCGATGCCACACAACGCGAAATCGCCGCGCAACTCGAAGACCTCCCCACCGCCACCATCGCCCGTGAAGCCCTCAAAAATGGCTTTGCAACACTCGCAACAGATAGCACACACGCCTTCCAGATCGCCAATCAACTAGCCCCCGAACACCTCGAACTCTCGATCGCTGATGCCCCCGCTGCGATGCCTTTTCTGCATCACTATGGCGCGCTATTTGTCGGCCACGCCAGCGCCGAAGTTCTCGGCGATTATTGTGCAGGCCCCAACCACACCCTCCCCACGGGCGGCACAGCACGCTCGGCAGGTGGCTTGTCCGTTCACCACTTCCTGCGCATCCGCACTTGGATGCAGATCGACGATCTCAGCGCGGCCCAAGAACTCATCCAAGATGCTATCGATCTCGCCCACCACGAGGGACTCGAAGCCCACGCACGCTCTGCGCAGCACCGTCAGAAGCACAACAAAACAAACCACGCATAAGGCCAAGCGCATGGGCTCTTCTCAAAAAGATCTCTTCCCTTTTGATTATCACCGCATGATCGTCGGATACCACGGGTGTGATCGTTCAGTCGTTGAAAAGGTTTTGTTGCAAGGCGAGTCTCTTCATCCCAGCGATAACCTGTTTGACTGGCTCGGAAAAGGCATCTATTTCTGGGAGTATGCGCCACAGCGTGCATTCGATTTCGCTCGTGAACAAAAAGAACGAGGCAAAGTCAAAGAACCTGCGGTATTAGGTGCATATCTGCACCTAGGACGCTGCTTCGATTTGACAGACACAAGGAACACAAAGAAGTTAATCGAAGCATTTCAAGAATTTTCCACATCCTACCAGCAGATGGGC
>CAUJFU010000266.1 GCA_963169055.1 Myxococcota bacterium
ACACAAAGCGTCGTTGTTGCTGATCAATAGGCGACTTGCGAGATAACGCTCGATCAAATCACGCGCCGCCTCAAGCGATCGCAGCGGAACGCGCTTGGTTTGGGGGTCTTCAAGTTTGAGATAAGAGCCGACATCTTGGGCGCTCACCGAAAGCCCCACCGAGATATCCGCTTGGGTAGTGTCGATCTTGAGGCGCATCTGCCCGGGAGAAGTCATGTGCGCTTGCACACCAACGGCCCCCCCGAAGAAGACGAGCGCTCCGAGGACAAAAGAAAAAATCTTGATCATGGGTGCCTTGGGAGATAAGAGCGCGGATTGATGGGGTGCTTGTGCAAAAAGAGTCCAAAGTGCAGGTGAGGCCCCGTGGAGCGGCCTGTGGAGCCGATGCTACCGATGCGTTGCCCCGAAGAGACGGGATCTTTGGGCGTCGCAAGGATCTGCGAAAGATGGCAATACAACGTGCGATAACCACGCGCATGTTCGAGAAGAACCCCCATCCCACACGATCCCATCCATCCCGCGTGCAAAACGACACCCTCCGCCGCCGCAAACACAGGACTCCCAAACGGTGCTACGATATCGATGCCCTGATGAAAGCGCTGTTTCCGATGAAAAGGATCGCTTCGCAAACCAAAACCACTGCTGATCGCACCACGTGCAGGCCAACGCAAAAACGAAGTCGGTTCTCGAAAGCGATCGAGGTCTCGCTCCGTAAAGACCAACGGTGGGCGTGTATCGCTGTCCAACGCATCTCCTTTGGGCGCGTTGTGCATCGAAGAAGTCGTGGGCGCTGAATAGATCGTGGGCGCTGAGGATATCGCAGAGGCCGAAGATGTCGATGGTTCAGGGGAGTTCATGCGGTAGGTTCGAGTCAACAGCAAGGAGTGGGCGGGAGAATGGGCTTGTGTGGAGAGAGAGAGGGAGGCTACGCGAGAGGGTGCAATCTTTCGATGCGATGGGCGATATCGAAGATCAAGAAGCATGATTGTGCGGACGATCCGCAACGAAAGAGATTCGGGGAAGCCTGAGAAGCGGTTGCGATCGCGATCCCCTTCGATCTCAAGCAGATGTCGATAGGCTTGCCACGTGGCTCCCGTAAGACAACGGGTCGGCTGCCCAAGGCTGTTAAGCAAAGAGAACCAGCGTTGTTGTCGTGCAGAAGGCGTATCTACGACCAATAACGCACACACACGCCGCTGAAGCTCGATCGACGCCACGCGACAGATCGCTTGGTTTGTGTTGGCTTTGTCGTTTGTGTTGGCTTTCAAAGCGAAGTGGCGGCAGACAGCCGAGAAAGACTGTGCAGGGGAAAGCGTCTGATGCGCGGTTGTAGAGGTGGGGAGTGGGCGGACAGATGGGGGTTTGGGTGGAGAGGAGAGAAGCGGGGCGTTGGAGTGGATGGTGTGTGAAGGCGTACAAGCGGCAGAAGTTAGTGCAAAGAAAGCAAGGAAAAGAAAGGCAGGGGAGTTGAAAGAAAGGTGTGACACAAACATGGTGTATCCGTGTATGTTTGAAGAAACGCCAAGATGCAGAGTGTATCCGAGGGCAGAAGCGAAGACAAGAGAGGTAGAGAGGCAGAAATGCAGGAGAGATCCAAACAGATCGGTTGGAAACTGTTATTTGACGGGGGGACGGTGATCTTGGAAGCCCCCAAGGATCTAGGTGGATCGCAACCACCGCCAGAGCTGCGCTACGACGAGCGGATCGGATATTATCGGGCGCGGGGGATGGATTATCGGCGGGTGCGGACGTGGGTGCATCGGCTTGGCGTCGAGTACACCGATGAGGCGGAGCAATACAACCGATTGGAGTTAAAGCCGCATTACAAGCGAGAGGCCCGCCCCTATCAGGCCGAAGGCATCGCCGCGTGGAAGGCCGCAGGAAAGCGGGGATTGATCTTGTTGCCGACAGGGACGGGAAAATCATTTGTAGCGGAGTTAGCGATGATGGAGACCCAACGCTCAACGTTGGTGGTTGCGCCTACGATCGACTTAATGAACCAATGGTACGAGATATTGTCCTCGTCTTTTCAGCGGAGTGTCGGGCTTTTGGGGGGAGGCTATCATGAGATCGAAGATATCACGGTGAGCACATACGATTCGGCTTATCTGCACATGGAACGGCTCGGAGGGCGTTTTGGGCTGTTGATCTTCGATGAAGTCCATCACTTGCCGGGACCGAGTTATCTGTATGCAGCGGAATGTTGCGTCGCTCCGTTTCGTCTTGGGCTGACGGCGACGCTCGAACGCCCCGATGGTCGGCATCAATTGTTGGATGAGGTCGTGGGTCCAATCGTCTATCATCGATCGATTCGAGAGTTGGCGGGCGAGTACCTTGCAGAGTACGATGTGGAGCAGATCACGGTGGAGCTCGATCCTGACGAGTTTATCGAGTACACCGAAGCGCGTGAAGTGTATCGAAGTTTCGTGAGAGAAAAAGGGATTCGATTTGGTGGTCCGCAAGGATGGGGGCAATTTGTGTTGGTGAGCAGCCGAAGCGCAGCGGGTCGGCGCGCAATGAAAGCCTACCAAACCGCCCGTCGTTTGGCGCTTTCAGCGCCATCCAAGCTGCGCGATCTGGAGGGCTTGTTGCGGCGACACAAAAAAGACCGCGTGATCATCTTTACAAACGACAATGACTCGGTCTATCGGATTAGTCGGCGTTTTTTGGTTCCTGCGATCACGCATCAAACCGATGCGAAGGAGCGCAAAGAGATCCTCAGTCGGTTCAACGAAGGGATCTATCCTTGTTTGGTGACTTCTCGCGTGTTGAACGAAGGCGTGAACGTGCCAGACGTGAACGTCGGGATCATCTTGAGCGGGACAGGGAGCGTGCGCGAACATGTCCAGCGTTTGGGGCGGATCTTGCGAAAGCAGCCCGACAAACGCGCAACCCTGTACGAGATCGTCACCGCCAACACGGTCGAACAATACGTCAGCGAACGGCGGCGCGAACATGACGCCTACCGTCGAGACGAAGAGCAAGATCCTGAACCCGAACCTTACATGGAGGACTGAGCGCGAAGGCCGCAAAGAGCGAAGCAGCGCGCCCCAAAAGGAAGCGAAAAAGCCGATGAGGCGGAGACAAAGAAGCCGATGAGATGGAGGATAGAGATCGGATGTTGACAACAGATCTGATCCGCGTGAGCGAAAAAGGCGAGAGCATCGAGCCACGCTACATCAAGATAGAGAAGTTAAAGTCCTTTGAAAAAGTAGAACGGTTGATCGAGGCATACCGTGCGCACGTCGGCAAGCCAAGGGGCGCTTTGGAAGAGGAACTGAAAGATATTATTGGGGACGGAACGGACTTTCTCATGCAACGCGGCCTCGCAAAACTGCTTGCGGATCGCTCAGAGTTTGTCGTAGTTTCCGCGATTTCCCCGATCGAGTTGCGCCGAAAGATCTTTGAGACGGTTGCTCAGGTACATCCTGTGACACAAAACCCCGATCTGCACCACCCGACCACACGCGAAGGGATCTTGGGCCAAGTTGCCGAAGAGTTGGGTGTGACCGAGGAAGATATCGAACGTGCGTTGTATGCAGACTTGCAGGACGCTTATATCTTGGAGCGTTTTGAGGATATCGAGGCCGAAGCCCTGTTGCATCGGTACAATCTAGCCCTTGCACAAGCGGTGTTGTTTCGGGCCAGCAAGATGCAGGTGTGGTTGCGTCAACCCGACGCCAAGCGGCTAAAGCAATTGATGCGTTATCTCAAGTTCTTTCGGTTGATCGCGACGGCTTCTTATGAGGGAGAAGATGTGCAGATCACGATCGATGGCCCATCTTCGATGTTTCGGTTGAGCCAAAAATACGGGTTGCAGATGGCGAACTTTTTACCGGCTTTGTTGCTTTGCGAAGATTGGACGATGCGAGCGGATCTTTTGTGGGAAGAGCGGCGCGAACCGCGTGTTTTCTATTTGGACAGCCAGTGTGATCTGCGCAGCCATTATCCCGATACAGGGGCTTATTTGACCGAAGAAGAAGAACACTTACGCCAACGTTGGGGACAATTGAAACTCGATTGGGAGCTTGTGCCATCGAGTCGGGTGTTGCGGCAAGGTAGCCGAGATGTCTGTGTGGTCGACTATCGCCTTGTTCATCCCGATGGACGGGAAGCATGGTTGGAGTTGTTGGGTTTTTGGCATCGCGGTTCTCTGTTAAGACGCCTCGAACACCTGCGCACATACGGCCCATACCACTTGATGGTTGCGGTGTCGACGCGGATGCGTGTGTCAGAAGAGGATTACGCCGATATCCCAGAGCAGGTGTACCTTTACAAGGATGTGATGCACCCCAAACGCTTGGCCGAACGAGCCGAGCAGATCGCAACCAAAGTGCAGGACTGAGTGAACGCACAGCGAGCGCAAACAAGATCAAGATATTGACTTTTGGCGCGCTTCGGGGTCTGATACAGCGTTTGCATTAGCAATGTGCGGTGGATAGCGCATTTTCAAACGCACGCGTAGCCATGCTGCTTGGATGCAGCAAACGACAAACCGAGGACAAGGATGGATCTGCATATTTTGGGTGCAGAAGGCGGAGAGCTTTTTGGATACAAACCCGCCAGCTTTCTGTTTCAAGAGGATCTGTTGATCGATGCAGGTTCGATATGCTCGACGTTGCGCCTTGATGCGCTGTTGCAGATCGAACACGTTTTTTTGAGCCACACCCACCTCGATCACATCAAAGATCTAGGCTTGTTGGCGGACCTCTTGACGGGCTTGCATTCCAAGCCACTCAAGATCTACGGAACGGCTGACGTCCTCAAGACGCTGCGAGAACACTACTTCAACAATAAGATCTGGCCGGATTTTACGCAGATTCCGCCCCCTCCGATGATGCCAGTGCTTGAATTGGTTGAGCTCGAACCGATGGTGGCTGTACATCTACCGGGCGATCGAAGCATCTTGCCGATCCCAGTACACCATACTGTCCCCACGTGCGCCTTTTTGGTCATGTGGCCCGGGCATAGTTTTCTCTACAGCGCCGATACAGGCCCTACAGATCTGTTGTGGCAAGTTGCCAATCAGCGAGATGATCTGCGCGGATTGATCTTGGATGTCGCATTTCCTGTTCGTATGCAGATGATCGCCAATCTCGCCAAGCACCTGACCCCCCAAACCGCCAAAGAAGAACTGCGCAAACTCAAGCGCGATATCCCGATCTATTATTTCCATCTCAAGCCCGCATTTTACCAAGAGATGGTCGATGAGATGGCGCAGATCTTACCGGGTATGGGGACGATCTTGCGATCAGGACAAGAACTTTGGTTGGGGTCTGGGCCCGCTTGAAAACAAATCACACGAGCGATGCCACTTCGCGCTCTCCTGATCACACAAACGATGCCGCTTCGTGCGCCTCGCCTGAGATCGACTCGACAACACCACCTGCCTTTGACCCGATCGCCTATCAAGCTGATCTCCATGGATTGTTTGAACTACGGCGCGGTGTAGAGTCCCGTGGGCTGGAAGGGATGCGTGCGCTATGGGACGCGCTCGGACGCCCCGCTGAGGGGATTCCTTGCATCCAAGTCGCAGGAACCAACGGCAAAGGCTCCGTGTGCGCGTGGCTTTCTTCGATCTTTTGCGCAAGCGGCGTGCGGGTGGGCTTGTTCACGAGTCCCCACCTTGTGCATTTTCGAGAGCGCTTTCGCATCAACGAGATCGATGTATCGGACGAGAGGATCGCACACCACCTTCCTCGCGTCCTTCAGGCAGCCAACAAAACGGGCTACCCTCCCCTATTCTTCGAGATCGTGACCGCGCTAGGTTTGTGCCTATTCGCCGAAGCCCAAGTCGAATGGATGATCCTCGAAGTGGGGCTTGGAGGACGACTGGACGCAACGACGGTGTTTCCTACGGTCGCGTCGGTGATCACCTCGATTGGGTTGGATCATTGTGCTTGGCTTGGCGATACACACGCCGCGATCGCACGAGAAAAAGCCGGCATCTTTCGCCCCAACGTCCCTGCGTGGATCGGTGACGTCCCCGAAGAGGCCGCCATGATCATCCGACAAGAAGCCCTTGCGCACCAAGTATCCGCCCTCCGATGGGCAGGTGTAGACTTTTCGGTACAACCCTTGGCTGTGCAGCCCTGCGCAACAGAAAGCCTCTGCTTTGTTGGAGAAGGCGAAGCGATCGAGGGTTTGTCTATCCCGCTTCGCGGCCAACACCAGCACCGCAATCTTGCGCTCGCGTTGGCCGTAGCGTTGGGGCAACGCGAGCAAGGCTGGCACATCACCAAAGAAGCGTTGCGTCAAGGCGTTCAACGAGTTCGATGGGTCGGGCGTTTGCAGCGGCTCGAATGGAGAGAGCGCGTGGTGTGGTTAGATGGCGCGCATAACCCCGAAGCAGCGGTTGTTTTGGCCGAGGCGCTGGTGTCGATTCGGCCTGCTGTGCTGATCTTTGGCGCGATGCAAGACAAAGATATCCACGCAACGCTGCGCCCGCTGCTTGGCTGTGTCCGTCACACGATCTATTGCGCAGCCCACAATCCACGCGCATGGTCGGCCTCTGCGCTACAGCAAATGGCCAGAGAGATCGATTTATCCCGAACGAGCGAAGTATCCGACAATCTAGCCGATGCGCTGACCAAAGCCCACGCACAAAGTCAAAACGGCGATGCCATCGTCTTGGCAGGTTCGTTGTATCTTGTCGGCGAAGCCCTCCAACTTCTTGATGCGTCATGCTCCCCCTTTCCGCGCACCGCATAGCCCGAAACACGCTTGGATCGAGCAACGATGGGGTTTTCATGCTTCGTGTTGCAAGTCCACCGAACGCTTTGCCAAGCATCGCAAAGGTCGAGCAAAGATGGATTTTCCATGCTTCGTGTTGCAACAGCGCCGCCTTGGTGGTAGATTCCTGTGCTTGTTGGGTCAGAGGTTTGGATGCAGGCAAAGCGTTGTAGAAAACAACGACAGCACGGTAGCTAGAGGCGTAAAAGATGGCAGAGCGAGACTGGTTGATCGGTAGAGTCCTTGGAAAGTACCGGCTGGAAAAACAGATCGGCGCAGGTGCTTTTGCAAGCATCTACGAAGCGATGCACATCCACTTGCATGTCCCCTTTGCGATCAAGATCTTGCACCCGGCCTTTGCCAACGAAGACGAAGTCTTGTTGCGTTTCTTTCGAGAGGCCCGCGCAGCAAGCCAACTTCAACACGAAAATGTCGTATTTATCGCAGATTACGATGTCGAAGAAGGCGTTGGCCCCTACATCGTGATGGAATACCTCGAAGGCGACACTCTCAAAAAATTCCTCAGCCAACACCGCCAACTTCCGTTGGATCTGGTGGGCGAGATCGCACGCCAGATCTGCCTTGCTTTGGGACAAGCCCACCGAAAAAATATCGTCCACCGCGATCTCAAGCCAGAAAATATCTTTTTGGTACAGCGTGAGATGGGTCGTGTTTTGGTCAAAGTCCTCGACTTTGGCATCGCTCATCTCGGAAAAGTCGCGGACGCCATCACAGGTTCGCGCTTGATCGGAACCCCCGTATACATGGCCCCTGAGCAGTTTCGTGGTGTCGCTCAGTCTCCAAGTATCGATATCTACTCCTTTGGCGTCATTCTTTACGAGATGCTAACAGGACAAACTCCCTTTATTGGACACAATGTCCAGCAACTCGGGATCGAACATATCTTGATGCCCGCTCCCGAACTTGCCGAAGGGTTTCCCCCCGGATTGCGCCAACTCCAAGCTCGCCTTCTTGGAAAAACCCCTGAAGAACGCCCATCGAGCATGGAAGAAGTCTGGATGTTGATGGCTCCCGCTCTCGATCCCGAAGGGCGCTATCCCCATTGGCATCGCCAAGATCAACACATCTTTACAGGCGCGCTCATGCCCGCCGTTTCGCTCTCTTCTTCCGAAGCCATCAGCTATCCGCGCATTGAGGGCAGCAACCGCAACCCGATCCCCGCTTCTGTGAGCGACACCCAAGATCAAGCCCCCCGATCCGTCAACGACACACACGACGGCCCCGACCAACTTCCCGATGCTTCCGCCTTTTCCGAAGATGTCCGCCCCACCTCTATCGGGCCGCTCCCTTCGGGGTCTGCCAGCGATCTGCTCGCATCTCTCCGTCCCACCGAAGAAGAAGACATCTTTGAAGGGGCAGAAACCATGGTCGGCCCTCTGCGCAACCCGCTCTCGGATCATTCAGGCAGCGGCCAAGTCTACCAAACTCTCCGTATGCCAAGCTACACAGACGATCACGACCTCTCCACCAGCGATATCCCAACCACCGACCTTTCCACCGATCTGAACTTGCCCGTTTACGGCGGTGCAGCGGGCCGAAACCATACCTCTCCCCCCCCGCCACCAAACCAAGACGAACAAGCCAACAAAAAGGCCCTCGCCCAAAAAAGCGGCACCTACGCCAGACCTCCCATGCTTCCGGACTTTTTGCAAACCGATACCAAAGACTCTTTCCCACCGTCAACACGCCCACCCCACCGCTCAGAAAATGAACAAGCCCTCTCCGCCGAAGACCTGCTCGAAGAAGATACCCCCCAGCCTAACCCTTTGCCCGCAAAACCGCCGATGCTTGGAAAATCGCCTTTGCCCGCAAAACCGCCGATGTTTGGGAAATCGCCTTTATCCGAAAAATCCTCTTTGCTTGGGAAATCTTCTTTGCTCGAACAATCCGACTCTTTCTCTCTCGAAGAAAGCGCCCTTGTGATCGAAGAAGACAAGCCCCCCCCAAGCGC
>CAUJFU010000267.1 GCA_963169055.1 Myxococcota bacterium
TTGTTAGTACGACATCGGCTTTGGCCTATACATCGCGATTTGCGGGAACCAGTGTCTTTTTCCTACAAAACGATCGCTTGTCACTCGATCCGTTTGCTCTCCCTTGATGCTCCCTTGACGACGCTCCACTCCAGACGACCAAAGGGGGACTCCCACGAGATCCGAAAGAAGCGTGGTTTCAAGACACCCACGCGGGAAATTTGCAACGCCTTCCAAGGCTTGTTAACCTTGGAGCGTAGCTTTTCCGCCAACCGTCCAGCGCGCTCTACGGACGAAAGCGCAACCCCAAAAGGACGAAGAAAAAACGATGGTGTCTCGGACCTTCTCTTCCTCATGGACGTATCGAACTCTCCTAATATCCGGCCTCTTGTGCGGTCTGTTTTTTTTCGCGCTGCCCCTCCATTCCGCACCACCGCCCTCTCTCCAAGTCCTCCTTCCTGCCGTTCCTCCCATCAAAGACGACGCCCTCCAAACCCTCCAAAAAGAGATATCCCAGATCCTTCGCGATCCCAAACTCCAAGGCACCTCCTTGGGTGTGTTGGTGGTCGACACCCAAGGCAAACACATCTTTTCCCACCAAGCCGAACAAACCTTGATCCCCGCCTCCAATACCAAGATATTCACCATGATGAGCGCCCTCAAACACCTCGGCCCTCACTACCATTACGAAACAACCCTCCACAGCGACAACCCGATCGATGCCAAAGGCGTACTCAAAGGCAACCTCTACATCAAAGGCAGCGGCGATCCCAGCCTGCGTTCCGAAGAGCTTTGGCGACTTGCGCAGGATCTTGTGGGCCTCGGTCTGCGCCGTGTGACGGGGCGCATCGTCTTTGATGACAGCTTCTTTGATCGACAATACTTCGGCGACGGATGGAAAGACCACAGCCACCACCGCTATCGCCCCTATGTTGCGGGAGTTGGCGCACTATCACTCAATTACAACACCCTGACGATCCATCTCCGTCCCAACGCGAAAGTCGGTGGAAAGCCCACCATCACGATCGATCCATCCAGCTACTACATCAAGAAGATCGTCCACCAAGTCAAAACCACCGCACCACGCGGCAAAACCAACATCAAGATCAAAATACTCGCCAAAGGAAACCGTGATGAAGTCCATCTTTCGGGAGAAATCGCCCAAGATGCTCCTGCTTTTTCTCTCTGGCGTCGAGTCTCTGATCCCGGATGGTACACCGCTTTCACTTTTACAGAGTTGCTCTACCGCACCAAGATCCGCGTCAATCGCTGGCCCACACGCGGCACAGTCCCCCAAAAAGCGGGCCTCCTGCTCAAACACAACTCTCCTCCGCTCAGCGTCCTTTTGCAGATCGTCGGAAAACAAAGCTCCAACTTCACCGCCGAACAGATCCTCAAAACTCTCGCTGCTGTGCAAAAAGAAACTCCGGGAACATGGGACAAAGGTCTCTCGATTGTCGCCGAAGATCTCCGTAGCATCGGCATCTTGCCCAATACATACTCCATGAAAAATGGCTCGGGCCTCGGACGCAGCAACCGCTTCTCTCCCAAACAGATCACCGCCGTTTTATTGCAACAACTCCAAGACCTCGATAGATGGGCCGAATACTTTGTGGCCCAACCGATCGCCGCACGCGACGGCACGTTGCGTATGCGCATGAAAAAAACCCCCGCAGAAGGCCGACTCCGCGCTAAAACAGGCACCATCGACGGCGTTTCTTCACTTTCGGGCTACGTCTTCACTCAAGATCGACGGTTATGGATCGTCTCTATCCTGATGAACGGAAAAGTCAAACACAACAAACTCTTTCGCAAAGCACAAGACAAGATCTGCGCCCTGCTTGCCCAGTTCCAAGGCTAAGCAACGCATCCAATACATACGCCTCTGTTTGCTTGAACGCACCTCTGTTCCTTGAACGCTCGCTCCCCCATACCCCCAACAGCGAAGGTTGGGCAAAGGAACCCAAGAACTCGATGCAAAAGCTTATTTTTCCCATCTTCTTTCTCTTCTTGGGCCTAGGCTTCGCTCTGCCGCTCCCCCTCGAAGCCAAGCCCGACAACAACACTCCATCACCACAAGAAGATCACACCCCCAAACCACGCCCGCGCTCCACCAAACGCATCGCCCGCGAACAAACCACCCCCAAAAAGCATCGCACTCAAAAGACCGCTCGCAAGCGCACAAAAAAGACCGCTCGCAAACGCACAAAAAAGACCGCTCGCAAACGCACTCAAAAGACCGCTCGCAAACGCACTCAAAAGACCGCCCGTTCCGTCTCTTCTGACGCTTCCGACTCTTCCGACAGCGAAGAGACGCCGACGCCGCGCAGAAACAGACGCAACAAACACGCCCTTGCCATCGAAGATCAACACGCTCTGGATGCTGCTCTCAAAAAGATCGGCGTCCCCGCCCCAAGCACCCGTGCCTTACGAAACGCTGACTTTCAACTCCCCAAGCAACTCGGCGTCTTTCCCGTCCCTCTTCCAATTGCCGCTCGTGTTCGCTTTTGGCACCAAGTCTTCGGCGGTGCACAAAAAGCCGACGCCATCCTCTTTGATCCCCCCACGCGCATCATCCTCAAAGAACTCCCCACCCCGGGCGCAGAACTCTCCCCCACCGAAACACCCGCACAGCGCCGCATCAAAACCAACAAACGCCGCGAGATCAGCGCTGCCGCACTTCAAAACATCCGCACGCAACTCAAAGAACTCGCTGCACGAGAAGCCCGCGCTGAAGCCGATGCCATCGCCCAATCCCGCAACCGACAACGCGCCTGCCTCCAAGAACTCGACAAAAAACGCTTGCGCGCCATCTGCTGGAACCTCGTGCGCTATCAGTCCGAAACCATCGACCGCACACGTTGGCATCACGCTTTCAAAGAGTTGCCCCCCTCAACACGACAGCTTTATCGCAAGATCCGCAAAGAACCTCGCTATCAAACTTCGGGCTGGCACAAGATGTTTCGCTATCTCGCCCGCACCAAGCTCTCTTGGCAAAGCAGCTACCGCCATTTCTTTCAACACGGGTTGCGCATCGAACGCCGTTATCGCCCCCATATCCAAGCCACCCTCCGCAAAGCTGGACTCCCCCCCCAACTCTCCGCTCTCCCCTTTGTCGAATCCATGTACAATCCATGGGTCCGCTCTTTTGTCGGCGCACTCGGTTTGTGGCAACTAATGCCCGATACCGCCAAAGAATTGGGCCTGTTCGTCCCTCCCCAAAACAAGTCCATCCCCCACCGCAAACTGGACGAACGCTTTGACCCGATCTTCGCAACCCACGCAGCATCGCGCTTTATCAAACTCTGCCGCCACTTTTTCCCCACCTCGTGGCCTCTTGCGATCACCTCCTACAATCAAGGCCCCGGGCGCATCCTCAACGAAGCTCGACGCCTCCAAACCAAAAAGCTCGACGTCATCATCCAACGCTCCCGCAACCGTGGCTTCGGCTTTGATGGGCGAAACTTTTACGCCAAGTTCCTCGCTTCGGCTCTGCTCATCCACAACGATCAACGCGCCTCCCACCGCGCCCCTCAAAAACCCATCCGCTTCCGCGAACTCCTGTTGCCCGAACCCCTTTGGCTTGAGGATCTGCTCAAGCTCACACAACTCTCCAAAAAAACTCTCGACCTCTACAATCCTATGTTGCGAAAATTGCTCGCTGACCCCGATCATCCCATCCCTGCGTATTTTCCGCTGCGCCTCCCCATCGAACGCTTCGCCTCGATCAAAGCAGCCCTCAAAAAACGCCAACACTCCGGCCCTTCCACCAAGATCCACACCACACAAAAGCGCGAAACGCCTTACCGCATCGCCAAACGCTACAACATCCCCCTCTCAGCGCTCCTCAAAGCCAATAGCCCATCCCTCACCAAAGCGCATCAGTCCGCGTTCTCCAAAGAACTCCAACAACGCAAAGCCTCCACCTCTCTCCCCCTCACCACCCTTTGCATCAAACAAAAAGATCGCAAGATCCCCTACAAGATCCGCTCCCTCGCTCGTAAGCATTGCCCCAAACCGCTCTCGCCCTCGCGCACCTTGCCTCCCCACATCACCCTCCGCATCCCTGCACAACGCCTTGCTTCCGCTTCCAACGCTCCCCTCACCACCTACCGCACCAAAGGCGGCGAACCCCTCGGATGGCTCGCTTGTCAAGTCTGCACCACTCCTTGGCAACTCCGCGCTCTCAACCCCGATATCCCCATCGGACGCCTCCCCGCAGGAAAATCCCTGCGCGTACCCTCTTGCCTTCGCGCACGACGCGCTCTCTTCTCTTCTTGTCGCGGCCTCCATTACGCTCGCTCCGCACCCAAGTCCCGCAAAAAACAACGTAAACGCCGCAAACGCCGCTGATCGCCCTCCTTGCCCGCCGTTTCTTCGCTGCGGCTCCCCCTCTCCTGCCGCCTCTTCTTCACAACACGCCTTTTTTTTCGATCTTCTCAAAATCTTTTGAAAGGTTACCAGCCCCTTGCGTCTAAAGCCCCAAACAAGCAACGCGCTGCCTCCCCCACACCGCAGCGAGCAACGTTCAAAAACATCGTTCTCTTTGAGAGAGCTTTTCTCTCAAATCACACCAAACACGAGTTTGGCAACCTCAACACTCGGAGAGTCAACATGAAACGTTTCTTGTGGATCAGCCTCGCTTTCGCTGCGATCGCCCTCTTCAGCAATGAAGCTAAGGCCCAGCCCGTCGACAAAAACCAAATTCTCAACAAACGCCAAACAAACATCAAAATCAGCGAACGGCGCCAAAAAACCGACAAGCAACAAAACGCAAAACAAAAACAAAAAAACGTGAAACAAGCAAACGCAAAATGGTGCCTCCGCCCCGGTGACTACAACACTGGCCCCATCTTAAGCCAAGCATACGCTCAACTCTTTTGCCCCGGAGTCTGCGCACGCCAACGTTGTGCTTGGAGTGGCCACTGGAAAACCGTTATCCACAACAAAGTGTCCGCCTGTGGTTGCAGAAAATAATCCCCCGCACCACAGCGATCAACATTCGAACATGTCCGTCTGCAACTGCAAATAATCTCTTCCTCTCCCCTGAACAATCCTCTCCCCCAAACACCGATGTTTTCAACGCAGGTGATCGCCGATCTTTTCCGTTGGCTTCTGCGCAAAACATCGCGCCTCTTCTCCCTGATCCGCCCACATCCCTTCCT
The DNA here is from genome assembly GCA_963169055.1 of Myxococcota bacterium. Taxonomy (GTDB): domain Bacteria; phylum Myxococcota_C; class UBA6777; order UBA6777; family UBA6777; genus JAKLKB01. The sequence goes on from CAUJFU010000267.1 coordinate 5,145, forward strand.
CACTCAAAAAACACAGGCACACCAAAAAACAAACCACTCCGCACCCTAAAAAATCTTTGAAAAAGGCATCAAGTTTTTTTCGACCCTCTCCGTTCTCCTTTCAACAGAAGACGCAAGAAATACCAAAAAATCTTTTTCTTTTTATTGGATCGGACTTACGCGGTTTGATTTGTCTGGTGGGGTTTCACCCCACACCCCTAGAGCTTTGCCCCCTTGGCCCCGTGTTTGGCGAAGAGATCACTGTTTTTCAAACCAGCGACTCCGTCGCTTGAACGGTTACGAACGCAGGTTTTTTTGTCAACCGTAAAACTCTTATTCGAGAGATATCACGTCTTTTTCACAACAGTACAAAAAGGAGAATCAACGATGCGCACATTGGGATGGATGGGATTGGTTTATGCGGTCCTTTGTGGCTTTCCAAACCAAGCAAACGCAAGGTACTACGACGCTGGCCCCGTTTGGAACAAACAACATGCAAAGCTTGTTTGCCCCAACGTCTGTCAACAAAAACGCCTGTTTTGGGACGGTGATTGGATTAACATTATTTTGGGCCGCGCTTCGGTGTGTGGGTGCAGAAAATCCAACCCACCCCAAAACACTTCGAACCGCCAAACCTGCCTGCGTCCCGGGAAAAGAAAAACGCGGCCTATTTACCACAAACAACACGCAAAAAAAGTCTGCCCTCGCGTCTGCCAAAAATACCGTTGCCGATGGGACGGCCATTGGCAAACCACTCTCTTCGGTACGATGTACGCCGTGTGTGGCTGCAAATAGAATTATTCGCAGGTGACCGCTGCCGAGCCACCGAGCTTTTTGCAGCCCTCCCACAAACAACGACAAAGAACGCCTGCTCCGCCCCGTCTTGGCGCGATCACCGATCTGGCGTCGGTGTTGTGGTGTCGGTGGGCGGGTTTGCCTTGCTGGGTTCGGCGGGCCGAACGGCTGGCACCGGCATCGCCAAGGTCTCATCCATCACCCACAACATCCGAGGAAACAGCCATTCTGTACGCCATATTTGCTCGCGCAACAGATGACTACGCAAAACGCCGAAGAACGACCGCAAAGAGACGTCTCTCGCATCAGACTGTGCAAGATGCAGATGGAGAGCCTCGTGGGGAAAGAGCTTCTTGAGTTTCTTGAGGCAACCCAAGAGACAAGCCTGATCCCACCCGTTGCCCCGCCGCTCACAAGTCGGATACGTCTTCGTCGCTGCTTTCAGATCACAACCCGCCCCGATCGCTGTTCCTTGCGTGAGAAACGTCACGCCCTTGGGCTGGATGCGCAACATCACAGGCGCTCCTGTTTGCTGGAAACCCTTTCGGATTTCCGAATCAATGGACAACATTAAGCGATAAGCACCCACCTGCGGCCACATCAATGGCTTTAAAAGATCACGTGCAACCCTCGGATACCGAGGAGCATCCGCCGACGAGTACTGACTGTCTACTCGCTTCACCACCCAACTCACCTCTACGTACCGAGGCCCCGATGAAATCGGTTGTTTTTTGATCTGTTCCTCCACCCAAAGACGCAAGGCCCCTAGAACCGTCGACAACGTCGCACGTCGATCTGTTTGCAGCGCGACATGAAGAGGTTGCGCACCGCTCGCTCCTTGGGCGAAAGACAACCGAACCATTGTAGGCTTGCCGTCCGCAGCAATCCGCAAAAAAATAGGCTCAAACGAACCCGCCTTCGGTGCTTTTGGATCCAAAAACATCTCGATCGATGATCGTGGGCTTGCGTATGCCGCAGCCGCCTCCCCTGCATGGTCCATCGCCCCAACCAATCGACGCTCCGTATCAAGCGCCACGCCTACGCACAAAGCCACCGCGAACAACGCCACACAAACAAAACTTACGCGATCTTTCAGCGCTCCGCCACGAAACACCAACATCCCCAAACCTATCAGCAACATCCCACCCACGATCACCCACACCACACCAAACGCCTGCCCCGCCAACCCCGCATAACTCCGACACAACGCCTCTTTTTGATCGGCTGTCGCGCTCTCCAATGCGCGCAACAATTGGCTTAAATGCACCCACACCACCGCATAACCTAGCAGCATCGGCGCTCCCAACGCTCCCAACCACGCACCCCACATCCAACCATCTGTGTCTCTCACCGCGTTGGCTTGTTCCCCCCCACCTTCCGCCGCTTCCCCTTGTTCGGCTTTTCGTTGGTAGCCCAACGCGATCACCCCCACAAACACCGCGCTCACAAACACCAACCAACCCCCCACAGGAATCGCACTCATCGCCTGAGAAGCATTCCCACCCGCCACCCAAAAGGCACCCGCCAAACTGCCGACCGCGATCATCCCTCCCATCGCCACCCTCGTGCTCTCCAATCGACCAAGCCCCCAACCTAGCCAACAAGACCACACACTCGCGATCAAGCTAAACAACCCACCCAAGATCCCGCCAAACACCAGCGTATTCATCGAGATCGATACATATTGCGCAGCCAACTGATACCGATACTGAACCGACGCTTTATCCAACGCCGACATTGATTCATGAAAACCCGCGAGGGTCCCCCCCCAACCCAAGAAATAACTCATCACCACACTGCCCACCACAACGAAAAACAACACGCTCTTTCCGAAAGATTGGTGGTACCAACCCCACAACGTGGACGCACTCAGGCCCCACAGCGACAAGACCTACACCCCCAAAATCGGGTGCATAAAGTACCCGCCTTCGAAATAAAACCGCTTGAGTTGGTTCATGTCCCCAAACATCAAAAACAACACGACCAACGAAACTCCCCCCAACACCAACACACTTAACGCTTTCCCCATCTCGTAGTGGCCTTGCCGCATCGCCTTCATTTCGACTCTTTTGTTGCGAACGTTGATCTCCTTCATTTCGACTCCTTCTTGTTACGAACGTTGAACTTTACCGCTCCGGCGTCGGTATGATGCTCTCAATCGGTGGCTTTGTCTCGTCGACAGGCTGAGGAGGAACAGCGGTGGGTGTCGGCATCGCCAAGGTCTCGTCCATCACCCATGTGATCTCGGGGAATATCCATTCTTGCGAGCCTTTTTTCTGTTCCATACTGCGCAACGCGTCAAACACTGAAAGCAGCGATACTTCGAGGGCGTCGGCCTGTGCCACATGCACTCGGATCTTTCTTTCGTCGGGAAACACCGCTTTGATCTTCCCCAAACAACCCCTTAAACAAGCCTGATCCCAACCGCCGTCTCTTCGCCCACAGGTCGGAAACGTCTTGGATTCCTCTTTCAAATCACACCCCACCCCGATGGCTTTTCCCCTCGTCGTGATCGTCACGCCGTTCGGTTGAACCCGCAGCGTCAACAACAACGGATGCTTCTCTTCTGAACTCCTCTCGGTCTCCGCATGCGTCGAAAGCAGCAAGCCATAAGCGCCGATCTCTGGCCATGTCAGCGGCTTCAAGATATCGCTCAAGATCATCGGATACTTCGGGATATCCGCCATTGAAAACCGACTGTCCTCCCGTTTGACCAACCAAGACACATAGATCCCCCGACGACGTGGAACTTCTTTCTTCCCGCTCACAGAACGTCGGTTGTTGTGTCTCGCTGACCCTGCTCGATCTTTGGACGATGGCTTGATCAAAAGCCCCAAGATCCCCGA
>CAUJFU010000268.1 GCA_963169055.1 Myxococcota bacterium
AGCAAGCCCGTTTTTGCGGGCCGCTTTGTTGCCAGCAAACAAAGGCGATGCGAGCGGCTTGATGGGCCATAATGAGTCCCACGCCAAGGATGACGGCCTTTTTGTCGAAGGTTTCGCCTTTTTTGGGGGGTGGTTTTTTGAGCGCAAGGTCGCGGATCTTTTCTGGGTGGGTGTAAAGTTCGAGGGTGCGTTGGAGTTTGGTTTGCATCTGTTGCTGGGCAAGCTTCGTGGCTTCGTCGACTTTGGAGATGGCGACGATCGCGAGTTGCGCGGCCAATCGCTTTTGCCACTCGGGGGAGTTCGCAAGTTTTTGTGCGAGAGCAGTGACTTTTTTCTTGTATTTTTGAAGGGCTTTGTCGAAAAGCGAAGCGGAGTGTTTTGCAACTTGCTGTGCGCGTTGTTTTCCTTGGTGAGATAATTTTTGCGCGAGGATATCGGCTTTGGCTTTGGCTGCATGGTAGACTTTTTTGAGTGCGTGAGCTGTGCTGCGGAGGGCGGCGGGGACGGGTTTGGGGGAGCCGTTGATGAAGAGGGTGCTTTTGCCTTCGTGGGGTTTGACGCAGAGTTCGAGGGGGGCGACGAAGGGTAGCTTGATGGTTTTGCACGTTCCTGCGGCTTGTTTGGTTTGGAGAGCGGCTTCGGCTTTGCGGATGCGTTGAAGCTGTTTGTCTTTGTTTTGGGCTTCTTGGATGTGTTGAAGGCGCGCTTGTTGGATAGCTTGTTCCATTTGTGCGGATGTTTGGGGTGTTGGTGGAGGTGTTTGTGCGTTGGCTTGGAGGGGCCAAACAAGGACAAACAAGAGGGCAAAGAGAGGTCGGGTTTGCATGGGCGTTATTCCCTTCGTGGGTGGGATGGAGCGTCGAAGGGAATGTACAAAACAACAAGGGAAAGGGAAGGGGCAGAAGACGAGGAAGGCGGATAGGCGGGAGTTAGAGGGCGTCGATAGAGTGGATGATGTGACCGACGAGTTTATATTCTTTGGCTTCTTCGGCGGACATCCAGAAGTTGCGGTCGGTGTCTTTTGTGATCTTTTCGAGGGGTTGTCCTGTTTGTTGGGCAAAGGATTTGTTGAGGCGTTCGCGCATCTTGACGATCTCAAGGGCTTCGATGGCGATATCGGAGGCTTGACCGCTGACACCGCCGAGGGGCTGGTGCAGCATATAGCGGGTGTTGGGGAGGCTGTAGCGATCTTCGAGCGGGACAGACGAGTAGATCAACGCACCTGCGCTGGCTACCCATCCTGTGCCGATGATCTTTACACGCGGTTTGACGAAGCGGATCATGTCAAAGATGGTGTCGCCAGACTCGACGTGTCCGCCTTGGCTGTTGATGAACAGCTTGATCGGATCGTTAGAGGTTGCCGATAACAGCAGCAACTTTTGGGTGACGTCTTCGGCAACGCTTTGATCGATGCGTCCGTAGATCAGGAGGGTTCGGGTTTCGAGTAGTTTGCGTTCGAGGAAAGATCGCGTACTTTCGGAGGCAAAGTCATCACTCAAGCGAGTCATCGGGCAAGATCTCCTTGGTTGTAGGGGGACGAGAGCGTCCACTTCGTGCCGCAAAGCAGCAAGGAAGATAAGCATAGCCGTACCATCTGGCAAACGGTAGAGGCACGTGGGAGCCAACGTATGGATCGGATGGACGCCGTTGGATCTATGGAGTGGGGTTATTTCCTTCGGTACACGCGGACTTTGGTGATGAGTCGATCGAGTTTGGGATCGTTTTCTTCTTGTTGCCATCGTTTGTAGGCGGCTTGAAGGGCCTTGATAAAGGGGATTTGTTTTGGATTGGCTTTCTCGAAGGCATCGGTCTGTTCGCCGATCTTTTTGAGGATCTGAGGATGAAGCACAAGGGCGCGAAGTTTTTGCACGCCGTCGGCTTTGGAAGCGCTAAAGCACAAAGCGATCAAGAGTTCTTCTTTGCGGATCTCGAAGCCAAGGGCTCGATCGATCAGGCCGTCCGAGTAGCGTTCGGATATCTGGTGGCGCAGGCCAGATGTGACGTGATAGAGGTGGTGTTTTTCGGGGACAAGAAGCGGTGTGGATTCGTTGCATTGTTGGGCGCAGGAGACGATGCTGCGCAAAAGGATGCGGTTATTGAGCCACACGTCGCTGAGGTGCTTGTCGAGCAGGGTGTCGATCGTGATCCGCTCGCTGTTCTCGCCATCTTCGAGGCCGATGTACGAGAAGGTAATGCGGCCAAAGAAGCTTTTTCCGATCATCTCACGGTAAGCCAAAAACCAGACGACGCCTGCGGAGATCGACAAACCGATCAACCACGCAAGCACTTTTTGCAAGATCTCCATGCCAAAGGAAGACCCACTCGATACAAGAAACAAGGGATCGAAGAACTCCATGATACGCTCCTTTTTTGTGGGGGTTGCTCGCTCCTCTGGGATTATCCTCATCCTAGATGTGTGATCTCCGTTTGGGCGGATATACGATATCCAAGATAAGCGTACACAAAAGGTCGATGTGATCCGTTGTAAACGCCCTGTGGTTGGGCAGCCACGGGGGGCTGCCCCTACATCATTCGATCACACAATAGGCGGATATTAGGCGGTGAAGAGGTCGCGAAGTGTTTGAGATACACGATCAAGGGCTTGCGCAGCGGCAGGCAATCGGCCTGCAAAATTGAAACTGCCGTGTGTGAGATGCGGAAAATGCAGATGATGGACAGATACGCCCGATGTTTGGAGGCGTTTGGTGTAAGCGATGCCTTCGTCACGCAAGACATCAAAGCCTGCGGTCGCGATTAGCGTGGGCGAAACGCCCGATAGATCGGGTTCAAGGAGTATGCTGATTCGGGGATCTGTGCGTTGTGCGCGTTCGGGGATGTATCGATCGAAAAACCACCGCATTTTTTTTTGTGTGAGAAAAAAACCTTCGCCAAAAAGTTCGTAGGATGGGGCTTCTTGGGAGGCGTCGGCGACAGGGTAGAGTAGCATTTGAACCTTGGGAAGTGGGAGACTTTGCTTTCGGCGTGTGTTGACGACGGAAGCTGCGAGGTTTCCGCCTGCGCTATCTCCGCCGATGCCCAACCGCAAGCGATCGATGCCGATCTCTTCGGCGTTTGCAACCATCCATGCGTAGGCTTCACAGGCATCCGAATGAGCCGCAGGGAAAAGATGTTCTGGAGCGAGGCGGTAGCTGCATGAGATGACGGTGCATCGGGCTTTTTCTGCGATGCTTGCGCAAACGCCATCTTGTCCAACGATGCTCCCCATCACGAAACCGCCCCCGTGAAGGTAAAACAGCGCCGTTCCATCGTGATGTTGAGGTCGATAGATCCGCATCGTGAGTGTGCGCAGTTCGAGCGGTACGGGGCGCTCCTCGACTCGGACACTTGTGGGGCGTGGGCCTGAAAGAAAAGCGGATGCGCTCTCGTGTTCGTGGCGGTGACGGGGGATCCTGTGTGTGGGTGGGGTGTCGTCGGCTTGGAAACGTGAGGCGAGGTAACTTAACCAGTTGTGTTGTGGGTCCAAAGCGACGCCGTCGTCGGTGGCAGGTGGGCCTGAGAGGGCGCGTTGGATCGACGGAGGGAATTTGAGCAACCCTCCTAAGGCCGCTAGGCGCAGAGATTCAAACATGGGTGTTCCTCGGCGTGTTTGAGGTGAAAGGCCGGAATATGCGAAACCATATTAGCCGAGGTGTGTTGCCTGTCTAGGGATGGTGGGTGTGTTAGAGAGAAGAAAGTTTATCGAACATGGCCGATTATAGGGGAGATGTGGAGGCTTGTCGAAGAACAGGAATACTCAGGCAGAAGGAAAGGTCTGTTGAAAAGCGTTGTGGGTGTTGTGTTGTTTGGAGGTGTCGTACACGGCGAAGGTGATGTGTTTGAAAGCGCGTGCGTAGCCGTGATCGAGGAGGTGTTGACGAAACCACTCGGCCATCTGCAAGGGATCGTTGCGAAAGACTCCGCATCCCCATGCGCCCAATACAAGGGTTTGCTGCTTTTTATGGACGCATAGCGCGAGCATCTTTTCGATGCGTTCGGACATCACCGCAGCGATGCGAGGTTTTTCTTCTGGGCTGTTTTGCTCGATAGCACCGCGATTGACGGCGGCAGAGGTGATCATCGTTGCGCGATAAGGCACCTCAAGAAGTTGATCGTTGTCGTCACGAAACACGGGAACATCGGGTGAATAGATCATATTGTCGGTATAAAGCAGAGACTTGAGGTGGCGATGCGTGCCGTAGTATCCGTGAACAGGGGCGATACACGCATAAAGCCCCGAAGCGCGTGCGAGGCTTTCTTCTTGGGCTTGGCTGCCGCCCAAAAAGCCGCCACCGGGGTTTTTGGCCGAAGCAAAGTTGAGACACATGACATCGGTGTGGTCTTGTTGAAGCAGACGACTTGCTGCGGCCAACGTGGTTTCGCCCGTCACTTCGATGGTTGCGAGGGGATCCGATTGCGTTTTCAGCAGCGTTCGTGCTTCGTTCAGCAAGTCACCCAACACTTCGGGGGAGAATAATTCGGTGCGTTGGATGGCATCTTGGAGGGCGGGCTGGAGGCGGATGCTTCGTTGGTCGGGGAGGTCGTAGCTTCCACGCGAAAGGATATCTAAGGTTTTTTGCGCGATATCGGATCGTTTTTTTCGGCTGTCTTGGCTCATGGCTCGGCTCCGTGTGTAGAGATTAGGCGGTGCTGTTTACGCAGCGACAGCATGGAGAGTTCGATCCGCGAACAAAGCCTTTTGCCAAAAGCAACGTAGGCGAGTACAATCCTGTGCGCGTTGGCTGCTTGGATTCGGATGGAGGAAACGATGTTGGGTCGATATATCGCAAGGTTGTGTGCGATCGCAAAGCTGTGTGTCGCCGTAAGACCGTGTGTGCGTGCGTGGAGAAACAAGCCGAATCGATGGGCTTTTTGGGGCGGGGCGAAAGGATGGTGCGGTGGGCTTGTTGCGCTGATTCTTGTGGGGAGTGCGGTGACCAGTCATGCCGCAACGATCTTGCGCTTGACCGAAGCTCAAATGCTCGAACAATCGACCTTTATCGTTCGTGCGAAGGTTCTTTACCAGTGGTCTTTTTGGACGAAAGAACAGCACGCGATCGTCACACAAGTGACCTTGCGCGTCGTCTCGGAGCTTTTGGGGCGCTCTGCTCCAAAACGCGTTGTGGTCGGTCACTACGGGGGAACGGTTGGGAAAGATTCGATGGGACTGGAGGGAGGGCCGCGTTTTGCCGTGGGTGAAGAAGTCGTCTTATTTTTGTATCCCAATCCGCATATCGGAGGTGAATATCTTCTGACAGGTTGGACACAAGGTCTCTGGAAGATCGCCTCCCCTCCCGCTTCGTTTCCGCAAAACACAGCGGAAGATCTGCGTTTGTGTATCGCCCCTTCCCATGAATCGCACAGCGGGATGTTCGCCCCATCCAACAAGCCGCACGACAGGAGGCCCGCAGTATCCGATAACTCAGACGGTGGGAGGCCCGTAGCATCCGAAAAGCCAGACGGTGGGAGGCCCGCAGTATCCGATAACTCAGACGGTGGGAGGCCCGTAGCATTCGAAAAGCCAGACGGTGGGATGTGGAGGGGGCGCTCTGCGCAGGGCCGTGATCAGGTACGACACACGACGCTACGCGACTTTACGCTGCGCTTGCGGGCGCTTTGGGCATTCCATCGTCAAAAGGCAAACGAACAGAAGACGAAAAGACAAGGAGGGGGGCGATGAGTCGCAACAAGAGTAGTTCGGTGGGGTCGGCTCGTTGTGTTTGCTTGTGGATGCCTGTCTTTTTCTGCTTGTGGGGGGCTGTGTTTTTCTTCGATACATCGGCGGCTTTGGCGTGGCATTCGTTGACGACGGGTGGGCAATGCAAACAAACCCAGACATCTTGTCGGACAACGATCGGCAACGCGGGCGGGGCGGATGCGTGTTGTGACCCGCTCAGTTCGGGTCTTGCGACTTGTGCTGCGCAGAATGAGTGTGTGGGGGGAAATCCGTACAAGTGGCCTTCTTTGCCTGTCGGATGGTATCTCAACCTCAACAATATGCCCGGACAGGGCGGATACCAAGGCAAAACAGGAACCACTATCGAGGCAACTTTAAAGGCGGCTTGGGATGCTTGGACGCAGCCGACTTGCACAGACTTTGCGCACAATTATCTCGGACAAACCACCACCAAAGGGAACCCGTCGGATCGGCGTTTGGTGTGTTGGTTGCCGTCAAGTGCGGATTGGTCGGCGATGCGACTGCCTTCTTCGGTGCTTGCGGTGACGCAACCAGCGGTGTCTTTGAATGGTTCGTTGATCGATGCCGATATCGCTTTTAACCCCCTTCCTTCGGGGCGTTTGTGGGGGATGACGCCCAACGTACAAGCCAACGAGATGGATTTTGCCGATGTAGCGGCGCACGAGATCGGCCATGCCCTTGGTTTCGGGCATACAGCCCCGCGTTCTTCGCTGATGTATTTTTCGGTGCGTGGCGTGGGACCGTTGTTTAACGGCATCACTTCGGACGAAGAATCGGGGGTTTGTACGATCTATCCGACCACAGGCTGCACTTCGGCAACGCAGTGCGGAACGTGCCGCGATTGTGTAAGCGGAAAATGCGGCCCCAAGGCGTTTTCCATTCCACCCCAAAACTGTAAGCCATGCCGTCAAGATGCCGATTGTGGCGGTGGTGCCTGCGCCCAAGTCGACGGTCGTTCGCGCTGTTTGTTGCGTTGTGATGCCGCAGGCTGTTGTCCTTCGGGTACAAAGTGCCAATCTTCGGGATCTTCGATGCTTTGTATGCCTGACTCCAACAAATGCCCCGATGCTCCTTGCGCAACGACCAGCGAGTGTGGAAGCAACGAGATTTGCCAAAATAGCCGCTGCCAAAAAACGTGTCAGATCGATACGGATTGCGCAGCAGGTTTTGTATGTAAGAATCAGGCTTGCATCGAAGCGCAACCCGCGAATCTCGGCCAGCCTTGCAACACCAATATCCCTTGTGTGGCAGGGACGATCTGTCAAAGCACTTCCAAGGGGCAGATCTGCACGGTGGCTTGTGGAACAGGAACAGGAGGCTTCCCGAACGGGGCGGCTGGTTCGTCGTGTTCGTCGTGTGCAGCGGGAACCTCTTGCATCAACAACGTCGGTTTGAGCGCTTGTTTGCGGAGTTGTTCAAGCAACAGCACATGCGCAGCAGCAGGAGGCGGACTTTGCGGGCGGATCAACAGCGGTACGCCGTTTTGTTTGTGCCGTGGGGATGCGGATTGTGCGAGCGGATACAACTGCAACAAAGAGGTGTTAGGCAATCTGGGCCTTGGCGCTTGCGCACAGCGCGGGGGCGGGACGTGTCCGACAGGGTACACGTGTGATGGGAGTTTTTGCACACCAAGCGGAGGAGCCGTTTGTGGAAACGGAAGCTGCGATGGTAACGAGGATTGCAGTTCGTGCCCAAAAGATTGCCCTTGCCCAAGCGGACAACAATGTCAAGGAGGGGTTTGCATCACACCTTCAACGTGCGGAAACGGAGCGTGTGATGCAAATGAAAATTGTGCAACGTGTGCGCAGGATTGCGCGTGTTCGCCAACACAGATCTGCAACGCAGGAAAATGCGAAGAAAACAAGCCGCAATGTGGCAATGGGATCTGCGACAACAACGAAACCTGCGATGCGTGTAAGGCGGACTGCCTTTGCCCAGAAGGACTGGCCTGTAACAACGGCCTTTGCAAGCCGTTGGCAAATTGTGGAGATGGGCGCTGCGCAGAAGGAGAGGCGTGCGATTCTTGCCCGCAAGATTGCCGATGTCCCCAAGGGCAGGTGTGTTTGGACAGCCTTTGCCAAGTGAGTTCTCCCGAAGGGAACGCAAGCACCGAAGGAACAAGCGATCAAAACAGTGGATCTGAAAACACGAACGTTCGTGAAGAAGGCGGAAGCAGCATCGAATCACGGCCTTCTGATGAGCCGCGCCCCCCAGATGCCGGACCGCTTGACGGGGATCTGACGGAACGGACGGTCGGAGCTTTTGGTGGCCCTTGTCGTAGCGACGGAAGCTGCGATGGCAACGCGATCTGCGTTCAGCAGCTCGATAACACAAAGGTTTGCTTGGTTCCGAACGGATCCGAATTCAAACCCCGAGCCTTCGGATGTTCTTGTCAGTCTGTGCTTTCGCAAGAACCTTTGGGGCTGGCTTTTTGGCTGTTGGGGTGGTTGTGTTGGGGTGTGTGGCGCAGGCGACGAAGTGTCCAGCGCACAGAGCGTGTTTTGTGGGTGTCTTGAAAAACGATATTTGTATAGTAATGGACGCGGTTGAATGGCGTTGTGGGGCGCTGTCCCACGCCCCGCCATAGAGCGCGGCCCCCTTGACCCCGTATTGGCGAACAGAGCATCGTTTTTCAAACCAGCGACACTCTCGCTTGGGCGTTCGCGAACATGGCTTTTGTTGGCAATCGCGCAACTTCTATTTATACAGAAGAAAGGGATCTGGAATGACGAATTTAGCGTTGGGATCATGGAAAAGAGTGGTTGATTTTTTGGAGGAAAAATTTCCTGTGGCGTATGGTTTTTTGCGATCCGCCGCAAGCGACGAACAAATCGATGCGTTGGAAGCGGCCTTGGGTCGAGGGATTCCCTCCGATATTCGGGCGGTTCTGTTGTGCAACAACGGATCGGATGAGTCGTATGTGCTAGGAAGTTGGTTTTTGATGGGGACACGCGATATCTTGGTGGAGTGGAAGTTAAACAATCAGATCGCCGCAGAGAACCCAGATTACGAGTGGCAGCCTCAGTGGTTGCCTGTGTTGGGCAACGGGGGCGGGGATTTTTTGGTGCTGGATATGGATACAGGCGAGTGTTTGGAAGCCTTTCACGACCCGTATGATCGCGTGGTGGTGGCCCCTTCGTTTGGGCATTGGCTGGCAAGGTTGGCACATCAACTTGAAGCAGGTTACTATGAAGTGATCGAAGAAGGCGAAGTATTCGAGATTTTGGACGAAGAAGATTGATATCGAAGTGTCAACAAGGGCGGATAGGAGTGTTAAGTCAAGATGGTTGATTCCGTGGTAGGCAAGGAAACAGAGCGTCCGATCTGGCATTTTGATTTGCAGGTGTACGGATCGTTTGTGATCAGTACGCGATTTCAGCTTGAAGAAGTGGAGGCTTTTTTTGCAGAAGAGATCGTTTTTCGTGACATCGAAGTAAGACCTGCTTCGTATGGTGCGCAGATTTTTTTCAAGATGCACGCAGAAAATGGCTTGGTGGGAAGTCATATCGCGCTATTTTACTTGGAGCGGCTGTTGGATGTTTTGGCGACACGTTGCAATCTGCCGCTGTTGGCGAGCCGCCAAGAAGCACGCCCGTTTATGCGGGATCGGGGCATTACCAAGCGGGCGCTTGAAAAACCCGAGTGGCAAAGTGCTTTTCGAGAGACACATTTTCTGTTTCACCAAGAACCCCGATTTCTCGGCGCTTTGGGAGCCTATCGCCAAGGGCTTTGTCAAGAAGGCCCTGCCGAGCGCTTTTTGGCTTTTCATCAGGTGCTATGCAGTCGAGCGATACAGGATGCAGGGAACCTGTGGACAACGATCCACGAGCATTTTGCGAGCCTTGAGCGCGGTTTGACCGAAGTCTGGGGCGCAACGCAGGCGTGGCCGTTTTTCTTGCGCGAGGATGGGGCGCTCGAAGAAGTGGTTTCGCTCGCGATCCAATGTCACAAAGGATCCGCCCCGTTGATGCCGTCGGTGCTTGGGCGGATCTTTGAACGGCTCGATCTTCTTCACCGCGCTGCATACGCGCTTTTGGTGGCTTGGCGAAAACAGATCGAGATCCCGGGCGAGTTTTATCACATGAATGTCTATCCCGAGACAGGGTGGGGATATCTTGTGCATTAAGGCTGCTTCTTTTTGGGACAGCGACGAAAGGTCAGTGCGCGGTGGTGGATTTGACAACGCAACCCTTTCAACCAGCCGTCCGTTTGGAGTGGATGTTTTCGTCTGACATACAGGCGCAATTTGTACGCTTTGTGTTCGGGAGAGATTTCGATACTAAATCGCCGTTTTCCCCAGTGCGTGAAGGTATAACGAAAGTACTTCTTTTTGGACTTCCAGCACCCGAAAGCCTCGGAACGAACCCCATTTTTTTGAGTGGGATACGTCGGATAATCGATGCTTTCGTTGTACCATTTTCCGTTGAGTTGCAGCGTAATATCGATTCTTTTGCTGCAAGTTCGGCCTCCTGCGCAATGATGGCTCCAAGTGACTTCGATGCGCCCACTTTTTTGGTTTTTTTTGATCGGCCAACATCGGGCGCGAGCAGACGTGACGGAAGATGCGTAGGATGGCGCAGGGTCTTCAAGAAAACAGAACCAAAAAGCAAAAAAGCAAGAGAGGAATGTAGAACAGGAGCTGCGCAGTCGGCCCAAAAAAAGCCGTGTTCGCACCCATCCAAGCGAGAGCGTCGTTGGTTTGGAAAACAGTGACCTGTTCGCCCAACATGGGGTCAAGGGAGCGCCGCTCCCTTGCGGGGCGTGGGGTGGAACCCCACAAAACCATTCAACTGCATCAGTCCAAATAGAAGTGATGCCATGAAAAAAACAAACTTTATTTGTACTTTGTTTGGTTTCTAGGGCGGAGGTTGTAGAGGACAGGGGGCGTGTGTTGTGAGGGGTCATCAAGGCTCCTTTGCGAGAGGCGAGAAAAGGGGAGAGCGGGCTTGCGAAGGGGGATATACGCAGGAGGGGAAAAAACGTGCTTTTGAGGCCCCAAGGGAAGCGCTTGGGGAGCGTGGGGGCGGCGGAACCAAGACCGGTGTGTTGGGCAAGTTTTCACCAAGGGAAGCGTTTGGACACCATGATGTAGATGGTCCAAACGGACGCTCCAAAAGCAGGGAAGCCGAGCAGAAGCCACCACAAGGCCCATGTGTGATAGCGCGGTGGGAGGGGCGTTTGTGTGGCTTGGGCGTGGAGGGCGGCTTCACGCATCCAGATCTGCATCATGGCGGCAGGCACCCAACAAAGGCCCGCAAGCGCATACAGCCCAAGACCCGCCATAATCCAAGGCGTTGTCAACGGGATACCGAGATACCAAACCATCCACAAACCCGTCAGGGGAAGCAAGATCCCCGAAGGGATGGTGAACAGCCAGTCGGCAAGGACGATATTCTTTTGCGCAAACACGATATCCTCGATATTTCCGCTTTGATCGGCGCGGAACTTAAAAAAGGCACTCCCTAAACCTGTTCCGAAAAACAAGGTCGCTGCGAGGATATGGATGGTTTTTAAAAGCAAATAAAACGAAGTCATGTCAAAGAATTCCTTGTCTGTTCTGTCCTATTGAAAAAAAACAAAGCGATGTATGGTTTTTTGGCGCGTCATGGGAAGAGTTGCAGCATCTGGCTGGTGACGTCAAGCGCGTTTTTTTAGAACGAAGAGCGAGGGTGTGATGCCACAAAGAAAGACGATTTTTCTAACGGGTGGAAGCGGATTTATCGGTCGCCATGTGTTGGAAGCGCTATCGAAAAGGGGCCATCGCGTGACGGCGTTGTTGCGGGCAAAGCAAGCTACACGGATCGAGCAGATGCAGTGGCCGGGCGTGCGGTGTGTGGTGGGAGACTTTGCGCAACCCACCGCATGGGCGGACTCTTTGCAAGGCCATGATATCGCGATCAACCTTGTGGGGATCATCCGTGAACAAGGTGATGCGCGATTTGATATCTTGCATCAGGCCGCTCCCATCGCGCTTTTTGATGCGGCAAAACAGGCGGGTGTCAAAAAGATCATCCAACTCAGCGCGTTGGGCGCGGACGACGGGGCCCAAAGCCACTATCACCGAAGCAAACGCGCCGCAGATCAGCACCTTGCGACTTTAGGGATCCCTTATGTTGTCTTGCGCCCGTCCTTTGTGTATGGCCCACAAGATCACTCGATGACCTTTTTTACTTCGCTGGCTGCGCTGCCTGTGACGCCCGTCGTTGGGGATGGAAAGTACCTTGTGCAGCCGATTCATGTAGACGATCTGGTTCACGCTATCACGCGAGCCGTTGAAGACGACGATATCGCGGATGTGGCGGTGGATGTAGGCGGAGCGGAAGCGCTTTCTTTTAACGCGATGTTGGATACCTTGGCCGGCTGGTTGGGCAAAAACAAGGGCGCGTTTCGGCTACATCTGCCGTTGTGGTGGATGAGAGTTTTGGCTTGGATGACCGATCTGCTTGGTGGAAGAGGCCCGATATCACGCGATGAATTGGGTATGTTGTTGCGCGGGAATCACTGCGACAACACGCAATTTGTGCAGATCTTTGGTTTTTCACCGATGCCGTTTGCGTTGGGGATCTCTCGCAGACCGCGCAGCCCAGAAGCCCGATGGACGGCTTATTTAACGCCGTTGCGTCTTGTGGTGCAGTGGTCTGTGGCGTTCATCTGGATCGCAACAGGCATCGTCTCGGCTTGGATCTACCCCGAACAAGAAAGCCTCAAACTGCTTGCAGGCGTCGGTTTGACAGGAACCCTTGCAAAGATCGCGTTGTATGGGACGAGTTATCTTGAGATCGTTTTGGGGATCTGCACCGCGATCGGGTTTCGACTCCGATGGATGGGGGTTTTGCAGCTTTTTTTGATGTTTGGGTTTATGGGGATCTTGACGTATGGAAGTCCTTCGTTTTGGGTGCATCCTTTTGGCCCGCTTACCAAGAACATCCCGCTGATCGCCGCAACCTTGGTGATGATGGCGATGGCCGAAGCAGAGCGCGCTGGATAATCGCCCCAACAGCCCCCAAAGTAGACGATCTCTCGGAATAGGCGATGTGTATGTTTTCGCATACATGATCTTTTTCTCTCGCCGTTTTGCATGGCATACAGGCCACCCGCACCGAAGCGCAAACCAACGCAGAAAAACAATTCATTTTTTGATAAGTACTTTGTCTTTTCATTCTTTTTTGTTTTTTTGAGATGTGGCGTGCTTTTTGTTGTAGAAGCCAAACATCAAAAACGAAACGCACACAGCCCTTCACGTTAGAGGGGCGTCTCTTTCGAGGATTTGTGCGGTTGGCTTTTTTGGGACGCTGCCCCAAACCCCGCAGGGAGCGCGGCTCCCTTGACCCTGCGTTGGCGAGACGAACAGACATTTTTCACTCCGACAACGCTGTCGCTTGAGAGGTTGCGAACACGGGCTTTTTGCCCGCTGCGTAAGTCTTGTCGGATCAATAAGGTATTTTTCTCTGGGAAAGGGTGAATGGCGATGTTGTATCATGCTTTGTCTGGTTTGATGTATCGGGAACACG
>CAUJFU010000269.1 GCA_963169055.1 Myxococcota bacterium
ACGTTGTGGCGAGTGGTCATGACGTGCTGTTTGTGGGGACGAAAAAGCAAGCGCAAGACGTGGTGCGTGAAGAGGCCGAGCGTTCGGGCCAATACTTTGTGCAAAACCGTTGGTTGGGTGGTACGTTGACCAACTTTGTGACGTTGAAGACGCGCGTGGAACATTTGAACAAGTTGGAGCAAATGTTCCAAGACGGCTCGGTGGTGAACCTGCCGAAGAAAGAGCAATTGCTGCGCGACAAAGAATCGGTGAAATTGAAGCGGAACTTGGGTGGGATTCAGCAGATGAAGAAGCTGCCGGGTGCGATCTTTTTGGTGGATCCCGGCAAAGATCGCCTTGCAGTGACCGAAGCGAACAAACTGGGGATTCCCGTGATCGCGATTGTGGACACCAACGCCGATCCGACGATGATCGATTACCCGATCCCGGGCAACGATGATGCGATCCGTTCGATCCGTTTGATCACGTCGACGATCGCCGAAGCGTGCATCGAAGGCCGTTCGTTGCGCAAAGAGCGCCCAACCCAACCCGAGAAAGAAAAGAAAGCACGCCCCGCCCGTGCAGAACAAACCGAAGATGGACCGTCCGTGGAGGTGCGCCCGATGCACCGCTACGGCGAAGAATATGAAGATGCCTAAGAAAGGATAACGCAGATGGCCGCTGTAACAGCAGGAATGGTGAAGGAACTGCGCGAGCGAACAGGCGCAGGGATGATGGATTGCAAGAAAGCCCTCGATGAGACGGCTGGCGATGTGGAAAAGGCCGTCGATTATCTTCGCAAAAAGGGTCTTGCTTCGGCACAAAAGAAGGCAGGGCGTATTGCGAGCGAAGGTGCGGTGGGTTCGTATGTCCACATGGGCGGAAAGATCGGCGTGTTGGTCGAAGTGAACTCGGAGACCGACTTTGTGGCGCGTTCAGAAGCCTTCCAAGAGTTGGTAAAAGATCTGGCGATGCACATCGCGGCCTCTGCACCCGAGTATGTGCGTGCCGAAGATGTGCCAGCAGATGTGGTGGCGCGTGAACGTGATGTGTTGATGGGGCAACCCGACTTGCAAAGCAAGCCCCAAAACATCCGTGAAAAGATGGTCGAAGGTCGGATGGAGAAGTTTTACGCCCAGATCTGCTTGATGAACCAGATCTTCGTCAAAGATGACAAGAAAAAAGTCAGCGACGTGGTGACGGAAGCCGTGGCCAAACTGGGAGAGAACATCCAAGTGCGGCGTTTTGCGCGGTTTGTGTTGGGTGAAGGGCTTGAGAAACGCGAAGACAACTTTGCGGAAGAAGTTGCGCGCCAAGCCGCATCGCAACAGTAATCGGGCGTAGAGCTTTTTATGGACGTATGCTCCGCCGAACCCACCCCCCACGATGTGGAAGGGTTGTCGACGAAAGCATGGAAGAGATCGAGTAAAAGGGCAGAGTTTGCTGAGGCAGACCTGCCCTTTTTTTGTGTGTGTGGTGCGAACCTGCGATGTTTGTGGGTTTGAGGAAGGCACAGAGGAAAAGGAGCGGATCGTGAGCGCGTTGCGGTACCCGGTGGTCCTGTTGAAATTGAGCGGAGAAGCCTTGAAGGGCCAAGAAGAGGGGGCCTTTTCGTCGGCGGTGATGGAGTTTTTGGCCGAACAGATCCGTGAAGTGCATGAGATGGGTGTGCGGTTGGGGATCGTGGTGGGAGGAGGGAACTTTTTTCGAGGAGGGAAGGGGCAGAGAGCATGGTTGGTGCGAGAGGTGGCCGATTCGATTGGGATGATGGCGACGATGATGAATGGTCTTGCATTGCAAGCGTTGTTGCGCCATCATCGTGTGCCTTGTGCGTTGTTTTCGGCGCTGTCGATGCCGGGGGTGATCCCGGGGTTTGATGGGTTGGCGATGCGAGACGCGCTAGACGAAGGGAAGGTAATACTGTTTGCGGGAGGAACAGGACATCCGTATGTATCGACGGATACAGCGGCAGCGTTTCGAGCGCAACAGATCGGAGCCTCGTTGTTGTTGAAAGCGACGCAAGTCGATGGTGTGTATAGCGCAGATCCGAAGGTGGATCCGAGCGCGAAACGATTGGCGCGGATCTCGTATTTGGATGTGTTGTCGCGTGATCTTCGCGTGATGGACGCGACAAGCATCTCTTTTTGTCGGGAGTATCACTTGCCCGTCCTTGTGTGTGATGTTTCACAGCGCGGCGTGTTGGCGCGTGCAGTGCGCGGCGAGGACGTGGGAACATTGATTGAAAGCTCTGCTGGATTGGAGAACGAACGATGATCAACGATGTAGTGAACGAACTGAAAAACAAATGCAAAAGCTCGTTGGATATGTTTAGCAAAGAACTCAGCCGCATCCGAACAGGTCGTGCGACCCCGACACTGCTTGATGGGATCCGCGTGAGCTATTACGGGACGCTGACACCGCTCAACCAAGTGGCGAACATCGCGGTGGCAGAAGCGCGTTTGATCACGGTGTCTCCGTGGGAAAAAAGTCTGCTTGGAGATATTGAGAAGGCGATCCAAGCGTCGGATCTGGGCCTGACACCAAGCAACGACGGGAAGATCATCCGAGTGCCGATTCCGGCGTTGACAGGAGAGCGGCGAAAAGATCTGGTGAAGCAGGTGAAGAAGCTGGCCGAAGAATACAAAGTGACGGTACGCGGGCATCGGCGGGACTGCAACGATGAACTGAAACTATACAAAGACGAAAAGACGATCTCGGAAGATGAGTATCATCGGGGCCTCAAGCGTGTACAGGATGAAACCGACGTGTTCATCAAAAAAGTGGACGATGTGGGCGCTGAAAAAGAGAAAGAGATCATGGATTTCTGAGAGGCGAGATCGCGTTGGGAGGGTGGAGACAGGGGAGGGATGCGTGAGAAGGATGCAGCAAGGTTGTGTTGAGTGGGCTGTTTCGGTTATGATCGCACGGCATGTCTGTAGAAGGCGCTGATCTGGAGATGGAGGCGTGGCGATGTCATCTGGCCTTGGAGCGCGAGTGTTGACCGCGTTGGTGTTGGTGCCGTTTGTAATAGCTTTGTTGGGATGGGGACCGTGGTGGGGATTTCCTGCGTTGGTGGTGGTGGGAGTTGCGTTGTCGACGCAAGAACTCTTGAACATCTTGTTGGCGGAAGAAACGCGGAAGTTGCGGTGGTTTGGGGTGTTTTGTGCGGTGGGGGTGGTGGTAGGATGTTTGTGCTTGTGGTCGCCGCCTGCGCGTTATGGGTTTCCGTTGATGCCGGCGGGGCTGGTGATCGTGGTGTTGTTGCTTCAGTTGGCGACTGCGTGGTTTTTGTTTTCGAGGGGCGGAGCGGCAAATCAAGCGGTGGTTCCGAGCTATTTGGCGTTGTTTTGTTTTGGAGTGTTGTATACGAGCCTTTTGGGTTCGCACATTGCGTTGTTGTCTTATTTGCCCGAGGGAAGGGCCATTTCGACCAATGCGGGTCTGTCGGCGGGCGGGGCTGCAACGACGAATGCGTGGGTGTTTTTGTTGATGACGACGACGTTTTTGGGGGATACGATGGCGTATTTCTTTGGTCGGAGCATCGGGGGTCCAAAGGTGTTTGTGGCGGTGTCACCGAACAAGACGTGGGCGGGAGTGTTTGGATGTGCGGTGGGCGGCGTGGTCGGGGCGTTTGCGATCTCGTGGATCTTGTTGCCGCAGTTGCGATGGTGGGATTGTGTGGTGATCGGCGTGTGTACGTCGATTCTCGGGCAGATCGGGGATTTTAGCGAGTCGCTGATGAAGCGTGCGCACCATGTGAAGGACTCAGGTTCTCTGTTGCCGGGTCATGGGGGATTGTTGGACCGAATTGATGCGTTGCTGTTTAACGGTCCGTTTATCTTTTATTATGCGACGTGGGTGATCTTGGCGCGCTGAGACGGAAGAAGCAAGTCGTCCACCCCGCAAGGTCTTGGCGTTTGAGGCGGATATGTCGGTACTTTTGAGTCTCTTTGGTTTTGTGTTGATGTTGGGCGTGCTGATCTTTGTTCACGAGCTGGGGCATTTTTTGGCGGCCAAGTGGTTTGGTGTGCGGGTGGAAGTGTTTTCGCTGGGATTTGGGGCGCATCTGTTGCGGTTTCGTTGGGGTGAAACGCTGTACCAAGTGTGTTGGCTGCCGCTTGGTGGTTATGTGCGGATGTTTGGGGAACACGAGCCGATGAAAGGCCCGAAAGAGATCATCGCCCGTTCGTTTTCGAACAAACCGTTGTACCAGCGGGCTTTGATCGTATTGGCGGGTCCGATCGCGAACCTTGTGGTGTTGCCGTTGGCGGCGTTTGGTGTGCTGTACGGGGTTCAAAAGAACGAGATGGCGACAGTGATCGGTACGGTGGTTCCGGGGAGTCCGGCAGAAAGAGCAGGTCTGCGTGCGGGAGATCGGATCGTGGGGGTGGACGGACAGACAACGCGGTATTTTCGGCACCTGTTGAGCACGATCGGCCAATCCCCCGAACGCAAGGTGCGTTTGGAGATCGAACGGGATGGGAAAAAGCTGGGGGTGGCGTTGACCCCCCGACGGCACGTATACCGCGATGCGTTGGGAGTCGAAAAAGTACGCGGACTGATCGGGATCACGGCGGATTATCGGTTGCCAGAGGTGGGGATTGCAGATCCACAATCCTCGGCGTATCGGGCAGGATTGCGTACGGGGGATTTGATCGTCAAGGTGAATGGGGTATCCGTCAAACGTTGGGATGATCTGGTGCGCGAAGTGCGAAAGACCCCATCGGGGCCGCATCGCTACGCTTACAAGCGACCCCTTCGCTACGAAGGGATCGAGGTGCGCTTTCAAGGTTATCTGCCGATCCGCGAGGTGGTTGTGTTGCCGAAGGTTCGGAAGCTCCAAGGAAAGGTTGAGTATGAAGACGGCATCCACTCGTCCGAGCTGTTTTTGCGGGATGTATTGGCGGGTTCTCCGTTGGCGGCTGCGGGATTAAAAGCAGGTGATCGGTTGATCGCCATCGCAGGCAAGACGCTGAAAGTGCAGTCGGATCTTGCGATGCTACCGCGCCCTAAAGAATCAGGGCAAGATGAAGTGGTGTTTGAACGCGCAGGACAGATCGTGCGGCGAAAGTTTGCGCTGTTTGCGATGACATGGACTGATCCGCTCAAGCAAAAACACAAACAGATGATTCTTGGGCATCTGCTTCACCAGCCGTACGCAGCGGGCGAAGATATCTCGATCGATTCTCGTTGGCGTTACGCCGCGAGCCGTGCATGGGAGGATACATGGGAGGTTGCAGGCTTGTTGGTGGGGGTGTTGCAAAAGATGTTTGCCCGTGAGATCTCGACCGATACGATCGGCGGCCCGATCTTGATCTTTCAAATCGCCCAAGATGCTGTCAAAAGCGGATGGGAGGTGTTTTTGCGGCACATGGCGCTGATCAGCATCAATCTTGGTGTCTTGAACCTATTGCCGATCCCGATCTTGGATGGCGGTCATTTGTTCTTTTTCGGCATCGAAGCCATCATCCGCCGCCCTATCCCCGCACGGATCAAAGAGTTCGCGCTGCTTGTCGGCTTAGTTCTTTTGATGCTCTTGATGTTTTTGGGCTTTCGCAATGATATCTTGCGCACGTTTTTTTCGTGAGATGACTTACGCAATTGGATAGTTTTTGTGGGGCGCTGCCCCACGCCCCGCAAGGGAACTTCGTCCCCTTGACCCCGTATCGGCGAGACGAACAGGGCTTTTCAGACCAACGGCTCTGTCGCTTGAAGTGGCGCGAGAACGGGGTTTTTTGAAGACCGCGTAGGTGCGGTGAGAGCGGGAAGATGTAGATATGGTGGTTTTTGAAAGCCGCGTAGATGCGGTGGCAACGGGAAGAAGTGGATAGAGCAGACAAGGAGCGGAGATTGTTGGAAAACAGCACACCATCAGCGCGAGAGGGGCTTGTGGCGAAAAGTTTGAAGCGACCGAAGCGTTGGTTGGCGTTGGATACATCGACGCCTGATGTGGTCCTTGCTTTGGTCGAAAACAACCAAGTGATGTTCGAGCAGGTGTTTTGGTCGGGTACAGGGCATAGTGAGCAGATCTTGGCACAGATCGATGCGGCCTTGTCGTTGGTGTCGTGGCGCGTCGAAGATCTCGAAGCGATGGTGGTGGGGCAAGGCCCGGGTTCTTTTACTGGGTTGCGGGTTGGTGTGGCGACGGCGCAAGGTTTGGCGTGGGCGCTAGGGATTCCGTTGTTTGGAGTGTCTTCGTTGGATGCGTGGGCTTGGAGCGCTCCGATGGTTGCGACGTCGTGGGTTGTTGCGTGCGTGGATGCGCGAAAAGATCAGGTGTATGCAGGCTTTTATCGGATCGAGGAAGGCGAGATCGAGATCGAACAGCCTGAGTCTTCGGATAGTCGGGGGATCGTGAGCAGCCAAGAAGCAGTAGATCCAAAGCGATGTGTTGCGGTGTGTGCGCGGTGCGTTGCGGTGTCTTCGCCGCTGTTGGTTTCGCCGTGGCGTCTCCATGATGCGATCAAGCAGATGCCATCGCCTTTGTTGGTGGGTACAGGTGGATCTGTGATGAGTCGAGTGTGGCGAGAGCAAGGTGCGGTGAGTGCGCGTTGGCCGGCTGTGCCGGTCAAGTTGCGCGGGAGCGCTTTGGTGGCTTTGGCGCAACAAGATTACGCAAAAGGCCGATTGCCCGAGTCTGCGTGGTCTGTTTTGCCTGCGTATGTGCGAGCCGCTGATGCGGAACTTCAGGTCACAAGGCAAGAGGACGAAGTTTGGTTTGCCGAAGAGGTTGGTTTTTTGCGCGATGTGTTGTTTCCCGCTGCATCTTCCGTATCTTTGGGAGATTGAGAGCGTCCTGTGGTGTAAAAAAGCGGGAGGAAAGCAAATCGTTTGAGTGAGGGCCGACATCCAAAGCGGGACTTTCCGTGTGTACGAAATTTCTGTTGTCAAAAAGAAAGGATGTGTTGATGGCAAATCATCCGCGTAACCCCTATCTGGCGGTCGATGTGATCGTTGAGATAGGCTCCCAGATCGTGTTGATCGAGCGAAAGAACCCACCGCATGGTTGGGCGATCCCGGGTGGGTTCGTTGATTATGGCGAGCCCGTCGAAGCTGCAGCGGTGCGTGAGATCAAAGAAGAGACGGGTTTGGATGTGGTCTTGGATACGATGCTTTATGTGTATTCGGATCCGCAACGCGATCCGCGCCAACATGTCACTTCTGTGGTGTTTATCGGTCAAGCACAAGGTGTCCCCAAAGCTGCGGATGATGCGAAGAATGCTCGGTTGTTTTCACCCGTCACCCCGCCTTCTCCGATGAGTTTCGATCATGCGCAGATCTTGCGCGACTATATGGCCTACCGTCAAAGCGGCAAGCCGCCATCTCCCCGCCGTCGCTTGGCCGATTATGTCGAACGCAACGCAGAAGCCAAAAAAAGTGAGTGAAAGAAGGTGATTAAAACAGAAGGGGTGGCATAAAGCGTGCGCGTTGGATGCGCAGCGCGATGATGCGCAAGATGCTGTATTCGATGGTGCGGTTGGAGGGGACGGCTAGTGAGGGGCTTTTGGGGTCGAGCGTGTAGAAGGGGCGTTGAAGTTTGTGAGCGCGGATCTTGGCGTCGATGTGGAGAAGGGTGCGCTGTGTAGACTGGCGCAGACGGCAGCCTTGCCATGTTTTGGCCAGCGCAACGCCCCGTTGCATCGTCGTTGTAAGGGTGTCGAGGTGTTGGAAGTAGTGCTGTTGGGCGTTCGCAAAGGCTTGCTCGCTGGGATAGTTGTTGCGTTCTGGGGGAGGGGGTGGTTTGGGAGGGGAGCCATCCAGAGCCCATGCAGGGAGTCCCTTGAGGTCGATCGGTCCCGTGCTATGGCGGATTTGAAAGCGAAGGGTCACGAGATGCCCGTATTCTTGCCAGCGTGTGCCGTAGCGTTCGAAGGCAACGGGCTTGGTGTGGTAGATGTGTTGTTGGGGATCGTGCTGTTGGAGAGGGAAGTTTTGCTGCTTGATAAAGCCCTCAAGAGCCGAGACAACCGCTTGTTTTGGAACTTCAAAGCAGTAGTGGGTGCTGTAGTAAGAGGCAGGGCGGGGGCTACGGTAAAAGGCGCTTGGAGTGCTGCACCCGCAAACCGCGCACAATCCGAAGAAAGCAAACAGTGGGCGGAAAGCCGCGCAGGAAGGGCGTTTGCGAGAAAAGAAGAATCCAAAAAAGCGGTAGAAAGGACAAGAGATACGCATGGTTTTTGTTGTGCCGATGGAGGCTGGGGTTTGGGGTCGAAGATCGGGTTTGGGTGTTGGGGACTGGGATGCGAGAGCGGGGAGTTTGGGGTTTAGGGTTTGTGATTGACGATGGGGGTTTTGGTGAATTCGACGCTGACGTCGACGCGGGTTTCCACGGTGTCACCGCCTTTGTCGATGGGGCCGATGGCGACGATGGAGGCTTGGCCTTTTTCGGTGGTGATGACGATGGGCTTTTGAGCGCGGATGTTCTTGTATTTTTTCATGTAAGTGAAGACACCGCAGCCGTATCCTTCGATGACAAAAGAGGCCATCACGCGGTGCCGTCCGACAGGAACTTCTTGGTCAAAGACGATCTGGCGGCCTGAGATGGCGGGTTGTTTTTTGATATCGTGAGAGAAGATCGGCTTGCCGTTGAGGGTGATCTGGACGGTGTTGACGCGGAAGGTGCAGCCGATCCGATCTTCGTAGACGATGCGCAAGCGAGGGGCGCCAAAGGAAAAATTCTTTTTGAAGATCTTTTCGCTCAGGCGTTCGGAGCGCTTAGAGAGGGCGCGCAACCGTTCTTCGATCGAGGTGATGCGCGTGCTCAGGCTGCTCAAGCGACGCTGTTGGCTACCGCTGAGGCCGTCGTTGTCTTGTGCGGTTGCAGGGAAAGCCGCCAAAAGCAGCAGCAGGGCGCTAAAAAAAGCCAAGCATCGGTGGTTTCGTGTGCGCATCAGTTCTCCTTGTTTTGTTCGATCCGCGTCTGTGATCTTGACATCAGGCCGTTTTGTGCATTATACGCTCGAATCTGCATTTTTTGCACGGTCCCAATGCCTCGCAAGAACAAACAGGCGCGAGATGTCGTGCCGTTTATACACGAGAGGCAGCCTTGGATTCAAGCGACGTGACACTTCTTTTTTTGGACCGCACTTTGTTGTGTCGGTTTTGGTGCAACAAATCGCGAGGCCATTTTTGCCTTGGTGGGTATCAAGGCCAAGTATCTTTTCTTTTTTGGAGGCTTTTTCGATGATGCGATGGTTCAAGTTCTCTGTGTTGCTCCTGTCTGTGTTGTGGGTGGGAGCGCTCCCCGCTGGATGCTCGGTCAACCCGCAAGATTGCGTGCCCGTGACGATGTTACCCACCGTTGTTCGGGCCAAAGTCAACCAGATCGTGACCGTCACGACGACGTTTAGCAAGTCTTGTGGCGTGGAGACGACGGCCACCTTTAGTTTTGGGGACAGCAATTCCATTCGTCCCGCAAGCCAAAACCCCGAGAAGATCGTGGTTCCCGCTGGTCAAGACACCATCAAATTCGATATCCAAGGGGTCGCTGCGGGCGAGACGTTCTTGTTCATCACCATGAACAACATCACCCAAAAAGTCCCTGTGTCCGTCACAGCGCAATAAACGCAAGGGGAACGGGGGGAACATCGCAACAGGCCACGACAAAACATCGAACTGAGACGACCCACGCTTTGGGCAAGTCACGCATCGGACGCATACGGTCAAGGACAATCATTGCGGCGGGGCCTCCGCCTTTTTGCAGGATGGAACGACTGTGCAAGACGGAAGAAAGCTGATCGCTTGGCTGGAACAGCAAGGCTATTTTGAAGACGCACTCAAAGAGTGCGAGATCTTGATTGCAAAAGACCCTGAAGAAACGGAGCTTCGGGCTTTTCGAGCATCCTTGCTTGCGCGCTGTGGTCGCCCCGAAGAAGCGATCGCATCGTACGGCGAGGTCGCGATGGAATGGGCTGAAAAAGGACAGTATTTGCGGGCGATTAGCTGCTCGAAAGCGGTGGCGTTGTTGGATTTCTCGGCTTATGAAAAACTGTCGCGTCGATTGGCGACTTTTTACAACAAGCGCTACGCAACCCCCGGGGCAACCAATCAACCCTTGCCCTTTAGCGAGATTACAGCCTCGATCCCCGTCTCTGTTCTCGGTTCTGAAGCGCTGCTCGGTGATCAAGACAGCAGCGGTGAAATGCCGATTACATGGGTCCAACCCCCACGCCCGTCCGCGTCACAAATGGAGATGGATGCCCCGCCAAGCAGCGACGCGCTCGCCGCCCCCCCAAGCAGCGGCGAGGAACCGACCTTGTATTCGACGCTTCCAGAGCACTCCTCGGGGCCTCCGATCTCCTCGCCCTTTGAACCGATGAACCAACCTACAGGCACATCCGCTGCTTCTTCGCTTCCAACCCAAAAGAAACGGCGAACGGGTGGTTTTGAGAAGCAGCGAACGGGTGGTTTTGAGAAGCAGCAAACAGGTGGGTTTGAGAAGCAGCGAACAGGTGGGTTTGAGAAGCAACGAACAGGTGGGTTTGAGAAGCAACAAACAGGCGAAGCGGATTCTTGGACGACAGACGAGGTGCGCCAAAAAGAGGCATCGCGTAAAGAATCGCAAAAGCTCCCTAGCCTCTTTAGCCGCCTTGATGCCGATAGTACGGCGGCTTTGATGGATTATCTGTTTCCGGTCGAAGCCCCGAAGGGAAAAGTTCTGATGCAGCAAGGAGAATACGGGAACGAATTCTTCTTGATCAGCGAAGGGCGGGTGGTTTTGACGCGACGTGTGGATGGCGAAGAAGAAGTTCTCGCGGAACTCGGGCCCGGCCAATTCTTCGGTGAGATCGCGTTGCTCACACCGTTGCGGCGCACCGCGACCGTCACTTGCCTCGAAGATTGCCAACTCTTGCGCTTGACCCGCGAAGATCTGCGCAACGTCGTTCAGTCCCACCCAAACGTCGATACTGAACTGCGGCGTTTTGTGTACCAACGATTGATTCAAAATCTCTTGCTTACGTCGCTGCTGTTTTTTGCTCTTTCGACCGAGGATCGGGTGTCTCTTGTCGAATTCTTTTCTGTTCTTGAAGGCAAATCAGGCGTTGTTTTGGTGCGCGAAGATCAACCTTCCGATGCGCTGTATTTGATTGCAGGCGGAACAGCGGAGCTTTTGAAACGCAAAGGATCGGAAGGAGAGGTCAGCGTTCAACACCTTGGGGTGGGGGACTTTTTTGGTGAGAGCGCGATCTTGGGCCGGGATAGTGCGTTGTATAGCGCCTGTCTTGCCGAAGACTGCATCTTGATCAAGTTGCGTGCAGATGACGCGGCAAAGGTCCGTCCACGCTTTCCCAAAGCCATCGAGATCGTACGCAATATCTCCGAACAACGGCGTCGAGAGATCCACGCCCTTTCTTCGATGTGGGCCATCTAGGCCGAGCGCGTTGTGGCGAGGTCAGGTGCGTTGTTGTGAGGTTTTTAGGAGCGGGCATGAAGAGGCGTATGGTGTTTTGGTCTTGGTGGTTGGGATGGTTGGTTGGCGTTGTGGTAATGAGTTGCAACGCCCCGCCGCCTGTGAGCCTTGCGGCCATCCGTCCTGCGAGCGCCTCCAATCAACAAGACGCGACGTTGACGATCTTGGGCGAAGGTTTTGAGAGCAGCGCAAAAGCGTGGCTGGTCGGCAAGGACGGACAGAAGATCGCTTTGGGGACGTTGCGGATCTTGACGCCACAAAAAGCCGAAGTGTTGCTTGGAAAAGGCGGACAGGCAGGGATATATGACCTGCTGTGGGAGCAAGGCGGAACGGAAAAGCGGTTGGGGGGAGCGTTTGAGATCTTGGCGGGGGCGCTGACGATCGATGTGGTCGATGTGGGGCAAGGTGACGCATTGTTGATCCGTGTATCAGGCGGAAAGAGCGTCTTGATCGATGCGGGGCGTGAAGAAGATG